>JBBDIE010000139.1:38904-88474 GCA_040880545.1 Bacteroidales bacterium | reverse complement strand
GGTGTAATTCCTGAAACAGAAGCATCTGACAAGTAAACAATTGTTCTAATAGATTACCTTTGTATAAAAGTTAAAAATAAGAGCATAACGGTTTATATAGTTTGACCCCATCATCGAAGTCAAGCTAACTGACTAACAGCCAATGTAAAAAATGTCGAATACAAGATTATCTGTTAATCCGGGATTGTTTTACCCCTACAAACTGTGGGCATTTTTAGCTCTCCTACTGATCTCTCAAATTGTAGTATTTGCTGAAAGTCCGGTCAAAGGCAGAATCGGCCTCACGCTAAGTGGCGGCGGAGCCAAAGGATTTGCACATATTGGTGTATTACATGTGATTGACAGCCTGGGATTAAAAGTGAACTATATATCCGGAACCAGCATGGGCAGTATTGTTGGAGGACTTTACTCAGCTGGATATTCCGCTGCCGATATTGAAAGAATTGCTCTATCAATTGATTGGACACATGTTTTTGACCCCAATCCCGAATTGGAAAATATTCATGTCCGTGACCTATACCGGTCAGGGAAGTATCTGATTGAGTTACCGTTCGAGAAATTTAAAATTGTTGTCAGAACCGGTGCGATTGAAGGCCAGCAACTTTGGAATCTCCTTGAGCTATTCTTTTTCCATCTTCGTGAAACAGATAACTTTTCCCGGTTTCCTACCCCCTTTGCTTGTGTGGCTACCAATATTGAAACCGGTGAGCCGGTGGTGATGTCATCAGGAGATATTATAAGTGCTCTCCGTGCAAGCATGGCTATCCCGGCTGTATTTACCGCTGTTGAAAGGGAAGGCATTCACCTATTGGATGGGGGTTCGGTAAATAATTTCCCTGTTGATGTCGTAAAAGAGATGGGGGCTGATTATGTAATAGGTGTGGATGTTTCTCATGGATTGAGAAAAGCTGAGGATCTGAGAACGCCGATTGACATCATCTACCAAATGGGTTTATTTAAAAATGCTATTGCGTATGAAAAAAACAAAAAAAATACCGATTTATTTATTTCTCCTGATTTAGACGGTTTCAATGCTTCAAGCTTTACCGAAGTATATACTATCATCGAAAAAGGCAAGCAAATGGCCAGAAATTTTATACCCGAGATAAAGGAACTGGCCAAAATAAACCCTGCAGATAAAGAGACGGCTTCCAAAATAAGCCATAGAGATTATATTGTGGTTGATCAGATTTCCTACCTGGGCCTCAAAAAAATTAGAGAAAACTTTCTCAATAATATTGTTACTGCTTACTTTACAGATACAGTAACTGCTGAGAATATTAATGAGGTCACTCAGCGATTATATTCCACAGGCTACTTCGACCGGATTACTTACAACTATCATCCTTCGGAAACAGACCCTCAAAAAAAGCATTTGGTTTATACTTTCAGTGAAAAACCTTTGAACAGGCTGAAGTTGGGTTTGAATTACAATGATTTTCTGGGGGTTGGCCTGGTTGGAGGTATTTCTGTCAAAAAGTTATTCCTGCACAACCTCTATGGTGACTTCAGTTTCAGTTTAGGCAGGCAGCCTGCTTTTCGCGCAAATGTTGATTTCTTCACTTCCGAATACCTTAAAAACTGGATTAGATTGAAAGCCGAAGGATATGCCCTGGATTTCCCTTACAATGAAAATTTTGTTACTGTTGCTGCTTATAAACAACGTTACCAGCGTCTGGATGCTTCATTTAATCAAACAGCAGGGAAAGGCTCCTTCCTTTTTATCGGAGCTGCATATTACTTACAATTTTTGGATCCAACCATTCAAACAGATTTTGCGTTAAGCGGCAAAAATTCCGGAAATGAAATTTTTGCCGGATTCAAAAAATATACGCTCGACAGGCATGCGTTTTCCCGTTCGGGCCAGAACCTGTGGTTGACAACCACCTGGTTTCTGAATCAGAAGCCTTCACTCAACATTGTCACTGATGACGAAACCATTAATCATTTATCGCAGACAGACATCACCATCAAAGATTTTATACAACTGAAGTTCATCTATGAATATTATCAGCCAATCCCTACCAACTCCTCTTTTTTTATAAGGTTTCAGGCAGGCTATAATTACAACTACACCCAGGGGTTTTTAAATATGTTCAACCTTGGTGGAACCTATCCCTTTTTGCGGGATCAGATCGTATTTCCTGGCATTGATGAATATGGAATTCTCACCCCTTCGATAATAACTGCCGAGCTGGGATGGAACATGAACATCTGGTCTGAGTTCTATCTTACACCTTTAGTCGGTGCAGCCTTGTATGATTTTGAATTTGAAAAAATCGGCCATATTGACATCAATAATATCCTATTAGGGACCGGCCTGAGCCTGGGCTACCTTTCACCACTCGGTCCGCTAACGGCCACCATTTCCTACAGTCCCAAGAAAAACAGGATATTGAGTTACATCAATTTTGGCTGGAGCTTTTAACAGCCTCTCGACTTTCGAATTTACATACACCCAATAAAACACTGTAAATAGTCCATTGCTTTTATCCTGCCTGTCTTCTCCTCATCCTTATCCCGACCCCTCGGACTGATCGTGTGGCTCCAGAAAGCAGGGCCATCGTGGTTGACTTTAAAAGTTTTCCATTTACCGATGAAGCGATTCTGGAATGGTATACCCGGATCAACGATTGTTACGGAACACCCGAGCCATTGAATAACATGGGAGCTGTTCCCCTTATGTTTCACATCATTTTTTATGACCACACTTTATTCTAATTTCGCATAGGATTAACGAGTGTCTGTCCATAATGTCCGATTTGTGCACGCCCAGTTAAAACACGGAGCAGGCTTTAATTTCAAACATTATGATCCAGCCACGCTACTTTATGGACATAGTCAAACTACATACAATACATGGAAAAAATAATGGTGATCGGCGCAGCCGGTCAGATCGGTTCTGAACTGATTGTTGAACTAAGAAAGATTTACGGAGTTGAAAATGTCTGGGGTACCGATATTAAAGCTCCGCCTAAAGACATTATGGAAGAGGGGCCCTTTCAGATCCTCGATGTGATGGACGACAAACAGCTGATCCATTTTATTATCCGCCACAGGATCACCCAGATATATCACCTGGCCGCTGTGCTTTCGGGAAATGCCGAAAAACTCCCCATCCAGGCATGGAACATCAATATGGACAGCCTGATGAACATCCTGGAAGTGGCACGGATGGTAGTGGATGTGAAAAAGGTCTTCTGGCCAAGCTCCATCGCCGTATTCGGACCAACAACGCCGCGGGTGAATACCCCCCAGCTGACGGTCATGGAACCGATTACCGTGTATGGAATTTCCAAACTGGCCGGGGAGCGTTGGTGCGACTACTACTATAACAAATACGGGGTTGATGTAAGGAGCATTCGTTATCCCGGACTGATCAGTTATAAAACGGAAGCAGGGGGCGGAACCACCGATTACGCAGTAGAGATCTTTTATGAAGCCATCCGAAAGGGAAGGTACGAATCGTTTCTCCAGGCAGACACATCGCTTCCCATGCTCTTCATGCCCGATGCCATCAAGGCAACCATCGACCTGATGGAGGCCGATCGCTCCAGGTTGACCATCCACAGCAGTTACAACCTGGGTGGATTCAGTACATCCCCGGAAGAGGTGGCCGCTGAGATCAGGAAACATGTTCCCGGGTTCAAAATCAGTTATAAACCCGACTTCAGGCAGGAGATCGCCGAATCGTGGCCCCAGAATGTGGACGATATCATTGCTCGCATGGACTGGGGATTTAAAAACAGTTACGACCTGGAAAAAATGACAGAGATCATGCTCACGGAGGTCAGAAAAAAATTAAACAAGTAAAAAAAAATATCATGTACGGAAAGATTAAAGAGCATCTGCAAAGCGAGATCAACGAGATCAGGGAAGCCGGATTGTACAAGAACGAGCGTATCATTACCTCCCCCCAGGATGCAGAGATTACGATCAGTACCGGAGAAGAGGTGCTGAATTTCTGCGCCAATAATTACCTTGGATTATCGAACCACCCGGTGCTGATAAGAGCAGCCAAAGATGCACTGGACAGCCACGGATTCGGCATGTCGTCTGTCCGGTTTATCTGTGGTACACAGGACCTGCACAAAACGCTGGAACAGCAGGTCGCCGCATTCTTCGGAACCGAAGATACCATCCTCTATGCAGCAGCATTTGATGCAAACGGAGGGGTGTTTGAGCCTATCCTGACTGAAGAAGACGCCATCATCTCCGATTCACTGAACCATGCATCCATTATTGACGGTGTACGGCTTTGCAAGGCTCAACGGTACAGGTATAAAAATGCTGATATGACCGATCTGGAGGAGCAGTTGAAGGCAGCACAGGCACAACGGTTCAGAATCATTGTTACCGACGGGGTTTTCTCCATGGACGGGAATGTGGCTCCCATGGACCGGATTATTGATCTGGCAGCGAAATACGATGCCCTGGTGATGGTGGATGAATGTCACTCTGCCGGAGTGGTGGGGGAGACCGGACGAGGTGTAACGGAACTGTTCAATATCCGCGGTGAGGTTGATATTATAACTGGAACCCTTGGAAAAGCATTTGGCGGCGCCATCGGAGGTTTTACTACAGGTCGCAAAGAGATCATTGAGATGCTTCGTCAACGTTCACGGCCATACCTTTTTTCAAACTCACTTCCTCCCGCGGTGGTAGGAGCAGGGATCAAAATGTTCGATATGATGACCGAAACATCAGAACTGCAGGACCGTTTGCATGCCAATACTGAATATTTCATGGGTGAAATGAAGTCAGCCGGTTTCGACATAAAGCCCACTGCCTCTGCCATCTGTGCCGTGATGCTGTACGATGCAAAACTCTCCCAGGAATTTGCCTCTAAATTACTGGCAGAGGGCATCTATGTGATCGGATTTTATTTTCCTGTAGTTCCCAAAGGAGAAGCCAGGATCAGGGTACAGCTATCTGCGGCCCACACCCTGGAACACCTGGAAAAAGCAATTGCAGGATTTAAAAAAGTGGGGGAAGAACTGGGGGTGATTTAAATACCAGGTATTCGTCTTTTAAATCCTGACTCCAGCAATGCAAGCAGGATTACCGGGATAAATCCGGCAGCCACACCCGCCAACAGGTAAGAAGAGATCCTGGGGAGTACTATTTCCCAGTCGGGCAGTACAAATAGTGGATCATTGTTAAGACTTTCGGTACCCTGGAAGCCGGCAACCATCAATACAAGGAAGAAAACTGCAAATATAAGTATGGCTCTTCGACTTAAAATGGGCTTGTACGGACGATACACGGATGATGTGTCTATCTCCCTCATCACACTTTCGGTAAATCCTTCAGGCGCCTGAATGATCCCATCATTCTGTATGATTTTTGTCAGATTATTGTCTCTGTCCATTTTCATAAAATTGATTGTATTTCTGTTTTCAGGAGCTTGCTCAATTCGATGTATAACTTTTGCCGTGCCCTGTGTAGTTTTACCCGGATATTACTGCCCGAAAGACCCGTTATCTCCTCAATTTCCTCCAGGCTTAACTCCTCGTAATAAAAAAGTGTCACCACAAGCGAATCTGTCTCCGGCAAGGTCTCCATCGCCTTTTGTAAATAGCGTTTTCTCTCTCCGTCCCTGATCTCCTGCATGGCATCCATCGTTTCCTCATCGATCCGAAATTCCGGCAATTCATCCACCAGGTCGATCATTTTTACCTGTTTCCTTAGCATACTGATGCAATGATTATAGGTGATCCGGTATATCCAGGTGGAAAATTTTGATTTTCCCCGGAAACTTTCAACCGACCTGTAAACCTTCATAAATACATCCTGTGCCGCCTCCCGGGCATCTTCTTCAGACCTCAACATGCGGATACACAATGTATAAACCATATCCTTATACTTCTCCACGATCGGGGTAAACGACTCCTTGTCGCCCTGAATAATCCTCTCAAGGTAATATGCTTCGGTTTGGTTGTGCATCTATGATATAAGACGCAATTTTGAACGTAACGTTACAATCAGATCAATCTTTGTAACATTATTTTCCGTGCGTGCGTCAAACAATTAAATTCTAAAGTTAAACCAATATTTATTATTATGGATGATATTTTAATTGCCATCGCCTTTTTCGCCACCGCCTTCGGAATAATTTATGTGATATTCACTGCCCGGAACAGGGAGCGGATGGCCATGATTGAAAAAAGCATCAATCCGGCCGAATTTAAACCACAGAACAATACAGGGGCATTGTTAAAGTGGGCTCTGCTTATTGTTGGCCTCGGACTGGGATTTTTTGTGGGAAGTCTCCTGGAAACTTACACCGGCATCAGACAGGAGCCCGCCTATTTTGGTTCGGTACTCTTCTTCGGTGGAACCGGTCTGCTGGTTGCATACCTTATTCATCATAAGAAAAAAGAAGATTAATGACGGTAAAGGATCGTTGAGATTTCAGGATCAGCTATTAATATTGAAAAAGGCCGGATAAACCGGCCTTTTTCTATTGAGTGACTTGCTACATCTACCCACATTTCGAAGAGCCGCATTCGGTACATATCAGGCAGCCCTCCTGATAAATAAGATGGCCCGAACCACAATCCTCACACATTTTCCCTTTCACTTCCGTTCCATCGGGTATATATTTTTTCAATGCCCGGGCCACACCCGCCGACCAGTTATTGATGGTGTCGTCATCCAGTCTCAGCGATGTAATCAACTCAACCGTATCCACAATGGGCATTCCATGGCGCAAAACTCCGGAAATCAGTTTTGCATAGTTCCAGAATTCGCTGTAAAACTGGTGTGACAGTCCACCCATGGTCACCTTATAACCATACTTGTCTATATACTGAAAATCATACCTGGTATCGCCGCTATCTTCCTTGGTTTTGATGATCTTTCCGGTCCGGATGGTTTTTGGGATCGGGAAATTATCATCCTCCTTTTTCCCGGTAAAAATTTCGTATGGTTTTCCATCGATCAGACCGATAAATGCGATCCACTCCTCATGGTTGTTCTTGAAGCGAAGGATATCTGCATCCAGAACCCTGGGGCGCTTTTTGGGGAAGGGGGAATCCGACCTTCTCTCCTTCTCTGAAGATGCCACCAGCACTCCTGTGCGCGAACCATCCCTGTAAACAGTTACACCCTTACAGCCATTTTTCCAGGCTTCCACATACAACTCCCCCACCAGCTCTTCGGTGGCATCCCCGGGAAGGTTGATCGTAACACTTATGGAGTGATCCACCCATTTCTGTACCCTTCCCTGCATTTTTACTTTCGAAACCCAGTCAACATCATTGGATGTGGCTTTATAATATGGAGATAGCTTCACCAACCTTTCAACCTCTTTATCCTCAGCCTTTTTTATCTGCTCGGGATCATGGCCGTTAATCTTCAGCCAGTTGAGGAAGTTATGGTGGAACACATAGTACTCTTCCCAACTGTCGCCTACCTCATCAACCAGGGTAACGGTCACATCCTTGTCGTTGGGATTTACCTTGCGCCTTCTCTTGTATACGGGAAGAAATACCGGTTCGATCCCTGAGGTGGTTTGCGTCATCAGACTTGTGGTCCCTGTCGGAGCTATGGTTAGCAGGGAAATATTTCTCCGGCCATACTTTTTAATGTCTTCAACAAGTTGAGGATCCTCCTTGCCAATCCTTTGAATAAAAGGATTATCAATCTCTTTCCTGGCATCAAATACACCAAAAGGGCCGCGCTCCTTTGCCATGGTCATACTCGATCTGTATGCTTCAACTGCAATGGTCTTATGTACCTCCTCCGAAAAGTCCACGGCATCTTCACTGCCATATCTCAGTCCCAGCCCAGCCAGCATGTCACCTTCAGCAGTGATGCCCACTCCGGTTCTTCTGCCATCCAGTGCCTTTTTTCGTATATTTTCCCACAGATTAATCTCCACCCGCTTGATCTCCTCATCTTCAGGATCGGATTTAATCTTTCCAAGTATCGCTTCGATCTTCTCCAATTCCAGGTCGATTATATCATCCATCATTCGTTGGGCATAACCCACGTGCTTCCTGAACTTCTCCCAGTTAAATACCGCTTTATCCGTAAAAGGTTTCTCTACATAACTGAACAAATTGACTGCCAGTAACCGGCAACTATCGTACGGACAAAGAGGAATCTCTCCGCAAGGATTGGTTGATACCGTCCGGAAACCTTCATCCGCGTAACAGTCGGCCACCGATTCACTGGCTATGGTATCCCAGAATAAAATTCCAGGTTCTGCCGATTTCCAGGCATTGTGAACGATCTTCTCCCAAAGTTGCCTTGCATCAATCTCTTTTATATAGGACGGTTCATCAGAATCGATGGGGTATTGCTGCTTGTACCTCTCTCCATTTACAACTGCATTCATGAAATCGTTGTCGATCCGTACCGAAACATTTGCTCCGGTTACCTTTCCCGATTCCATTTTGGCATCGATAAAATGTTCCGCGTCCGGATGTTTGATAGAGATACTAAGCATCAGGGCGCCTCTTCTGCCATCCTGGGCCACCTCCCTGGTAGAATTGGAGTAACGCTCCATGAAAGGCACAACACCCGTTGAAGAGAGGGCGCTGTTCAGTACAGGACTCCCCGAGGGACGAATGTGAGACAGATCGTGTCCGACTCCGCCCCGACGCTTCATCAACTGCACCTGCTCCTGATCTATCTTCAATATTCCGCCGTATGAGTCGGAAGGACCATCATGGCCAATCACAAAACAATTTGATAAACTTGCAATCTGAAAATTATTTCCGATCCCGGTCATGGGAGATCCCTGGGGAACAATATACCGGAACCCTTTCATGAGCTCATACAACTCATCGTGGGATAAAGGGTTCGGATACTTTTTCTCGACCCTGGATATCTCATCCGCCAGCCTGTGATGCATATCGTCAGGATTACGCTCATACAATTTGCCGTAGGAATCCTTTAATGCATACTTATTCACCCAAACCCTGGCCGCTAACTCATCTCCTTTGAAATACTCAAGGGAGGATTCAAATGCCTCTTCGTTGGAATACGTCTTTGAATGTTGCTGACTCTTTGGCTTTACCTCATTTACCTCTTTCCCTGTTCTCAATTCCTTCTCTGCTTTTACCTCTTTTTCAACAATCATTTGTCCCTTTTGTGTTGCTCCCTGGTCTGACATACAGTTCTTTTTAATAAGTGGTTAATCTCCTCCGGTTTCTGACACATAATGTAACATCCAATTTACTAATCCTGTTCCCACAACACAATGCCTAGTTATTAACAAGTGCTACGCTTTTTCAACACCTTACAAGTAAACAGATGCAACGTCTTGCTTTTCAGCTTGTTATAAATTAATATCCAGGAGTCTCCATCTCACTTACACTCTTCAGCAGACCTGGCTGAAAACCGGGGTAAAAATCAGATATCCGGTGAAACCGAATTCAGTGATTGAAATTAGGAAGAAATAACATACAGATACCCATAAAAAGTTTCGTTTTTATTAACAAGAAATCAACCCTTTTCCTAACTGTATAAAAGTCAGCCGTATGAGAAAATTCACGTTCACCTGAAAAGAACAACTGTTGTAATGCCCTGTATATCTAACGGTTATATTATGTTGGTTTGACAAGCAGATAGATTTGTCCTTTCAACCAGGGAGTTATTGTGATAAAAAAAAGAGACTGTCCATACTTTTGAACAGCCTCCTTTTTAATCTTCGGAAAAATATTAGAAAATATACCTTACACCCAACTGCAATTGCCAGGTTTGGTTATAATTATAATAGGTTGAATAAGAATTTGTCAGATATGCACCATCAACATCCGTAGCCATTGAGAAACTTGGTACATTATTGACATCAGCTCCTTCGTACCTGAGGATCTGTCCATTGTTTGCCTCAAACATATTTTTGTTAACTCCCCACTCACTGTTCAGGAGATTTCCAAAGTTCAGGAGGTCGATCGAGAATTGCAACGTATTCTTTTGACCGGCAACATTAAGACTGAAGTCCTGCGCAAAACGTAAATCAAACTGATGCGTCCAGGGTGCTCTTGCTGAATATGCTTCGGCATAATTCCCCATATTACTGCTCAGATATTTGTCCTGCTCAATGAAGTTGAAGAAAGCATCTTCGTCTGCTGCACTTATAAATTGGATTTCACCTTTTTCTTTCGGTATGTATATTAGATCGTTTGCATAACCATCATTATTCATATCGTTTTCATAAGTGAAGCTAAATCCATAAGGTGAATAACCGGAATAGAACAGATTAAATGTGGTAGCCATATGATCGTTGGCATACGGAATTCTGTATGAAGCAGACGCAATGGCCCTGGAAGGCATAACAAATTGAGAACGCTGTACTGTAGGCAGATGCGGGCCATCAATCTGAATAAGGCCATTATAAGCCGATGCTGCATTACTACCCGGCATACCTGAGATTTCCTTTGACTCTGTATAGGTATAAGCAACCATAAAATTCAGGTTTTCTATTGGTTCAGCAAAGACTGAGATGTTTCCAATGGCACCCCATCCCTCACTATTATTTGAAAGTACGTAAGCATTTCTCGAACTGTATGTAATGTCAGCGCTTGCCGGATAAATGTATCTGTCATCGGGTCCGTTGAATTGCTGCCATGTGTTATCTGGTTGCTCAATGTTATAATTTTTCAGCATAACCCCATTGATTGTCTTTGTATAAATACCTTCCAAAGTTATGGACAATGGGAATGAAGCTGGAAATTCATAATCTACAGCCAGTGATGTTTTCCACACCTGGGGCATTTTAAAATTGGGATCAATTGCATTTATATCCCGTGGCAGAGCTCCATCTTCCGGAGAAATCGTATTCTGCAAATTCAGTGTTTGAATCATTTTGTCCACGTCTGTGAGCATTGGTTGTCCTGCCAATGATGCCAAAACTGGATCAGCACTTGTAACGAATCCATTTTCATCATATCTTGTAACTGCAGCATAACTGCCCTGTACCATACCTGAGTTGGTTGGCATATTGGTAAAGAACACCAACGGCAATCTCCCTGCAAACAAGCCTGTTCCACCACGCAACTTCAATGATTGGTCACCCAATGCATCCCAGGTAAAACCGGCTCTTGGTGAAATTTGAACTTTTGCAGACGGCCATTCGCCTGTATCAATTTTCTTACCGCCAAAATCCAATGCATAAATTGCATTGTTTCTGATGATGTTGTCCGCGTATTTTAGATAATCGGCACGTATTCCATAGGTGATTTTGAATCCGGAAACAACATTCCATTCATCCTGGGCATAAACACCAATCTGATTAAAAGCAACTTCAGCAGCCGGATTTTTCTCCCCGTCGTACCCATAGGTCAATGCAAAATCTCTTGGGGCAGCCTGATTCAGAAAATCGTCAATACTGGCATAACGATAATACCCTGTACCATTTCTCATATAGGAGTTGTTGGCCATCTGGTACTCATAACTTGCCCCGACTGTAACGTTATGATCCCCTAAATATATATTTGTGTTGTTAATGATATTGAATACATTGTTGTTTACCCCGTTGTTCCAGGTAAACAATTCATAACCTGCCGACATATAGGGTTCAAGAATCTGGCTCCCGTCACCATTTACTCCATACATAATATCAATAAAAGGAAATGGTTCTGAAGTGGAACCACGGACATCCTTAATCATTGAATAAGTTGTCAGGAACTGATTTGAAATATTATTTGAAATACGGCTGTTCAAATCCAGTGAAATTGAATTGACGATGTTATCACTCGAATAGAGAGAATTTGAAAAAGCCATCGAATATTGAGAAATCCGATTCATATTCCTGTTCCGGAAACCCCCATCAGTTGAGTTCCCGTTGGTGGGGTTCCATCCCTGGTTTTTGGTGTGGTTATAGCGCAGGCTCAATTTATTGGCATCATTAATGTTCCAGTCGAGACGGGCCAGAAGCTTTCTGTTGCTCTCATCTGCAGGATAATCACTATATGAACCTGGATCATACCCATAGTTATCAATCAGGTGTTGTTTTACCAGTTCCATATCCGAAACGCTTGTACGTGAAAGCATAAGGTCGGTGTTGGCCACACCGTCATCAGACGGCCTCCAGGTTACAACCTGACCCGGACGTAATTCGTATTCTCCGTTTACAAAGAAGAATAGTTTGTTTTTGATAATAGGGCCACCCAGCGTAACACCATAAACTTGTCTGGATTCTTCATCACGTTCACCAAAATCCACATCTCCGATTTTATTCCCCCGCATGTTCTGATTCCTGAAATAGTTATAGGCAGAAGCCTTGAATGTATTGGTTCCTGATTTGGTAATTGCATTGATACCTCCACCAATAAAATTGGTTTGTCGTACATCGAAAGGAGCAATGACAACCTGAATTTCCTCAATGGCATCTATTGAAATAGGGTTCCCACCACCTGGTAAGCTGGAGCCCAAACCGAAGTTGTTATTAAAATTCGCACCGTCAACCGTAAAGTTTGTAGAGCGACCGTCACCCCCTGCAAAGCCCATACCGTTTGCATAGGGCGAATATCTGGCAATGTCCTGAATACTCCGGTTGATGGTTGGCATCGCAGTCAATTGCTGGTTTGAAATATTGGTTGTGGCTCCGGTTTTATCCGTTTGGAAGGCAGAAGCCTTCTTACCTACTATCATTACATCTCCCAGTTCAACTGTACCCTCATTTAAAACTGCATTCAGTGTAAAAGTTTCCCCCAGATACAAATTGATATTCGAAAATGATTCCTTGGAATATCCGAGGAAGGACACTTCCACAAGGTAAGGACCCCCTGTACGCATCCCTTGAAGGTTAAACCTTCCTTCAGTGTTGGTAATGGTACCATACTGTGTTCCCGACGGCTCGTGGACGGCTACTACAGTTGCTCCTGGCATCGGGTCATTGTTATTGTCAATCACACGTCCGTTCATGCCAGATGTCGTAACCTGAGCATAAATTGAACCCGTTAGCAACGCAAACAAAGCTAACAGAATAATAATTTTGCTTGTCTTTCTCATTTTCATAAATTTTAGTTAAGGTTATTTAGCGCAAAATAAGCGGGATGATATGACAAAAAGATTAACTGAACATCAACAAAATGTTATTCTTTTGCCGTATTTCAACAGCGCATTTAAAACTAAACCAATTGAACGGTTTAAGCAGAATTATTGCCCCTCAATTTTTAAACAGGTAATCAACAATAATTTTGGATGCGCCAGTCTTTTTATGTGTATAATTTACAGCGATTTGCGCACTTTTATCCAGCAGTTTCCTGTTCCCCAGAAGTTTATTAAATTGGCTGAATCCATCCTCCGGATGCTCTACAACATACGCAGCGCCGGCATTTCGAAGGTCAACTGCTTCATTGAAGCGTTCATAATTGGGCCCGAACAGAACGGGTAAACCTGCTGCAGTCGCTTCCAGTATATTATGGATTCCTTTGCCAAAACCTCCACCGATATATGCCAGTGATCCGTAACGGTACAATGACGATAAATTACCTATGGTATCAACGATTATAATGTCTCCTTCCGGGGAAGTACCATTCTTAATTTCAGAGAATACTATGTGCTCTGGAAACCAGCATTTCAGCCTTTGAACATTCTGTTCAGAAGGCTCATGGGGTGCAATGATCCACTTGCACTTCCCCTTTAATTTCCTGTACGCCTCCTTTAGTATCATTTCATCCTTCTCCCAGGTACTACCTCCGATAATTACACTATTGCCTTCCGAATACAATTGTAGTGCAGCAAATTGCCTTGCTTTTTCAGCAATAGCCATCACACGATCGAACCTTGTATCGCCCGACACAGTAACCTTTTTAATATCAAACTTTCCGAGTAATTCGGCAGAGGCTCCGTTCTGAACAAAAATATGTGTGAAAAAAAGTAGAATCTTCCTGTACCACCCACCGTACCACCTGAAAAACAGCTGAGATGGTCTGAAATAACCGGAAACCAGGTACACCGGTATGTTATTTGCCTTCAGTACAGATAGAAAGTTATACCAGAATTCATATTTGATGAAAATTGCTTTCACCACGGGAACTAGTGTGAGCATCTCCTTCGCATTTGCCCGGGTATCCAGCGGTAGGTATGATACATGGTCCGCCAACGGATAATCCTTGCGCTTCTCAAACCCGGAGGGAGAAAAAAATGTCAGCAGGATTTTATATGCAGGATACTGCTTGCGTACCATTTCAATCATTGGCCTGCCTTGCTCAAATTCTCCAAGCGATGCACAATGAAACCAAACCACCCGGTCCTCCTTGTTGAATTTACTTGCAATTTCCTCACGCCATCCCTGTCGCCCCGCCACCCATTTTGCAGCTTTAGGATTCCAGGCAGACACGACTCGTACCATTAGTCCGTAAAGTCTGATCCCTATATTGTATAGTAATACCATCTATAAAATTATCAACGCCTTATTTCCTGAAATTAAATTGCTCAAACTTACTTCTATTTCTTTTACCTGTAACTGTTCTATCGTGAAGCCTCATGCTGTTTCCAGGTAGCCAGGCTAACTAACCAAACTGCCAGGAATGCCAGCACAAAAGATACGAACCTTACACTCAGCATGTCATCAAGTACAGTAATTTCCGACCAGATTACCGTAGTAATAAACCCCGTTATCAGACCTGCAATGGCTCCCTGCCAGGTTACCTTTTTCCATTTTAACATCAGCAGCAGTAATGGGCCAAAGGATGATCCCAGTCCCGCCCAGGCATAAGAAACCATGGCAAAAATAAGCTTGTCTGACCAAATCGCAATAATCAGGCCAATACCCCCGATAACTATCGTGATCATCCTGCTTGCACGCAGCAGGAACCGGTCAGTTACATCCTTGCCCAGTGTCTGGTGGTACAGGTCCTCAATAACTGAAGAGCTGATCACCAGCAGTTGACTGTCGGCCGTGGACATCATCGCCGCAATGGCCCCGCTGATAAAAATACCCGCCAACCAGGCAGGGAGCAGGGTAGTGGCCATGTGTGGCATGATCTGTTCAATATCTTCAAAATAACCCTGTCCGTACATGGCCACACCGACGACACCTATCAGCATAGCGCCGGAAAATGCCGGAATTGCCCAGGCTATGGCAATCCTCCTGGAGATTCTGATTTTTTTGGGGCTTTTAATGGACATAAACCTGGTGAGCAGGTGCGGCTGGCCCATATAACCGAAGGCCCAGCTCAGGCCACTGATGATCAGCGCTGCCGCTGCCCAGCCGGTCTTGCCCCCGGTGAAAGAAAAAAGTGAAAACCCTTCTGCTGTACTCATTTCTTTCATTTCCCCCGAAAGTGTAATACCCTGTTCGGCCAGTTCAATGAATCCTGCTATAGGCAGAACTACCAGGGTTCCGACCATGATGATGCCTTGAACCAGATCGGTCCATGCCACTGCAAAGAAACCACCCATCATGGTGTAAAATATAATAACCGTAGCTCCAAGCAGCATACCACTCCTGTTCCCTAACCCGAATGTTACGTTCAGAATCTTTCCCGCTCCGTTAATCTGCGCGGAAAGATAAAAGATGAAGAAAAAAATGATAATTGCGGTCGACAATATCCTGATCGCTGCCTGCCCCTTGATGAATTTTGCAGCAAAAAATGTGGGTAGCGTAATGGCATGGACCGTCTCCGACTGGTCACGCAAATCACGTGCGATCACAAACCAGTAAAAAATGATCCCGATGACACATCCCATGGCGGTCCATATTTCCAGGAACCCCAGAGCATAAGCTGCACCGGGCAGACCCAATAATAGCCAGGCGCTTTCGCCACTCGCTCTTTCTGAAAAGGCCACCACCCAGGGGTTCAGCCTCCTTCCGGCTACAAAATAGTCATTGTGGCTCTTGTTACTCTTGTAGGTAAGAAACCCTATTCCCAGAATAAGAAAAAGGTAGATAATGAATCCCAGAAGAATAAAATCCATTGCTTCTAATATTTGTAACTATTTACCAGGGTATACCCTGTAATGAATTTTTAAATTACGGTTCTAAAACTTAATCATTGTACTCCTCAGTACAACACGCAAGAGCTTGCTCATTACTCCCCCTCTTCACGTCCATAATTCAAACTCAAAAAACTCCTTTCAACGCTGTGCAAAGCTTGCTTCTCTGTAGTTAAAAAAAGGTCCCACACGTTGAAACCCTTGACCAACCACCAACCACTTCCTCCTCCGTTTAACAAAGAAGGCCCAATATAACAAAAAGTGCCCAAAAAATTAATCCGGGAATTCGGGAACTCCATTCGGCTGGTAGTAATAATCAACGATAACTTCAATGTACTCTCCTGAGGCATCCGAGGCTTCGCGGATCTCATTCACGTGCAGTTTCGCGTAATTTCCCGCATTGGTTTTCAAAACCCAGACCTGGAATAGTGTTACAGTATCGGTGGAAGGAGAATAAGCAGCCTCCGGATCAAATGATTGCAATTGGGAATTAAAATAATCCAGCGACTCCTCCACGGTACTGAATGCACCCGCAAGTGCAAATCCATCCGGGTTTGAAGGCGATGTGAATCCGGGTTTTACCGTGCCGTCGATGCGTCTGTACTGATCAACCACAATATCGGGGAGTGCCTCTCCACTGGAAGGATAGCTGGTACGCTTCCCGAGATCAAAATTGTATCCTTGAACTGTGGCCATATCGAAGTTAAAAGCAGAACTCAGGACGATCTGGCCCCGGTCAATTTGGTCAGTTCGCTCACAGCATACTGTCAGCAATACAGTTATAGCGGTCATGCATATGATTATTTTCGGTTTCACGTAACCCCAATTTAGGTAAACTTCTTCATTTCAAACACTTATCAACTATAAAAATGCCCATTCCGGTCCCGATACCGCGAAACATCTATTGATTATCATTTCCTTTTGCGAAGGATATTGAAGGAGGGATTCATCCTTATTAAAATGCCGCCATCAGTAATTCTATATCCTTGGACGGGATTCCAAAACGGTTACCGATGGATTCATTGGTTAGAATTCCATTGTAAATATATACACCATGCCTCAATCCTTCATCACGCTTCAGATGATGCGACACACTTCCCTGCTGGCCCAGACTCTTCAACATGGGTGATACCACATTGCTGACAGCTATGGAAGCTGTTCTTGCCACACGGGAGGGAATATTGGGAACACAATAATGAATAACCCCGTACCTGGTATATACCGGATCCTTCTGAGTTCTTGGTTCTGAAGTCTCTACGCACCCTCCGCTATCGATGCTGATATCGACAATGACCGATCCTTTCTTCATTCCCATGACCATCTCTTCAGTTACAAGAAATTTCGGCACATCATCATCGCTCCTTACGGCTCCAATCACTACATCGGCCGACTTTAACGCCTTTTCAAAAACCCGTGGGTGAAATATGGATGTTGGAATGTTGGCCCCTACTGCTGTCTGTAACCTTCGTAATCGCTGAACCGATTCATCAAATACCTTGACAACAGCACCAAGCCCCATAGCAGCACGTACAGCAAATTCAGCAGCTGTGCCGGCACCCAGAATAACCACCTCGGTGGGCGTGATCCCGGTGATACCTCCCAACATAACACCTTTGCCTCCCCGTACGTTGCTGAGATACTCCCCTGCAATAAGTACCGCCGTGTTTCCTGCAATCCCGCTCATACTCCTTATCAGTGGGTAACAGTGGTGCTCATCCTGGATACGTTCCATGGAAATGGCCGTTACCTTCTTCTGCATCAACTTTTCAATATATGCCCGGTCACGGAAGGTTCTTGTCTGGAATGAAGAAATCAATGTTAACCGATCCTTCATCATGTCAATATCACGAACATCGGGTGGATCAATTTTCAGAACAATGTCACTCTGGAAAATTTCACCCCGGTTGTCTGTGATCATCGCCCCGCTCTCTGCATACTGGTTGTCCAGATAATTGGCAGATTCTCCTGCTTTGGATTCAATAATTACCCTGTGTCCGTGGCCCGTCAGAATTTCCACTGCCTCCGGTGTCAGCGGAACCCGGCTCTCTTTATTCTGGTCCTCCTTCGGCAAGCCAATGATCATCTCCTGCTTGATGGTCCCCACTTCCAGCATCTCCTCCTGCGGTAACAACCCCTCACGTCTGAGATCAATGGACCTCCCTCCTTTTTTGTTCATTAGTTTAGTTTTAGCGAACCTAAATTAGTACAAAATGGGGGGATTGTCAAATCAGAATAATGCTTCCCCGGAGCCTGCTGCATGAAGTGCGTCAGCCTGTGACTATCCTGCTCCCGTCCTCTCTTACTGTAATCGTCAGCCATAGTGTATCTTCCGGCATAAGGTCCGCAGCTTTTTCAGGCCATTCAATGAAGCACCAATCATCCGAATAGAAATAGTCTTCATAGCCAAAATCATACATTTCAGTAACTTCTTCAATGCGGTAAAGGTCAAAGTGAAATATGGACTCTCCACCGCTTGTAAAGTATTCATTGATCAGGGCAAAGGTGGGACTGTTTACAATATCGGTAACACCCAGCACTTTGCAAATTGCTTGTATAAGGGTGGTTTTACCTGCCCCCATCTCCCCCGAAATGGCTATTTTCCTGTAACTACCAAATGCTGCCACTAATGCTCGTGCGGCTGCATCCAGATCCTGTAAGGTGTGTATATCTGTTTTTATCATGGTTTAACGCGGCGACATGATCACACAGGGAATCACCATCTCTTCCAGGGAGATACCTCCATGCTGGAAGGTGTTCCTGTAGTGGTTTACAAAATGGTTGTAATTGTTTGGGTAAACCATATAATCGTAGCCCCCTGCAAAGATATAACTTGTACTGACATTTGACTTCGGAAGAAGTACCTCTCCGGGCTCATTGATTTCAAAGACCTGCTTTGACGGAAAACTCAGGTTCCTTCCCTGCTTATACCGCAGGTTTGTGGAAGTCTTCCTGTCTCCTACAACCTTCACAGGATTCTGAACCCGTATTGTTCCGTGATCGGTGGTCAATACCAACTGTATATTGTTTTTGGAAAGCAGCCGTATAAAGTCCAGTAAATAGGAGTTATTGAACCAGGTAAGTGTAAGCGCCCTGTAGGTCCTGTCATCATAAGCCAACTCCTTGATGACATCCATCTCTGTACGTGCATGAGACAACATGTCCACAAAATTGTAAACCAAAACATTCAGGTCAAAATTCAAAATATCACTGAAATTTTCAACCATCCGTTTTCCATGCTTCTGATTGCTTATTTTTTCGTAGTTGACGGTACTCTTAACACCTAACCTTTTCATCTGATCTCGTAACAACTCCGCTTCAAACTGGTTCTTACTCTGCTCCTCTTCCTCCTCTATCCAGTATTGCGGTGTCCTCTTTTTTATTTCTGAGGGCATCATTCCGGCGAACATGGCATTTCTGGCGTACTGGGTCGCCGTGGGAAGAATACTGCAATAGATTAACTCCTCCTCAACCCTGAAACTATTATTGATCTCCTGTTCGATCAGCTTCCACTGATCGTACCTGAGGTTATCTATAACAAGCATGGCAACTTTTCCCTTTTTCAACAAAGGGTATACAGCTTCCCTGAAAACCTGGAAGGAGAGCATCGGCTTTTCCCGGTCTCCTCCTTTAAACCATTCCCTGTAATTATTTTTGACATACCTGTTGAATCCGTTGTTCGCTTCCGCCCATTGCATCCCCAATACCTCGTTCATGCCGGATTCATCCGACTCTTCCAACTCCTGTTCCCAGTAAACCAGTTTCTTATAAACATTTACCCAATCACCGAATGTCGCTGCTGTGTTAATCAGGGTTCCTATCTGACCGAATTGTACCTGGTATGTTGAAGTTGTTTTCTGGGTCACCAGCCGCCTGGAATCCAGGTGTTTCTTTATGGTCAGAAGGATCTGTTTTGGGTTAACCGGCTTAATCAGATAATCGGCTATTTTACTGCCAATGGCCTCATCCATGATATCCTCCTCTTCCGACTTGGTAATCATGATAACCGGCACGGAAGGGGCCAGATCCTTAATCCTGTCCAGGGTCTCCAACCCACTCAGTCCGGGCATGTTTTCATCAAGAAAGATCAGGTTGAATGTTTTGTCCCTCACTTGCTCAAGTGCCTCTTCTCCACTGTTTGCAGTTGAAACGACATAGCCTTTCTCCTCCAGGAACAGGATATAAGGTTTAAGCAAATCTATCTCATCATCGGTCCATAATATACTGATCTCTTTTTCCATTATTCCTTGTAATTTTGCTTGTAAAACAACAGGTAAGGGATAAATTGCTGGTCCTCCAGCAGTTTGTTGTAATTCTCCTCTGAGATCGTTAACACCTCATAATTTCCGGCCGGAATTTCTCCCATCACCTCCCCGATGTCAGTACGAATTCGTGCGGCATACCTGGTAACTCCTTCATAAGTTGAAAATCCACTTACCGTAAGCAGGTTGTATGCCACTTTAAGTTGCTTTAATTCAATCTTAAGGTCATAATTATTGAAATTATCCAGGTTATAATTCAATACATTGAAATTTACAAGGTTCAGGTTTTCCGATTTCTTCAATGCAAGCATAAACCGGTGAGTGGCATTGCTATTGAAATTATACAACTGCCCGGCTTCCCTGGCCTGGTCAGCCTCTTTGATAACCGGGAATGCCACATACATGTATTCGATTATCTCCTGTGCCTCATCAGCAATCTCGGTATTGGGATACCAGGCAACGATACTGTCGAGTGCTGTCTTCATCGCCTCTTTACCCAACACTGCTCCAATTGACATTGCCCTGAGATAAGAGAGTCGCATCATAAGGTCCCTGTCATCGGCATATTTTACCATGCCTGCATCTGCTTTGTCAATGACAGCACCAAACCGCTCATTCTTGTAGTCTTCGTAAACATCCATATAGAAATCTTCCACTTTTCTCTGTTCCTCTTCCAACTCCCTGATATAATTTGGATTGGTAAGCAGCATGGTAAGGTGACTATCGGGATAATTTCTGCTAAGCAGATTTTTATATTGGTCGGCCCGGGCCGGCTGTTGAATATTATTATAGAGGTTGTACAGGTAATAGTACGCTGCCATGGTGTACCGGCCATCCTGGTACCTGTTCACAAGCTCCTCGAGTGATTCAATCGCCTTCTCATAATCCAGGAGATCGTCTCTGTAAACCATGGCCATATTATACAATGCCTCCTCCAGTTTTGTGTGCGATACCTCCATGGCCGAGTCGGTAAGCGGAATATCACGAAGGTAATATTCCCGTGATTTGTTGTCTATGACCGTGCCCGTACCTCCGTCAATTTCGTCCAGGGCTTCATCACCCGACTCTTCAATCAGCTCAGTCATCGATTGTTTATTCCTCCTCCGCCAGTTATCCTCCAGCTTTCGATCTCCCCATTTCATCCTGAATTCAGGTTGTCCGAAACTTTTGGCATTCAGGTTGTAAAAATACCATTTACCTCCCCCCATCTGGTCTGTTCCAAATCCCGCCTGACTTTCATTGAAACCGGATCTGCCTGACAGCATATCTTCTCTGGCCTGTTGTTCACGCAACCGGGCAGCAGCCTCCTCTTGGCGGACCTGGTTAATGATCCCGTCGATGGCCGAGAGCCGCTCGCTTTCCGGCATTCTTGCCAGGATCTGTACACTGTCTTGCAATTCAAATGTATTGATATTGGTAACCAGTCTGTTTAAACTGGTGGATCGTTGCTGTAATGTTTTGTAGTTAGGATAATCATCATTCAGCAGATTTACTGCCGTATCGTAATAGGCCGCCGAAAGATTGTACAATGGTTCATTGTAATAGATGCGGGCAAGTGTCAGGCACGATTGCCCCTTCTGATAATTATTCTGAATACTCTTGCTTACGGAAAGGTGGTAATAATCAATGGCTTTTTCGCGGTCCCCCCTGGACATATAAATATTTCCCAGGGCAAAATAGATCTGGTCCTGATACTCCTTATTTTTTGAATCCTTCAACATTTTATTCAGAAGCTTGATGATCTCACCACTATTGGATGCCCCGGATTCAAATGCTTCAGCCATACTTACTTTTGCATTGAAAGAAAGTACATAAGGAGGATTCATCCGTACTACCTTTTTGTAATTTTTCACCGATTTATCTCCCATCCCCGCTTCTTTGTATAACTGCGCAAGAATATATCTATACCTGATCCTCTGGGGCTTTTTGGGTCTGGTTTCCAGGGCCAGCTCCACATTCCTTGCTGCCTCCTTAAAGTCTCCTTTTCTAACATAGTAATCTGCCAGACTGGTATACAGAACCTCTTCATGTTTCTTTGGAAATTCATCCACATCCTTGAGAATCACCATGATCTCTTCTGCCCTTCCCGGATCACCAATTACATTGTATGCCCTCATGAGCCATGCCAGGGCAACGTAATATGTTTCTTCTTCGGGGAAATTATTGATCACATGGCGGAATGATTCCGCTGCCTTAAAAAATTCCCCCTGGTACATGTAGGCTTTCCCGATCAGCAGGAAACTGTCATCCACCCATTTATTGTATTCCGTTTTTTCAAAGAACGCTTTATCCTTCTCGCTCTGTCGGCCACCTCTGACCTTTGGTTTTGCAGTAATTGAATGAAATGTGATCACCTTTGTACTCTTATCGATGGCTCTTTTCATTTGTGAGGAGACCGACTGTTGAATGGATTCATCTTCGTAATAAAACAGGGGAAGAATGGTTGTAAAATCATCCTGGAACGATTCGGAAGATCGTATTATACCCAGCTTATAACTTTCACTGGCATTGAAATAGATATTGTAGTGGGAGGTAAGATTATGGAAATTACGTGTAGCTGCCGTGTTTTTTTCAACACTGCAAGACACAAGCATGAACCCCATAAATAGCGAAAGGGGCAACCAGATATGTACTTTTCGAAACCGAGGCAATACTGTAAAGGTTTTTTCCTAGTATATTAACTAAGTTTACAAACATATATTTTGCATGAGCCATTAAATTATACCTGGCTCACCAAAACCGGATATCTCCGACCGCAAGGTACTAATTACATGCTATTAATTTCAATCACCTCTACGATTTCAGGGACCTCCTTCTTAATAGCCATCTCAACTCCGGCTTTAAGTGTTTGCATACTGAAAGGACAGCCATGACATGCCCCGGTTAGCTGCACTTTCACAATATAATCCTCGGTAACTTCAATTAATTTAATATCTCCGCCATCTGCAACCAGGTATGGACGAATTTTTTTAAGTGCCGATTCAACACGGTTTGTAATTTCTTCCATAATTTTTCTTATCAGAACTTGCTATTTATTCGTAATCTCAACCTTTTTTGTAGGGGCCATCTCCTTGTTTCTCTTTTCAGTAATCTGAACCACTTTCTGAGCCAGTTCTCCAAATGCCTTGCCCATGGGTGAATCTTTCTTCTCTGCCACCGGTACTCCTTTGTCGCCCGACGAACAAATTCCCTGGACAAGCGGGATCTGCCCCAGCAACTCAATGCCCAGTTTTTCTGCCAGATTTTTACACCCCTCCTTTCCGAATATATAATACTTGTTATCCGGTAACTCTTCGGGAGTGAACCAGGCCATGTTCTCCACGAGACCCAGCACCGGTACATTGATCTTCTCGCCTGTAAACATGCTGATCCCTTTCACCACATCGGCCAGGGCAACTTCCTGTGGTGTGCTGACAATAATTGCTCCGGTAACCGGAACCTCCTGTACGATGGTAAGGTGAACATCGCCCGTTCCCGGGGGCAGGTCCAGTACCAGGTAATCCAATTCTCCCCAGTCGCCCTGCGAGATCAGCTGCTTCAAAGCACTGGTAGCCATGGGCCCCCTCCATACCAGCGCATCCTCCGGTTTTACAAAAAAACCTACGGATAGTAACTTGATGCCGTACTTCTCAACCGGAATGATCCATTCTATACCATCTTCCGTCTTTCCAACCGGTTTGGCATCCTCTATATGAAACATTTTCGGGATGGAAGGGCCATACACATCAGCATCCAGCAGGCCCACCTTGTACCCCTCGTTCTTTAGTCCTATGGCCAGATTCACCGCAATTGTGGATTTTCCAACCCCCCCTTTCCCGGAAGCCACTGCAATGATATTTTTCACCCCGGGTAGAACCTGTATTCCCTTGGGACGCTCCGGTACATTGGTGCCGATATTCCCCCTGATCTTGATATCCTCACCCAGCTGCGATTCAATTGCAGCTACACACGACTTCTTCATCGATTCGATAAAAGGATCATTCGGTCGGTTGAATTTCAATGCAAATCTTACCTCCTTTCCTTCAATGGTAAGATTTTCAATCATATTCAATTCAACAATATTCTTTCTGGTTTCAGGGTGTATAACTCTTTTTAAGGCCTGTAAAACCTGCTCTTTGCTTAAACTCATGATTAATCCGTTTAAGGGACAAAGGTAGGCAATTTTTTAATTTAGATTGAATCTTCATAAACCCAATTCAACAATTGGATCCCAAAAGAGGGCGGTGAAATCCACTACACAATCGTCCTCAATTTTTACTCCCTCGCTTTCAAGAAGTTCTGTCATAACCTCCGCCCCACCGAAATGGTGTTTTCCCGTAAGCATCCCGTTGCGGTTTACCACCCTGTGGGCCGGAACAAAGTCCTGTGAAACATGCGACTGGTTCATGGCCCATCCAACCATCCGCGACGATTGAGGGGAGCCAAGGTAGCGGGCAATGGCACCATAGGAGGTAACCCTCCCCGAAGGAATCAGTTTTACAACTTCGTATACCTTGTCATAGAAACTTTGGTCATTCATCCCGCACCGGAATTTCATTTATTTGTCTCCCGGAAGGTAGCCTGAATGATATATAATTGATTGTAGACCCTTCCGATAAAAACTGTTTTTCATAGAATGTCTTGATTGACAACGATTCATTCAGCAAAGAAGAATTATACAGATCACTGGTTTCCGCCAGTATTTCCAGTTTGTTGTACTCCGCTAGTGCCCTGGTATACAGGAACAATTCGTCATTGTCTGTTTTAAGGTGAATTATACCGTTGTCCTTCAGAAATGTTCTGTAACTATTCAGAAACCTGGAACCCGTCAGCCTTTTTTTGTTTCTTCGTCGCTTAAGCTGTGGATCTGGAAAGGTGATCCAAATCTCATCTACTTCGCCGACCGAGAAAAACGATTCGATAAATTCAATCCGGGTCCTGAGAAATGCCACGTTCATGAGATCCTCCTCATTGGCTGTTCTGGCCCCCCTCCAGAGACGAGCCCCCTTGATATCGATCCCAATATAATTCCTGTCTGTATGAATACCGGC
The DNA here is from genome assembly GCA_040880545.1 of Bacteroidales bacterium. Lineage (GTDB taxonomy): Bacteria > Bacteroidota > Bacteroidia > Bacteroidales > M55B112. The sequence goes on along the minus strand of JBBDIE010000139.1, from coordinate 63,288 downwards.
CTGACCCACCGTGTACTCTCCTTTTCCGCATCCCAGCTCAAGAACCAGGGGATACGAATTACCGAAAACTTCTGATGCCCACTTCCCTTTTAAATGGAATTCCTTTCTGTATACCTCATCAAAACCGGGCTGAAAAACCCGTTGAAATGTCTCCATTTCAGAGAATTTCTGAAGTTTATTCTTACTCAATGTTCTGCTGCTTATGGATTAATTTTTTCAACTTTCAACCCAACTTCAGATACAGGTACCTGCGGAAGCCGCATAGCCTGCTCGATGGTGATATGGTAATCGCCCGGCTCAGGGAACAGGGTATTCTTTTTATAGAGATAGCCCAGAGCACGCATGTTCCCCACACCATTTCCGATCCACTTCCCGCTTGTTTCAGCCAGCATGAACTGAATGGTATCGGTCATGGTTTGCCCCGTTGGACCTTCCACATGCACAAACATGAAAAGATTGCTCAGTGGATACGCTGTTGTATGCCTTACCTGGACAAGGATATTGTGAAAACTTGCCGTATCGTCGATGCTGAAATTAAATTCTGCGGGTTCTTCCCATTTCCATGTATTATTCTCAATGTGTTGAAATTCATTATATACCATGGTACTATCGCAAGATAGATACAGCTGGGAAATGATAAGCAGGATTGAAAATAATACAAATACTCTCTTCATCGCTTTTTGCGTTGATGGGGCCTTGGTTTGTTCCTGCCCTTGTTCTTACGCTTGTTGTTTGTCTCGAAGCGGGTTATACTTTCCTGGCCCACAACATCCATGTACTCTAACCGCTTCTCTTTCCCAATCTCCTCAACATAGTGGGCTTCCAGTAGACTGTCGGGGAACACATTTTCCCTGTTCAGTGCGATGATATCCCTGGCCCGTTCAACGGGAACAGGAACCAAGGCAGTGGCACCATTGTCGGAACCTACCGAATACCACATGATTCCGCGGTAAACATCGGTTTTCTGATGGATCGCCCTCCCTCCTGCAATTTTCAGGGGAATGTTCCTGTCGGGAAAATCCTTTCTGGCATCCGAATAACTTTCAACTTCGTAATTGAGACAGCATTTCAGTTTGCCACACTGTCCGGCCAGCTTGGTCGGATTCAGTGCTACTTCCTGAATCCTTGCCGCCTGGGTTGATACCGATACAAAATTGGTAATATAAGAGGAACAGCAAAGCTCTCTTCCACAGGTTCCGATTCCCCCTATTCTTCCTGCCTCCTGCCTGGCTCCGATCTGTCGCATCTCTATTCTGATCCTGAAGGTATCAGCCAATACCTTGATCAACCCGCGAAAGTCCACCCGCTCATCTGCAATGTAATAAAAAATTGCCTTGGTACGGTCACCCTGGTATTCCACATCACCGATCTTCATGTCCAAGTTCAACTCCGCAGCAATGCTCCTGGCCTTCAGCATGGTCTCACTCTCCATCCTGATCGCCTCTTCCCACTTCTCCAGATCATTCTCCTTCGCCTTCCTGTATACTTTTTTTAATTCATCAATCCGGGGATCAAATTTGGTTTTGCTAAGCTGCTTTTCAACAATTTCACCGGCCAGTGTTATAATGCCTATATCATGCCCCGGAGAAGCCTCCACTGCGACAAAATCACCCCGCTTTAACCGGAGGCCGTTTACATTCCTGTAAATCTCTTTCCGTGTGTTTTTAAATCTGACTTCGATAATATCAGGGATGTCGAAATCGTCGGACAGCTCCCTTAACCAGTTGAATGAATCCAGCTTTCCACACTTATCAAAATAGTGTTCCAGACGATCCTTATTTTCATCTGAAACATCAAATTGCTTCGCTGAACAACATCCTCTTGCAATCATGCTTTCCATAAACTGCTGTATCTTCGGTTTGGCTGCCTGTTTATCATACAAAGGTAGCTATTTATGTGGAAATTGTATTCCGGAGGTAATTATCTTCACTATATACCTCAATCAGGTACGGAGTTATTTCAATGCTTCTCCGGAACCGGCTGCTTCAATAACAGTATGTTCTTAATGGCCAGGTCAAACAGTATGAGTTTCTGATTCCCGTTTGACTCAATATGATCGATGGCAAGCTCAAATTCTTCTGCCATTTTAAATACATTTCCCTGGTGAATAAAATGTGAGAACTTTTGTGAAAATTCATCCTCCTTCACAGTCATATATGAGATCCCACGCAGACTCAGGTTCAGCATAAAATTTTCCCGGATCATTCGCAAACCATAGTTGAGAAACATCTTCAGCCGCTCCCTGCCCCATCCGGCAATTTTTTCGGTCCATTTATAAATCTCCACGATCTCACGACCGTAACACTTCCGCATTAAAAATACAAATTCATTGAAATGTTCCAGCTCCATCTCATCCGACTCCATCAGTTGCAGTGCAGTTGTGAAATTCCCGTTTGAACGACGGATCACATCGGTGATCATCTCCCGGTTTCCCGGGAACTTCTCCTCCAGCCCCTTCTCAATACTTTCAGGGTCCAGCGGGGCGATCCTCACAAGCTGTGTCCTGCTGAGAATAGTGGGAAGTATATGATCCGTATTTTCGGAAATCAGCAGGAAAACAGTCTTGTCAGGCGGTTCTTCCAAAAGTTTCAGTAAAGCATTTGCTGCCTGCCTGTTCATCTTTTCCGCCAACCAGATGATCAGTATCTTGTATTCCGACTCGTATGACTTAAAGCTTAGTTTACGGAGTACTTCTCCACTTTCTGTCCTGCTGATGAATCCCTGCTTGTTTTCTGCTCCTATGTTTTCATACCACTGGTTCTCCGAAATATAAGGATTGGAAGTGATGCTGCTTCTCCATTGTTCAATGTAATGATCGCTCACTGTTTTGGTACTTCCCTGTTTTACTGACACCACCGGGAACACAAAGTGCAGGTCAGGATGGGCAAGCTTGCCATATTTAATGCAGGAAGGACATGTTCCGCATGAGTCCTCTTCTGTGGGCTGGGTGCAACTGATATACTGGGCATAGGCAATGGCCAGGGGCAACTTTCCTGTTCCCTGGGGTCCGAAAAAGAGCTGGGCATGGCTTATCCGCTGCTCTTTTACTGATTTTATCAGCCGCTTCTTTACCTGTTCCTGCCCGAGTACTTCTCTGAATTGCATATGAAATTTGCTTTTGAATGCTGCATGACAAATTTAATAAAATATGTTGATGCATCCCGACCAATTTTCGATACCATCCAAACATACGGTTCCTGTTTGAACTTTGCTCCATTAATAGTAACTTTGCCGTTCCTATCAGGTTCCTACATCAATTATTTAAACAAAATACTATGCAAGTTATTGATAATTACAATTTTGCTGGCAAAAAAGTGATCGTAAGGGTTGACTTTAATGTGCCATTGGATGAAAATTTTAATGTTACGGACGACAACCGTATACGCGGTGCGCTGCTTACCATCAGGAAAATAATTGGTGACGGTGGATCAGCGATCCTGATGTCACACCTGGGAAGGCCCAAATCTGCTCCCGAAGAAAAATTCTCACTCCGCCATGTGATCCCGGTATTAAATGAACACCTGGGACAGGAAGTACAATTTGCCGATGACTGTGTTGGTAAAGAGGCTGAAGAAAAATCGGCAGCGCTAAAGCCGGGCCAGGTGCTGTTGCTCGAAAACCTGCGGTTCCACAGTGCAGAAGACAAGGTAAAAACACCGGAGGAACAGACTGCCACCAAAGAATTTGCAAAAAAACTCTCAACTTACGCCGATGTATATGTAAATGATGCATTTGGTACGGCCCACCGTGCCCACGCATCAACCGCTGTAATTGCAGACTTTTTTGCATCCGATGCGAAAATGTTCGGGTTCCTGATCAACAGTGAACTTACTGCTATGGACAAAGTGCTGAAAGAGGCCGTTGGCCCGTTCACCGCGATCATGGGAGGAGCCAAGGTTTCTGACAAAATTGAGGTGATTGAGAATCTGCTCCAGCGGGTCGACAACCTGATTATCGGGGGTGGCATGACTTATACTTTTATCAAGGCACAAGGCGGAGAGATCGGAAATTCACTCTGCGAGGAGGATAAGCTCGATCTTGCTCTGAAGGTTATGAAACAGGCAGAAGCCCGTGGTGTGAACCTGGTGCTTCCCGTTGACCAGGTCCTGGCAGATGAATTCAACAATGAAGCAAATACCGAAAATGCTCCCATTATGGAAGGCAAGGCGGGTTTTATGGGCCTGGATATTGGAAACAAAACCATAGAGCTGTTTTCTGACGTGATCAAGAATTCGAAGACTATCTTGTGGAACGGTCCTGCCGGGGTATTTGAAATGTCAAATTTCCAGAAGGGTACGGTAAGTATAGCCCGGGCAATCGCCGAATCTACCTCAAACGGGGCTTTCAGCCTTGTGGGAGGCGGCGACTCTGTGGCTGCTGTCAATAAATTCGGACTGGCAGACAAGGTCAGCTATGTGTCCACCGGCGGGGGTGCGATGCTCGAATATATTGAAGGAAAAGAGCTTCCCGGAATTAAGGCGATCAGGGGTTAGGGCCGGTTGAAAGCTGGTGAACATTACGGCAAAGGTTCATTTCCGGAAATGGAACGTAATGCCGGATCGTGAATTCGGGAGGCACAATTTTCAAAATATGGTACACATGCCACGCTGACCCTCCCGTAAACCATTCGTAACAGGAATGAGATGAAAAGGTTGGAAGAGCGCATATTCAACATTAGCGATGCCGGTGAATTCAATAACCTGGCGCTTGAGATTTTCCGGCTACAGGCCACAAAAAATGCTGTATATGCACAATACCTGTCGCACCTGGGAATTGACCATTCCGGAATTAACCATGTGGATAATATCCCCTTCCTGCCCATAGAGCTGTTCAGAACCCATAAAATAATAACCGGTAAAACAGAACCGGAAGTGGTGTTCCACAGTAGCGGTACATCGGGCCAGGATACAGGGAAACACTATCTCGCATCTGAAAGTCTCTACCGGGAAAGCTTCCTGAGGACATTCACTAAGTTCTACGGGAATCCGAAGGAGCTGTGTATTCTCGCTCTATTACCTTCCTACATGGAGAGGGGTAACTCCTCATTGGTATTTATGATGGATCACCTGATCAGGATGAGCTGCCATGAGGAGAGTGGTTTTTATCTCCGCAATTATGAAGAGTTGGCCCGCGTGCTGGACAGGCGAACGATCGATTACTATCCCACACTGCTGTTGGGGGTAAGTTTCGGCCTGCTTGATCTTGCAGAAAAACATCCGATGACGATGACAGAAAATATCAAAGTGATGGAGACCGGCGGTATGAAAGGAAAACGAAAGGAGCTGGTCAGGGAGGAACTGCACGGTTTGCTGAAAAAGGGATTCGGGGTATCGGTCATACACTCTGAATATGGTATGACAGAATTACTTTCCCAGGCCTATGCAAAAAAACCGGGTTGTTATTTTACTCCTCCATGGATGCGTGTTCGGGTACGTGATCTGTACGATCCGCTGACAATTTTACCCCCGGGCCAGGCCGGTGGTATAAACATCATCGACCTGGCCAACATATACTCATGCAGTTTCATTGCCACCGGCGATATGGGGAGAATGAATGAAAACGGTTCGTTTGATATCACAGGGCGCTTCGACCAGGCGGAGGTACGGGGATGTAACCTGATGGTAATCTGACGGTAATTCCCAAATTATGAACTGGTTGGATCATTGTACCCGCTATCCGGCTTCCTGTTTTTATCATGATATTGAATCCAGCCACGCTTTCTGCTTGTTTGTCAACCCATCACAAACCAACTTATACGAGTGATCGATCCAGGACCGGAGGTGCTGAGATGAAGGACTTTCGTGAATAAATACCGTGTTCCAGTGCCTCTTGTTAAAATGATATGCTGGCGTTACGGCAGGATATCGCTCGCGCAATTCAATGGCCAGTTCAGGATCACATTTCAGACTAATACCCCGGCCCTCCCCGGACAGGTCAAGCAATGCAAACATCTTTCCGGCCACTTTAAATACCAGTGCAGTGTCGTTAAAGGGAAATCCCTCTGTAACACCAGGCTTGACAATGCAATACGCACGAATCTCTTCCAGGTTCATCGAATGATATTTAAGTAAAATGGTCCCCCTTTAAAATACAGCAAATTATGCAATTTTATATGCTTGCAAGAAAACGTCAATAGTTGCCTTATGCCCGACCTCTTATCAAGCACGATAACATGTTATAAATTTATCATAAAAAAGGACGGTCACAACACTCTTCCAGGTTTTGCAAATACTTCCTGGACACAGGAACGTGGTGCATTGTATCATGCTCAATGGTACAGGTCAGCGTCTTCCTGTTAACCTTGGTGAGATACCGAAGGTTGACCAGTGCTGAACGACTTATCCGGACAAAAGATAACGCTGGAAGCACCTCTTCAACTTTACCCAGATTCATTGAAACTGTCAGTGTTCTTCCCGAGTCAAGGTGTAAATCAGTATAATTCGAATCCGCCATGCAGAACAGTACATCATCAGGATCAATCATCGAAAAACCTGTCCGGTTTTTGAATTTCAGTTTTTTCGTGTCACTCAGTTGCCTGATCAGGTCTGTAAACTGCTCTTCCATCCTTGCAGATGCCACCTTCAATGCCAGTTTTTCCAGTGATTCGGTTAGATCGCTTTTCCTGACCGGCTTTAGCAGGTAATCGAAGGCGGAGCTACGGATAGCGCGAATCGCATATTTCTCAAAGGCGGTAATGAAAATTACTTCCGTATGGATCTTATGTTCCAGTAGCTTTTCTACCAGCACAAAACCATCCATGACCGGCATCTGAACATCCAGCAAAATTACATCCGGCGCCTTTCTCCTGATCTCTTTTAACGCCTCTTCAACACCTTCTGCCTCCCCCAGAATCTCAACCCAGCTAACATTAAGCAGCAAATCTTTCAGCAGGTCCCTGGCAGATTTTTCGTCGTCGATGATAATCAATCCTATTGTTTTCATGGCTTCGGATAACTGGATCTGAAATCCCCCGGGATCATAAGTTCCACTTTGGTCCCGGCTGCACTACCATCAACTTCAGTCAGATCTTCGATTGTAAATTTAAATTTCGTTTTGTTACTTCTGTTATAAATTTCCATATAATCCTTCAAAATCTCATTGCCTACCCCGATCTTCTGTCGCTGAATCCTGGCTGACGCATCCCTTCCGATTCCGTTATCTTCCACCACAACCCTTACATGGGTATCCGTCTGTTCTACCAGTACTGACAACCGGCCGTCTCCCTTTTTATGCATAAGGCCGTGCCTTACTGCATTCTCAACAAACGCCTGGATGGCTAACCTGGGCACTTGCTTTGTGAGATCAGTACCCTGTCTGATCCCCTGGTGATATGAAAACCGGTTGTTGAATCTGAGATTTTCCATCTCCATATAGGTACTTATAAAATTGAGCTCCTCTCCAATCTGCCAGTCTGGCCTTGCCCTGCTTAGCAAGGTGCTTCTGAGGAGGTCTGAAAAATAATTCAGGTATTCATAGGCTTTATCCTTCTTATCCTTATAGATCATCGACCCGATCGTATTCAGTACATTAAACGTAAAATGAGGCTGCAACTGATTCTGCACCGTTTGAAGCTGCAATTCAAGTATTTTATGCTGGGTTTTGTATCTTTTATTATAAAAATGGTTCTGCAATCTGAAAAGAAGATAAAATAACGCAAATAATAGACTGTAAATCAGTACGAAAATCATTAATCGAAAACCATAGAACCTGTTCTTCCATACTTCAAAATGCATGGTACCTGCTGCAAAACTGAAAGCGATTTCATAATGATCCGGTGAAAAAATGGTTTTGACAAAATACCTGCCAGGTTCATTCAGATTACTGTTGATCCCCTTCTTTTCTGCTACGATGTTCAGATCGGTATCCCTCAAAACCAACTTATCCCCCGACAGAAAAGGGATAAAACCTGCAGTGCCTTTCATCTCATCCGATTGGGACAATTGGGCGATCAGGACTACTCCCGCACCGCTCTCTTTTTTCAACAGTGTTAATGCATGATCATAGTAATAAAGTGTATCTGAGTGCAATATTACGAGCGGATTCAAATCCTTTAACAGGGTATTCAGAAACAGGTACTTGTTCAACCCCGATCCTACCTTGATACGTTTCAATGTTTCACCTTCCGCGGATATTTTCTCCAGGAAACTCATGCCCCGGTACATCTCCACGACCAGGGCATAGATGAAAGGCCCTGACGAGGTGCTAAGCATTACTGGGAATACATAAGGCTTGAAATTGGGGTACTCTTTTACCATTAACAGGCTCGCCAGGTCAGGTGAGTAACTCAGAATCCAGCCATGATGGTCAGTGAATTGAATCGAATCATTGATATCAAAATTCTCGTATGCCGAAGTACCGGTGACAATCTGTTCAACCTTTCCGGACTGATCCCTGAAAATATTCATGCTGTTATAACTTGCAGCACTGTTTTCAGATCTGTTTGTTTTTCCCGACCACGGATCTACAGACACCACCTTCCTGGGTAATAATGAATAGCCTGCCCGGAGTGTAAAAATAATTTCGCCATTTCCCGCTCCGTCCAGATCTGCCTGGGCAACCTCCACGAGCCTGATGTTATTGGTTAAGCCATTGGTTTTGTAACCTGTTATGTAATGGTCCTGGAGAAAATGACCATCATTTCCCATGAGCTCATAACCATTCATCAATACAGAATCATTCCGTAAGGTAAACAGATAGATTTCGGCAGACAAATCATGATCCGTATCCCCAATGAAATAAGCCGGAACCTCATTCAAAAAATTTCCGGAAGGTTTCAGTATGTCAAAAAATGCACCGCGGTCATCGTAAACCTCTACTACGTCGATTTCCGCATAATGGGTAAATACCAGGTACTCCGATTTTCCGTCAAATTCAAGATCATAATAATGCTGGCCCCTGTTCAGATAATCCTTGTCCTGTATATCTTTAATCCTATACTTGTTGATAGCAATCAGGTCTGAACGGAATAAAAGATACAGCGATAATGATGCCAGCAAGGCAATGATCAGGAATGCAATAAAGCTGTTGCCAAAAAGTCGTAATGAAATTGCCCGGAAAATCATCATACAAAATAATCATACCGATTGAAATTTCAAAGTTTATTATTACTCCACTCCGGGAATTATCGCATCCTCCAGGTGTTCAATTTCTATTAATTTATCATGGTTAATGATCAGGATCAGGTCAAACCTTACAGGCATTTTAATCCCGAATCTTTGGATATAAAATTCTGCTGCCTCCAGGATAAATCGCTCCTTGGATCTGGAAATGATATCCTCAGGATGGGGAAAGTAGTTCTGCTGCCTCGCTTTCACCTCTGCCACCACAAGTAATTCTTCGTTGGTACAAATTATGTCCAGCTCTTTGTGCATATATTTCCAATTCATATGCAGCAAACGGTAACCTTTGGCAATCAGGAACCTGGCGGCAATTTTTTCTGATGCGGAGCCAAAAAGATGTGATTCAGCCATGAAATTTGATTTGGTTAATACATCAACAGGGAATTCATTCCTCTTTTTACTGTTAATGTGATAACCCTTCCAAATATCAGTGGAAAATTCGTTTTTTTATGTCCGGCAGGAAATCCGAACAGGGCAGGAACATTATATTTATACGCCCGCTCTGCAATAATCTCCAGGGCATCCATACCGAATGGCGAAGCATTATCGTGCAAATCAGAGAAATCGCCGATCACCAAACCTGTGATCTTTTTGAATATGTCACGCAGTTCAAAATTTAGCACCATCCGGTCAATATGATAAAGATATTCATCGAGATCCTCCAGGAAGAGGATTTTTCCTTCATAATCCGGCTCAAATCGCGAACCCGACAAGGAGTAAAGTACCGATAAATTCCCCCCGGTCAGTGTTCCGCTCACTTTTCCCTCCACATTCAGCGGATGGTCATCTGTCTCGTAACCAACTTCCCTTCCGGTGAGAACATTCAGCATGTAATCGAATGAAAGCATGTCCTGGGGCTCTTTCATCACCAGGGAATAGGGCATTACACCATGTACCGTTTCCATAAATTTACCCATGGCCGAATGGAGGGCGGTTACATCACTGAATCCAACCAGCCATTTGGGATTTTCCCGAATAATCTCCCAGTCCATTCCCGAAAGTAACTGTGCGGCGCCATATCCTCCCCTGGCGGCGAAAACAGCCTTTACGGAAGGATCCGTAAACAGCTGATGTATATCGCGCAAACGCTCTTCCACGGTTCCCGAGAACTGCCGGTGCGCCCCGTGCAGGTTCCCGGCATAACGAATCATATAACCATTCTTTTGCATATACGCAGCGAACGGGGTAACCTCCTCTTCACTTATCTGCCGCGCCGGAGCCAGGATACCAATGGTATCTCCCTTTTTCAATGCTTCCGGTGTTTTTAATGATCCCATCACAACGAAGTTATTAAATAATCTCTGATTGCATAACCCCCCATGTTCAATTTTGAACTTCCAGCACAAATTACTTTCGGCGTCTATGATTTGCCTGACAGAATGAAACATGTCCCTCATTAATAATTATCTTTGCACAGATTTTCAAATTCAATTTTCATGAAGAAAGCATACAAAAGATACCTTATAACCTCTGCACTCCCCTATGCCAATGGTCCTATTCACCTGGGCCACTTGGCCGGGGTATATGTTCCTTCCGATATTTATACCCGTTACCAGCGTTTAAAGGGACAGGATATCATTCACGTCTGCGGATCAGATGAGCATGGTGTACCCATCACATTAAAAGCACGGGATGAAGGGGTGAACCCCCAGGATATTGTGGACAGGTACCATGTAATCAACAAAAAAGCCTTTGAGGATTTTGGAATCACTTTTGATATTTATTCACGTACCTCCAGCAAGGTCCATTATGAAACTGCCTCACAGTTTTTCAGGAAATTGTATGATGATGGGAATTTTATTGAGAAAACCACCGAACAGTATTTTGATAATGAATCGGGGAATTTCCTGGCCGACAGATACATAACAGGAACCTGTCCCCATTGCAACAACCCCGGGGCCTATGGTGATCAGTGTGAACAGTGTGGTACATCACTGAGTCCTACCGACCTCCTGAATCCTGTATCAAGGCTCAGCGGAAGTAAGCCAGTACTAAAGGAGACCAGGCATTGGTACCTACCGCTCGATCAGTATGAGCCGTGGCTGAAAAAATGGATACTGGAGGAGCACAAGGAGTGGAAACCAAATGTATACGGACAGTGTAAATCGTGGATCGACCAGGGACTCCAGCCAAGGGCAGTGAGCAGGGACCTGAACTGGGGTGTGCCGGTGCCGGTTGAAGGGGCAGACGGCAAAGTACTGTATGTATGGTTCGATGCTCCAATCGGGTACATCTCCGCCACCAAAGAATTAACCCCCGACTGGGAGAAATACTGGAAGGACAAAGATTCACGGTTAATCCACTTTATCGGAAAAGACAATATCGTTTTCCATTGTATCATTTTCCCATCTATGCTAAAAGCAGAGGGTTCTTTCAATCTTCCCGACAATGTGCCGGCCAATGAATTCCTCAACCTGGAAAATGACAAAATCTCCACATCCAGGAACTGGGCAGTATGGCTTCACGAATACCTGTTGGATTTTCCGGGAAAACAGGATGTGCTCAGGTATGTACTGTGTGCCAATGCTCCTGAAAATAAAGACAACGATTTCACATGGAAAGACTTCCAGAACAGGAACAACAATGAACTGGTGGCTATCCTGGGAAATTTTGTGAACAGGGCACTGGTTCTTACCAATAAATATTACGACGGTAAGGTTCCCGCTCCGGCAGGGTTGACCGATTCCGATAAGCAGGTACTTGGTGAGATAAAACAAATTGCAGCATCTGTCGAAACCAGCCTGGAGAATTTCAGATTCAGGGAAGCTGTTAAACTTGCCATGGACCTGGCCAGACTGGGAAATAAATATCTGGCCGACACAGAACCCTGGAAGGTGATCAAAACAGATCCCGACAGGGTGCGTACCATACTTAATACTGCCCTGCAGATCACTGCAAACCTTACCATCCTGCTGGAACCTTTCCTCCCGTTTTCCATGGAAAAACTCAGAAATTTCCTGCAGATCGATCATGCCGGCTGGGAACTGCTGGGTAATACAACATTGCTCAAGCCCGGTCATGAATTGGGCCAGCCCGGACTGCTTTTCGAAAAAATTGAGGACGAGATGATACAACACCAGCTTGATAAGCTCCATGAATCAAAAGCGAACGGAAATTCAGGAATCCCTGTCACGCAACAAAAACCGGAGATCACTTTCGATGATTTCAGTAAAATGGATATCCGTACCGCCACCATCCTTGAGGCCGAAAAAGTTCCAAAAACCAAAAAGCTTATCAAAATGATCGTGGATACCGGGATCGATAAGCGCACCATAGTATCGGGTATTGCAGAATACTATGAACCCAACGATCTGCCCGGACAGAAAGTATGTGTTTTGGTGAACCTTGCTCCCAGGAACATCAAAGGCATCGAATCACAGGGAATGATTCTGCTCTCGGAAAACAGCGACGGTCAGCTTTATTTCGTTGAACCCGGTAAGGAGGCACACAACGGAGCCGAAGTAAATTAAGGGTAAAAAGTAGTTTCCTGTTGTGGCTATCCTGGATTTGCTGCTTAACTGCTTTGACACATGGGTTACCTGGTCATCAGCCAGGCACTTCCCAGCCCGGGCTCATTCTTGATACCGGGAAGTTCCCTGAGCGCTGCCTCCTTTGTTGCAAAGGAACTCACAGAAACACGGTAAAGCCTGTTCTCGGTAATAATTATCTCGGCCGGGAATCCGGAGGCTTTAAGATCATTCATTAACTCTGTTGCGTTGGGAAGGCTCTGAAAACTACCGGCTATAATGAAATATTTATTTTGCTGAACAGGAGGTGTAACGGGACGGTCCTCTTCCTGGGAATCCTCCACTTCTTCGCTGCCCGTAGTCTCCCTTTCAATGCGTGATTCATTCGGATCCCTGGAAGGCAGTAGTTCCTTTTCTGAATCCTTCTCCCTGATCACAATACCATCCCTGCCGAATTCGATTCCATTCTCTGTGGGAATAAGCAGGATCAGCGCCAATACTGCAATCAGTGACCCAACCACAATCCAGATGATCCTCCACTTATTTACTTGTTTTCTCTCTATTCTGCGCGGGGGTCCAGGAGAATCCTGCTTTACAGTTTCTTTTCCTGTAACCGCCGGCTCCTGCTGTTTGGTTTTCACTTCAGGTGCAGGGGCTTTAACAGGTGCAGGGGCTTTAACAGGATCCGGAGTCCCAACAGGTTCCTCCGGTTCATCTTCTAGTTCAAGAAGCTCCAGCGATGAGAGTCCGAATTCATCCGGATCGATTACCCAATTGGGATCTTTCCTGAAATGGATCTTGTTGTCATCGTCACGGGTAAAGGTTCCCACCGAGGCAAGTTCATATTTTTCACCCTTATCCAGTTTAAATTTAATGGCATCAACCAGTTCCAGCACCTGTTGCCTGGCCTCTTCCTGGTCCATCTGCTCCCCCCGGGCATACTCTTCTGCCAGTTTGCCATCACCTTTTGGGTGCGTTGCATCAAACCTGATCACGGTTCCCGGAGGTTCAATTTTACCTTCGGGCCCCGCAACACCTTTGCCCTCTGTGGGCACCAGACTTCCGAAACCAGGCAGGATCACTGGTTCCTGTGTTGACAGAATCTGACGAATATACTTGCCTAAATAAGCCATATTGGAGGTTTTTGAGGTATTATCTTGTCCATTACCATTCCATGCATACAAAATTAACATAAAAGCAGGTACGTATGATGAAGGTAAATTTGAATTCTGAACAGAGTTATCAACGTAATTCATCATTTTTTCGGCAACTAAACAGACAGTAATTAGTATATTCGTAAGCTTAAACTGATTTTACTGCAGCAATATGAAACAGATAAGAATGGTTGATCTGCACGGACAGTATCTTCGCCACAAAGAGGAGATAGATAATGCCATTCAGGAAGTGATCAATTCTACCGCCTTTATCAAAGGGCCTGACGTCAGAGCATTCCAGGATGAACTTGCTGCCTATTCAGGTGTGTCGTATTGTATTGCCTGTGGAAATGGAACAGATGCTCTCCAGGTAGCCATGATGGCACTTGAATTGCAACCCGGAGATGAAGTGATCACCACCCCTTTTACATTTATAGCCACCATAGAAGTGATCAGCTTACTCCGGTTAAAACCTGTACTTGCCGATGTGGATCCCCACACATTCAATCTGGATCCGTCCGGGATTGATTCAATACGCACAGAAAAAACAAGGGCCATTGTACCTGTGCACCTTTTCGGACAAGCTGCAGACATGAACCGAATCCTGGAATTTGCCCGCAGAAATAACCTCTATGTAATTGAGGACAATGCGCAGGCCATCGGGGCCGGTTACAAACTCACTGATGGAACCGTGAAGAAGACAGGGGCGCTGGGAGACATTGGCTGTACCTCCTTCTTCCCCAGCAAAAACCTGGGAGCTTATGGTGATGGGGGAGCATTGCTTACAAATAACAGGCAAACAGGGGAGAAGATCAACGCCATGGTTAACCATGGAATGACCGAAAGGTATCACTATGAACATGTTGGGGTAAACTCCAGGCTCGATACCATACAGGCAGCAATATTGCGTGTAAAATTACGACACCTGGATGAATACAACAATGCCAGAAAATCGGTTGCCGGGGCATATGATCATGCTTTTGAAGGTATCCCCGGACTGAAAATTCCGGCCAGGAACCCCGATTCCGACCATATTTTCCACCAATACACATTACAGGTTGAAAACGGACGCCGGAATGCTCTGAAAGAGTATTTGAACAGCCGGGATGTGCCGGCAATGATCTATTATCCGTCACCACTGCATCTGCAGGCTGCCTATAAGGACCTGGAGTACAAAAAAGGAGATTTTCCCATAGCTGAAGAACTCTGTACGAAAGTGATCAGCCTTCCCATACATACGGAGATGGAAGAGGATCAGCTTAACCATATTATAAAATCTGTACAAACTTTTTTCAATTGAGACCCATGGAAAAAACTTATTTCGCACATGAAACTGCGGTCATCGACGATGGATGCGAGATTGGGGAAGGTACAAAGATCTGGCATTTCTCCCATGTGATGACCGGATCTGTAATCGGGCAGCATTGTAATCTCGGGCAGAATGTTGTGGTATCGCCCGGGGTAAAACTGGGTAACAATGTAAAGGTACAGAACAACGTTTCCATATATACCGGTGTAATATGTGAAGATGACGTATTCCTTGGTCCATCCATGGTATTTACCAATGTGATCAATCCACGAAGCGCCGTAATCAGGAGGGACCAGTACGAACGAACGCTGGTGGGGAAAGGGGCCTCCATAGGTGCCAATGCCACAATCATCTGCGGGAATGACATTGGCGCGTATGCATTTATCGGAGCCGGAGCTGTTGTAACCAGGGCCGTACCCTCTTATGCCCTGGTGGTGGGAAACCCATCTAGACAAACCGGATGGATAAGCGAATATGGACATCGACTTGAATTTGACAAAAATGGAATCGCCGTTTGTAGTGAAAGCCATGAAAAATATGAATTAAAAGAGAATGTAGTAAGAAAAATACCCTGATTTAATAATGAGTAAAAACTTTACACTGATTGGAATAGCGGGTTATATCGCCATAAGGCACGTAAAAGCTATTAAAGAGACCGGGAACAACCTGGTAGCTGCCCTGGATAAATTTGACAGCGTGGGATTCGTGGATTCATATTTCCCCGAAGCCGATTTTTTCGTGGAATTTGAAAGATTCGACAGGCATATCGCAAAATTGAACCGTATTGGAAAACAGATCGATTATGTCTCCATCTGTTCACCAAATTACCTGCACGACTCCCACATCAGGTTTGCCCTGAGAAGCGGAGCAGATGCAATATGCGAAAAGCCACTGGTACTGAATCCCTGGAACATTGATGCCCTGCTGGACTATGAAAACGAGACCGGCCGGAAAGTGTACAATATTCTTCAACTGAGGCTTCATCCATCCATCATCGAGCTACGGGAAAAAATTAAAAACGGACCGCCCGACAAGATATACGATGTGGATCTCTCCTATATTACGAGCCGGGGTAAATGGTATCACTATTCATGGAAAGGGGATGTGCATAAATCCGGTGGAATCGCTACGAACATCGGTGTACACTTCTTTGATATGCTCACCTGGATCTTTGGGGATGTAAAAGAGAATGTCGTCCATCTGTTGAAGGATAACAAAGCAGCAGGATTCCTGCAGCTTGAAAATGCACGGGTAAGGTGGTACCTCAGTATCGACGAAAATGATCTACCGCCCGAATTCAGAGTACAGGGACAACGTACATACCGTTCCATAACGGTGAATGGGGAAGAAATTGAATTCAGCGGAGGATTTACCGATCTTCATACCCTATCTTACCAGGAAATTATTGCCGGAAATGGTTATGGCGTAGAATGTGCAAGGAACTCAATCCAGACTGTATATAATATCAGAAACGCGGAACAAACAGGATTGAAAGGCAATTACCATCCCTTTGCAAAGGGCATCAGATAATTTGCCTGCTTTTGAAATTAATTCAGTCGAGACAAACAAAATTTGCAAAATGTACCAAGAACTAGTTGAGAAAAAAAAGACAATGGCCGTTATCGGGCTTGGCTATGTCGGACTTCCCATTGCCCTTGAATTTGCAAGGAAGATTAAGGTAATCGGGTTTGATATCAAGGAGGACAGGATTGAAAAAATGCGTAACAGGATCGATCCCAGTGATGAACTGGAACCTGAAGACTTTGACGGTTGTGATATCAGCTTCACTTCCGATATTGAGGAGCTTAAACATGCCTCTATTTACGTGGTGGCAGTTCCAACCCCCATCGATGAACACAAAAAGCCTGATCTTACTCCCCTCCTTAGCGCAACACGAACGGTGGGCAAGGTTTTGAAAGAAGGCGATTATGTGGTTTATGAGTCCACCGTCTATCCTGGCTGTACGGAGGAAGAATGCGTACCCTTATTGGAAGAGATCTCCGGCCTGGAATTTATTTCCGGCTTCAAGGTTGGTTTCTCCCCGGAGAGAATCAACCCGGGCGATAAGAAACACACACTCACAAGTATCACCAAAGTCTCTTCGGGTTGTGATGCAGTTTCGGCAGAAGAGATTGCAAAAACCTACGAACTTGTAATTAAAGCCGGGGTGTATCGTGCCAGTTCAATCAAGGTGGCTGAAGCTGCCAAGATTATTGAAAACACACAACGTGATATCAATATTGCATTCATGAACGAACTTGCCATGATCTTCGACAAGATGGATATCAATACATTCGAAGTACTGGAAGCGGCAGGGACAAAATGGAACTTTCTGCAATTTTTCCCAGGACTTGTGGGAGGACATTGCATCGGCGTGGATCCCTACTACCTGACTCATAAATCAGCCATGTACGGTCATCATGCACAGATCATCAATGCGGGCCGCGCCATTAATGACGGAATGGCTGCCTGGGTGGCCAAACAGGTAACAATCAAACTGTCAAATCTCTTCACCAACCTGAAAGATTGCAGGATCCTGGTGATGGGAACTACGTTTAAGGAAAATGTAAGTGATATCCGGAATTCAAAAGTAGCCGATGTGATCTATGAACTTAAGGAATTTGGCATGCATGTGGAAGTTGTGGATCCCTATGCCAACTCAGCGGAGGTACTTGAAGAGTATAATTATGAACTACAGGCCGGTCCCACTGGCAAGTACCACGCAGTAATCGTAGCCGTTGGACACCAGGAATATGAGGCCATGGATGAAAACGGATTTAGTAAAATCATGGTTCCGGACGGGATCCTGGTGGATCTGAAGGGGATATTCAGAAACAAGATAAACCGGCTGAAATACTGGAGCCTGTAATATAATTTGTATATGGAAACAATACTGGTAACCGGGGGTACAGGATATATCGGGTCTCACACTGTAGTGGAGCTGCAGGAGGCCGGATACAACGTATTAATCGTGGATAACCTCTCCAATTCATTTCCTGAAGTGGTTGACAACATTGAGGCCATAACCAGAACCAGGCCATTGTTCGAGAAAGTTGACCTGAAGGACCGGGAAGCAACCCTTGAAATATTCAAAAAACATCCCGACATTATTTCGGTAATCCATTTTGCCGCCTTGAAGGCCGTGGGAGAAAGCGTGGAAACCCCCCTGGCGTATTACAAAAATAACATCGATTCAATGATCCATATCCTGGAAGGAATGGAGAAGCATGGTGTGGACCATATCGTATTTTCCTCATCCTGCACCGTATATGGTGAACCCGATGAATTGCCTGTAACCGAACGGGCACCCATTAAAAAAGCAAATTCTCCTTACGGGAACACCAAGCAGATCTGTGAGGAGATCATGCAGGATTTCCGCGTACCAAATCCTGGTATCAATATGATCTCGCTCCGGTACTTTAACCCCATCGGGGCACACCCCAGCGCACTTATCGGGGAGCTTCCCATCGGCATTCCCAACAACCTGGTACCGTTTATCACACAAACTGCCATCGGGATCCGGGAGGAGCTGAAAGTGTTCGGTGATGATTACAACACCACGGACGGATCGGCTGTACGGGACTACATCAATGTGGTTGACCTGGCAAAAGCGCATGTCGTGGCCATCAGACGACTTATTGAGAAAAAGAATAAATCGGGATACGAGATATTCAACCTGGGAACAGGTACCGGAAATTCTGTATTTGAGATAATCAACGCGTTTGAAATAGTTACGCAAAAACAGCTAAAATACAGTGTAACAGGCAGAAGGGAAGGAGATGTCGAACAAGTGTATGCCGATACCAGCTATGCAAATAAAGAGTTGGGATGGAAGGCAGAAAAAAGCCTGGAGGAAACGCTTCTCTCGGCATGGAAATGGGAACAGCATTACCGTACCCTAAACAAAAAAAGTTAATTATGAAAACAATACTCATCACAGGAGGAGCTGGTTTCATCGGGTCGCATGTAGTCCGGTTATTTGTGAAAAAATATCCGGAAACGCAGATTCTGAACCTGGACAACCTGACTTACGCGGGGAACCTGGAAAACCTGACCGATATTGAAAAATCATCCAATTATACTTTTGTCAGGGGAGACATTACCGATCAGCCATTCATCGATAATCTTTTCTCGGTACATGATATTCATGGTGTAATTCACCTGGCTGCCGAATCCCACGTCGACCGCTCCATAGAGGATCCCCTCCTGTTCATAAGAACCAATATTATTGGTACCCTGAACCTGCTGAACGGCTGCCGGAACAACTGGAAATCTTTCGGGGGAAGACGGTTTTACCACATCTCTACCGATGAAGTTTACGGAAGTTTAGGGGACGAGGGACTGTTTACCGAAGATACCCCCTACGATCCCAAAAGCCCCTACTCTGCTTCAAAAGCAAGTTCCGATCACCTTGTCCGTGCCTACCAGAATACATACGGACTCCCCATTGTTATATCCAACTGTTCCAATAACTACGGGCCAAATCAGTTCCCTGAAAAACTGATACCCCTTGTCATTAACAACCTGCGGCACGGCAAGAATATTCCTGTTTACGGAAAGGGAGAAAATATCAGGGACTGGCTCTACGTGGAGGACCATGCTGCAGCCATTGACAAAGTATTCCACGAAGGGACCTCCGGGGAGACTTACAATATCGGCGGAAATAATGAATGGAAGAACATCGATCTCATCCGGCTCCTGTGTGAGATTATGGACAATAAACTAAACAACGCACCGGGAACCAGCGCCAGGTTGATCACCTTTGTAAAGGACCGTGCCGGACACGATCTCCGGTATGCCATCGACAGCTCCAAGATCAGCCGTGAACTGGAATGGAACCCTTCAGTTACTTTCGAAAAGGGACTTGAAAAGACGGTGGACTGGTACCTCACCAACAATGACTGGCTGGAAAATGTCACCTCCGGTGCATACGCCTTATATTATAAGAAGATGTATGACACCTGACATCTTCTGTCATTTCATTATCTGACTACTCCCTTTATATACTTCCCGATACAGATATCTCCAGATCCGGAAGCAATACCTGGTTTGATCTTGTTATTAACAAATTGGATGTACAACTTTTACATTTCCGGATGATTATGACTTGCCGGCACCGTTCATTAGTATGCATGATCAGAATACAAGTCTTACACTCAAAAACAACTTAACGAAACAATAAAATATTTTTAAAAAAGTTTTCGAAAGTTACACGAAAGTTAAAATGTTATGTTTATATTTGCCTATACACATATAGTAAACTACTGTTAAACTAACCTGAAATAATCTATTATGATAATTAAAGCAAACAGAACATCCGGGGGGTTGGCATTCATAGTTATGTTTTTATTAATGCTCTCCCAGTTGCATGGACAGAGGAATATTAATGGTACTATAACCTCCGTCCTGGAAAATGAACCTTTGCCCGGTGCCACTGTAATCGAAAAGGGAACTTCAAACGGTGTGGTGACAGACAATGACGGAACTTACGACATCATGGTATCCGATGCGGATGCGGTGCTGGTATTTTCCTTTGTCGGATACCTGAAACAGGAGGTTCCTGTTGGAAACAGGTCGGTACTGGATGTGTCCCTGGAGCAGGATCTGATGAACATGGAGGAGGTTGTGGTCATGGCCTATTCTGAAAAATCAAGAACAGAAATATCAAGTTCGGTTGTGTCACTAAGTGCTGATGAGATCGACCAGGTAACAGTAAACAGTGTGGCTGATATGCTTGTGGGTAAGGTTGCGGGAGTCCAGGTACAAAGTGCGTCAGGTCAGCCTGGGGAAGCCAGCGATATCAGGATTCGCGGTGTTGGTTCCATTTTCTCTCCCCAGACGCCCCTGATTGTTGTAGATGGAATTATTGGTGGATCCTATAATCCCAATGACATTGAAAACATATCTGTTTTGAAGGATGCTGGTGCCACCGGGTTATATGGATCTGCAGCGGCAGCTGGGGTAATCCTGATCACAACAAAAAGTGGAAAACCCGGCCAATCGGAGATAAAAGCCCGGATAAGACGAGGTATCAAAATACCCCAATTTGGAAACTTCCAGATGATGAATACACAACAGTTGTATGATTATCATCAATCTCTTTACTCTCCATCTCTGTTTCCTACTGCCCGTCCGGAAAGCCTTCTGAATAACGAATATGACTGGATCAACAATTCATACCGCAGTTCAAATATAACCACGGTGAATGTATCAGCGTCCGGAAGTAACGAGAAAACCAATTATTACCTGGCTGTGGACTACATGGATGATGAAGGAACACTGAGGGGAACAAGTTATGACCGGCTCAGTCTTCGTTCCAATGTGAAGTACAAACTCAATGACAGGGTGAATATCGGGACAAACTTCACCTTTAATTACGGGAACAGCAATTATGCGCACTGGAACATGGCAGAAGGCGTATACAGACTTCAACCATGGGACCTTCCGGTTGATTCGGAAGGGGAGATTGTTTATGATGTTGCTGATGCCGGCTGGCTGTCGAATGTTGTGAGCAATCCATACCACTCGGAGTTATACAATAAGATAGGTGGTTACGGGCTTGATGGAGCAGCGAACGTGACACTGAGAATAAGGATATTTGACTGGTTGAAATTTGACTCCTGGACCTCTGCAGGAATGGGCTATGGCAAATCAGAAACGATCTATTCTCCAAAAAGTTTTGAGGGTGTGAGCGACGGAGGCAGGATGTCTAATAACATTTATCTCGACAGATCTTTTGGCAATACCTCATTATTGAAATTTGACAAAACCTTCGGATCGCACAGTATCGACGGACTGATCGGGGGCGAGATCGGGTCCTACAGAAGTGAGCGTGGTTTTGGCGGTGAAGCAATAGGATTCCTGCATGGACAGGTTGTTCCGGGTGTTGCCGGCCAGCAAGGGGCTCCTTCGGGAATTATCGTTGAATCCAGAAGTGTCTCACTATTGTCACAACTGAATTACAATTTCAACAAGAAGTATTTTGCCACTGTTTCATACAGGAGGGATGGTAATTCACGGTTTGCTCCGGCCAATAAATTTGCAAATTTCTTCACTTATGCAGCTTCATGGCTGGTGAGTAGTGAAGACTTCATTAAAGAAATAAACAGTATTCACTACCTGAAGCTCAGGGCCAGTTACGGTGAGGTTGGGAATTCAACCTTTCCCTCAGGCTCATTCTATCCATATTTCCCCTCCTTTACTGCTGCCGGAATTTACAACGGACAATCATCATATTTCCCTGATCTACCCGGAAACTATGATCTGACCTGGGAAACAAGCCGTCCGCTTAACCTGGGTATTGATATCGGGTTGTTCAACAGAGTGGAGTTCAATGTGGATTTTTATGATACAAGGACTGAAGATCTGCTGTTCAGAAACCCACTCCCCTCCTCCAAAGGTTATGAATTCCAGTGGGCAAACGTTGGTGAGATTCAGAACACAGGTGTGGAACTGGCCGTTAGCGGTGCCATCATAAAAAACAAGGATCTAACCTGGAACATTAATTTTAATATATCCTCAAACACCAATAAGTTAAGAGCACTTTCTGATAAGGAGTCCGTTGAAGAGATGGTCATCAGCAGGGGAGTGGTCAGCCAGATACTGCTGGTAGATGGTGGTGCATTTGACTGGTACATGCCCAAATGGCTTGGTGTTGATCCCGATAACGGGGACCCCCTCTGGGAAGATATTATCTATGATGAAAACGGAAAAGAAATCGACAGGGTTGCTACAAACAACTACAACGTAGCTGCTCAGGATTACCAGGTAATGGGTTCACCGTTCCCCGATTTTGCGGGCGGATTCGGCACATTCCTCTCATACAAGGGATTCTCACTGAATGCATCATTCTCCTACTCTGTGGGGAACATGATCTACCATTCGAGCAGGCAGGAATACGATAATGACGGTGAAAACGTATCGGTTAATTCACTTGTACTTCTGGATGGTTGGTCACGTTGGGAAAACCCTGGTGATGATGCAACGCATCCGGAACCTGTTTACGGTGGCAACAAGAATTCAAATAAATACTCATCGCGATACCTGGAGGATGGAAGTTACCTCAGATTGAGGAACCTCACACTGGGTTACGACCTTCCATCGGCATTGGTCCGGAAAATCAATGTACATGGATTGCGGATAAATCTGACGATGGATAACCTGTTCACACTAACCAAATATTCCGGTCCGGATCCGGATGTGCCATTGTACATTGGCGATTGGCAGTTGCCGGGGACGCAGTCCTTTAAGTACCCCATCAACAAGCAATTTCTGGTTGGTTTAGAATTTAGTTTCTAATATTTTAAAGACATTATTATGAAAAATATAAATCACAGTTTATCAATTCTACTAATTGCAGTACTGCTTGTATTCAGTGCAGGATGTGAAGATTATCTCGATCTGAAACCCTATGATGCACAGACTGCCGATCAGCTTCTGCTTGATGAAACAGGAATACGGGGACTGGCAAACGGCTCACTAAGAATGATGAAGGACCAGTTGGGTGATGAGACCAATAATGTGTATGTGCGTATACTGTTCCAGACAACAGAGTTCCCTTCAGATAATGTGCTGATCGTAAAAAGTACAACAGACCCGTTGTGGTTGTCATTTAACCGTTCCCATCTGCTTTCACAGGAGAACACCTCCTACCTTTGGGCAACGGGGTATAAGATTATATTGAACTGCAACATGGTCATTAACAATGCTGAAATTGATGCGTCAACTTCAGAGATTGTCAAACAGTATATCGGTGAAAATTATTTTTACCGCGCCATCACATACTTTGACCTGGCAAAGGTTTTCTCTTTTCCACCCTCCCATGGAAATGACAATCCTGGCCTGATCCTCAGAACTGGACTCGGAGGACCGGATGCAAAGCCACGGGCAACAGTGGGGGAAACCTATGCGCAGATCATAAGCGACCTGAAAAAATCCACTGAACTGATGACTTTCCGAACAGACAAGATAAAATACGGGAACAGGGATGCAGCACTGGGCTACCTCTCAAGAGCTTATCTGTTCACAGAGCAATACGACTCCGTGATCATCGCAGCAAACCAGGTGTTGAGTGCCAATCCCGCTGATGATCTTGAACCTGCAGACAGCTATATCTACGGATTGCAAAATTCTTTTGCGTCCAAAGAAGCGCTATTCATCCTGTATCATGATGATACCGAAAACCGAAGTACCGGAGCCATCGGGTCCATGTACAACGGCGACGGCGGTTGGGGTGAGATATTCCCTTCTGCACCTTACCGTGAACTTGTTTCACAGTATCCTCATGATGTACGGAACGACTTGCTGGACACGATCTTCAATGAAGGCGGGACTCC
>JBBDIE010000139.1:0-38804 GCA_040880545.1 Bacteroidales bacterium | reverse complement strand
TGCCTGACACAATACAGTCAACCGGTCCTTTCTGCACAATCAGGACCGATATAAGGACAACTGCCACATGGAACAGAAACCGGATTGTTGATTCTGGTTACCATAACGGGCATTGTGATCACAATAGGGGACTCCCCGGTAATGGACCACTACAGTTACTGATACCCTATCATCACCATAAATTTGAATTCAAAAGATGAAGTCTTCAATAACCATATTTTTCCTGGCCTTTTCGGTATTCCGGATGCAGGCACAGGTAACGTTCATCAACCTGTACCCGGATGACTCCATTACCGAAGTGCAGCCCATGACCGGTATCGTATTCTGGCATAACTCAGGCAATAATACTTCGGATGCCATAACCCTGGAGTTCTCCTACATGCTATTCAATGAGGTTGTAAGTGACAGTGGTGTATATAATTGGGATCCCGTAGAGGAAAAGCTGAATGCCATAGCAGGCAGGAACCACCAGGCCATATTCAGGTTCCGGTATGTATATCCCGGATATGAAACATCAGTTCCTGAGTACATCTTAAACAGGGAGGATTATCATGAAACCATCGGCGAATCGGAAGGTAAAACTACCCATTTCCCCGACTGGACCAATGAAGAGCTGAAAAGATTTACACTGGAATTTTATACGCGGTTTGCGGAACGGTACGACCAGGATCCGCGCCTTGCTTTTATCCAGGTAGGATTCGGATTATGGGCTGAATATCACATCTACAGTGGTCCGTTCACCCTCGGAGTCACGTTCCCTTCAAAGGAGTTCCAGGAATCTTTCTTCTATCATCTTGATACTACGTTTAAATATATCCCATGGAGCATCTCCATTGATGCTGCGGATGATACCTACACCCCTTTCGTGGAAAAACCACACCTAAAAGAGATTGAATTCGGGCTGTTTGATGATTCATTTATGCATCAATCCCACAGTGGTTACAATACCTCAAACTGGAATTTCTTTGACAGGGACCGGTATCTTATTTCCCCGGCCGGGGGTGAGTTCAGTTACTACTCAGCCTATGACCAGCAACATGTATTGGATTTACCCGATGGCTCATATGGAAAGTCCTATGAACAATATGCCAGAGATTTTCATATATCCTATATCATGGGAAATGATCAGCCCAGGTACCAAACCATGGAGCGTATTAAGCAGGCAAGCATGGCTTCCGGATATAAGTTTAAAATTGAGCATCTGAAAACGACCGCAGACTCCTCTGTTTTAGAAATACTGAATTACGGCGTAGCCCCCATATACTATGATGCCTATATTACCATTGACGGTACCCGGTCGCAGGGCTCACTGAAAGGACTTGCACCCGGGGAAACCAAAACTTACAGTGTATCGGCCGGTGCAGAAGGCGCTGAGATTACCATTGAATGTGATAAATTACCAGCGGGGATGCAAATCCAATTTTACGGTACACAGGAATTACCGTTAATCAGCAGTAAGAATATTGCCCGGGACCTGAATAGATTACTGTATCCAAATCCGGCACGAAGGGGTTCATCCGTTAGATTCACCGGTTCCGGAGCTCAAAATAACATTGAATATTCAGTTTATGACCTGAACGGAAGAGAACTGTTTACGGGAAAGAGCACCGGTGATGTAGCCATCATTGATACATCAGGTCTGTACAGCGGATGTTACCTGGTAAAATTCATAGACAACAATGAAATCACTTTAAATCAACTTTTAGTTTTGTAGTTTTTTTCATATATAAGTTAGTAGTTAGGTTAGGTTGTCTTAAAAGCTATATTCCCGTTTTATGAACATCAGTACGAATATTTAGTACTGTACGTTTGTAAAACATTCCAGAACTGGGAATCGCTTTTAAGGCAACTTTTTTTGATACAGGAAAATGATGGTTGTGGTGAAACAGAAAGTCGTACCATGCCATCCCTGCTTTGTCTAAAGCAGCATTCCTTACAAGATATCAGCATACTTCAGCTTTCCTCAGTTCACCATGAGTATTGAATTGGAGACATGATTGATGCCAGAAACGGTAACGATATAAGTTCCCGCCTGGAACATCTCACCGGGTATTGTAAGCGCTGATTTGCTGACAATTTTCCTGTATATCTGTTTGCCTGCAATGTCCCTGATTATCAACTGCCTATCCGATTGGTCACTGAATTGAATAGTAAGGTCTGTGTCTCCCAGTGGATTGGGATAGATCTTAAACTTTTCAGTCAATGCAACCGGGACATTTACTCCCAGTGTGGCAGTGGTAACACTGTCTGTCCAGGCGGAAAAGCCAAAGTCATTCACCGAACGCAGAATATAATTGTAATACTTCCCCTTTGACAGTGAGTTATCACTGTAACTATCCACATCGGCCCCAATCAACCCGACAAATTCCCAGGCCATCTGCGTTCCTTCAGATCGCATGATTTCAAATCCGGTTTCATCATCTGAATTGTCTGTCCAGTTAAGGTCGATCTGTGTTTCTGAAACGGTCGTTGCATTAAGGTTTGAAGGTGGTGCAGGAAGAGATCCTGTGCCACCTGCACCAACCGAGAGGATGTAATTCAGATTGTTGATCCCAAATTCAGCATCCCACATCCCGGCATTGGAAAATTGAACAGAATAGGCTGGGTTACCTGTCAGTAGTTCAGTGCTGTCTGGAAAACGGATGGCCAGGCTGTAATTGCCCTCTGCAAGGTCAACAGGAACCTCCACCGAACCTTCAGAAACAATCTTACCGGGCAGCCAGAACCGGATATCATCATTGGTCCCAGAGTAGGACAATACTGTCATCTCCTTTGAAACGGTGTGGATCAGGACGAGTTCCATTGGCTTGAACTGGGTTGGTGCTGCATACCCTTTATTGGTAAAGTGAAAAGTAAAGTTGACCTGGGTTCCCGGTGTTGCATTTTCACTAATTATGGCCGAATCAAGGCTGATCCTGTACCCCAGTGAGATATTCACTTCGTCGTAACAACCCTGTGCAACCCATTTGTCATAAACGGTTCTGTTGTATCCGCGATTCATATAGGTCCAGTGTAGTGTAACCAGCCGGGAGGTGCTGTTTGCACAATCACTGTAACTGTTGGATCCGTCACAGGTTTCTCCGCCGGTAATGGTATATTTCGTTGTTTCATGCAGGTATGCCAGGTCGGCTTCTAAATTGGTATATGTTCCATAATCTGAAGCATTGGCAAGGAAGCAGTCGTTGTGGTGCCCAATCCTGGATTTAAAGGAGCCGTCATATGCTTCTGCCTCTAAAATGGGGTCATCGGTCCCGGCCACATTCTTCATGATGGCCGGCGTTCTTCCTTCTACAACAATATTTTCAGGCAATACAGTCAGCAACCCTTCAACGAGCTTAGCCCTGTTCTGCTGGTCTGTTTCACTGGGGATAAAACCTGCACCGGCAAAATTCTCTGTATAATACCACTCTCCCCAGGCGCCGATAAATCCGGCCTGTACGGCTGCGATCACATCACTGTTATTTGCCAGCACACCACCCAGTGATTCTATGTGTGAAAATACGGTTTCTGGAGTGGCATCCCATACATCAGCATTTTGGGAAAGACTGTATGCAAACCGAACGATACATTTCACGCCCGCAGCGCGAATTGAATCAAAATCAGCCTGCATTTTTTCCAGGTATGCAACACTAACTGCTGGTTCCTCCAGAAATTCGTGAAGCATAAACAGTCGCAGTATGAGTGTGATGTTATCCTGCTCCCTGTTGTCCCTTATGTTACTGGCATTTAAGGGTATGTAGGAAGTTCCCAGCGTTGTGTTGCCTGAATGTGTTGTATATTGGTCATACCATCCCCTTTCGGGATTGGCAATATGGGCGTCGGATGGCTGATACCGGACGGTCACTTCCTGTCCTGCCAGTAATGTAACAAAAAATAGTCCTGTCAGCAGTAAGGTTATTTTGTAAACAGTACGCCTTATTTTCATAATCATCATTTTTTTTAAGTTGTTACTCTGATTCTCTGATCAGACCTTCTCATCTTCCGGTTGCAGGGCTATAAGCAGGGCGGCAAGCACAGCCAGTGATATACCAATAATTTTTGTTGTTGATGGCATAACCCCAAGGATTGCCAGTGAAATCACTGCAGTCATCAGTGGCGCTCCTGCATTTGCCAGTGGAGATACAACGATGGCCTTACCATACCTGTATGCAAAGACCAGGCACAAAGCACCTACTGAGTTCAAAATCTGAACCCCGGCGGTTTCCCAGAGGCCATCGATTCCCCAGTTAATATCCGCAGAAAAATCAGTCATCATGAGCGGGATTGGGATCAATATGAGCCCTGTCAGCATCATGTAAAAGAATATACTTCCGCCGTCCGTATGTTTGTTAGCAATTTTCATGAAATATGCCTGTAATCCCCATGCTGCCAGGATAATCAATGCAAGGATAAACCACAGCACCCCGAATCCGTTATCTTCACCACCCCTGGAATATTCAAACAAAGGAAGTGCAATAAGGGCCAGGATAATTCCAATGATCCCCAGAACACCTGTTCTTTCCTTCAGGAAGAGGAATGAAAGAGATATTGTTACCACCGGGGAGATGGAAATAATCGGAAAAATCAGGTATGCAGGGCCTACTTTCAGTGCCTGGAAGAGCAACAATTGACCACCTGCCCCAAGAAATCCAATCAGTGAACCATAAATAATTGATTTTTTATCATGTTGCACCCTCCATTTATTGAATTTCAGGACTACCAACCCTGGAACGATCATGGTAATCGCCCACACACAATATACCAGTGTTGATGGAAATCCACTTTCCATGGGACTTTTAGAAAATGCACCCCACATTCCCCAGGTGATGGTTGTAATTAGTGCATATACCAGCCAAATCTTTTTATTCATTTTTGCCAGATATTAGTTTTTGTTAATATATTCATTTAAAGAAACTTCGTCTTCCTGAGCTTTTCGCGACGGAAGATTAAATATTTCTTTTTAAGGTGATCGATCCGTCTTGGTTCACTTTCTGTGCACAGGCCCATGCCACTGGGTATCGTACATTTTTGACTTCAATTTCCGCTGAGAGGCGGAGCCCTTCCCATTCCGTATTCTTTGGTAAGGGAATTTCCACTTGTCGTATTTTTCCCGGCAACGGGTATCCCGGATCCAGACTTCCCCCTGCATTCACTGTACCCCGGGAATCCCGGATGTACACTCTGAGTGCACCAGGCACCCCTGAGATACCATCATTTGCAAGTCCAAGTATAATTCTTGGATATCCTTCCTTTTCATACTGCCAGATCCATGAAGGCCTGATACGGTAGCCAATGGAGGTTGACAGATCATCCAACGCATCCGGATAATGCTTATAATAACTCTTCAGTCCCCCGGCAGAAATATTGTGCCAGTTCCACAGTGAGAAGTAGTTGGGTCCAACATCCTTTGCATGATGAATGATGTTCTCGGAACGCGGTATGCCATCGGTTATTCTCAGGCTTTCAGGACTGCCGTCGGCTATTCCGTTTTCAACAAGTGCACCTGTCCACGGCGGCCGGTTACTCAATGCTTCAATCTGTTCATTTTCAATAAAAATGGTATCGGTTCTCAACCAGTTATGGCTCCTTACGGTTCTGTCAAGAACTTCGGAGTTGCCAACATGACTGTAATCCGGTTGTGTATTGGTAAGCAGGGGTGTCTTTGACCAGTTTTTGCTTTGATGTTCAAATAGCCTGATTGAGGTGTTTTCAGCGGTCTGATAATCCGGGAATGGGTTGCCTTCAAATGGCCAGGTGTGTCCTTCACCCCAGAATCCGTACATATAGGTGTCCACAAATTCAACCAGGTCGTGACCGTTATAGGCATCGGAAAGCAGGTCATCGAGCTCCCTGAAAGCATCCATAAATTCAGGGTGATCGTACCGTGGAGCATAATGAACCTTCCCGGGAATCCCGATCTCGCTGGTTTTTCCAAGTTTAACCAATGGAACTTTACCCTCCAGGAAACCGGGCATAGACTGATCCTCAATGACCGGACTCATCAGCTGTATCCTCATTCCTACCCGTTTATTGTACTTCCTTGCCATATCAAAGGTGATCTTCCAATGATCGGGAAAATCGAGTTTTCCGGGTCTCTTCTGAATATCTCTCCAGTCTACTCTCAGATACAGTTTACTGCCAAGATCAAACTTCACAAGGTCTTCAATTGCTGCTTCCAATGATTGACCATTCCGTTTTGGTGGTCCTGCCTCATCACAAATATAGGTCACCATACCCATTCCGAAATTGTGAACCATTCTTTTCGAAGGGGTGGTTACCATGACCACCCCAGCACCTGGAGCAGTTGCATCGGGACCATAGGCAGAAAAAGGACCTTGATTCAGTCTGTCTGTAATCTCCGGCCGGGGCCCAAAATCGTAATCTTCCCAATTGTGTGGAGGAACACGTGCATCCAGGGTATGTAACCCTGCACCCGCCATCACCCCGATGACTCCACCGGCTTTTATAAAGGATCTTCTTTCCATAGCAAATAATGTTTTCTTACCCATATAATAAAAATGCCACCCTTTAATGGGCAGCATTTTTATGATTACAGAAGAATTGCTCTGTTACTGGAAACTGAACATTTTAACGTCTTCCAGCGGATCAGCCATAAGTACCGGCAATGATCCGGAAGTAGCAGACCAGTCAGATGGCTGTGCCCAGAAATAAATTCCAATCTGATCAGCAGGAACCGGATCCTTCATCAAGGATGTTTCAATAACAAATTCAATTTCTGATCCTCCAATAACACCTGAGGTTTCAGTAATGTCTCCGTTATCAGGATCACTGGTTATATCATCAATCCAAGGCCAGTCCTGAACACCGGGATCTGAATTCCACGCATAAGTTCCAGCCCAACCATCAACTGCAAAGAACTCAAACTGATATTCAGCTCCGTTTGAAGCATAATCAGTAGGAGTCTGCCAACCTGTAGTTGCGTCTCCATCAGCATTGATCAATACCTGAAGTACAGGAAAATCTGCATTGATTGTTCCCTTAAGGTAGATGTACAGTTTTGATCCTGCAGCATCAGTGGTTACTTTAGCTTCAGACAATGTACCGGAAGCTTCCCCATAACCGCTATAGATGCTCTCAACTTCATCCCAGTCGGAGAATGTTCCGTCGATGGTAATTGCCGGCCAATCTTTAACCACTGAAATGGTAATCTTTTTAATCTCTTCACCTTCTTCATTTGTCGCTGTGAGTCTTACGTCATAATCTCCGTAAGCATCATAGGTGTGCACTGGATTCTCATCGGTTACAGCCGCTGAACCATCTCCAAAGTCCCATGAATACGATACAGCATCTTCAGATAGATTCGTAAAAGTCACCGTCTTATCATCAATCTCAAAGGAGAAATCAGGAGTAGGTAGAATCGGATCTGAACATGACACAAACAGCATCGATGCCATGGTGAAGAAACCAATTGTTCCAAAAATTAATCTTCTCGTTTTCATAAATACAATTTTAAAGTTTATAATTATATAATTTGATTTGCATAAATTGGATTTTTCATCAATCCTCCATTTATTTCATCAATTTCTATTTAATAATAAGGTTATAAGTTATTGAACGCTTAATATACGAAAGTTTTTAAAATATATTTGATTATTAAATACTTATTTTTAAAATAAAAATCTTACGTACACTTATTATTTAATAAAATTTCTTTTGTTTTTTATTTAACGACTTCTTTATCAATGGGATACACCGAGATTAACAGATAATCATTAAATGCAACATTCATTTTTGGGTCATCGCCATTAAAACGCTCTAATTCAGTTTCATTTACATAATCGTAGGCGATATACTCCCTGGTTGCATCCAGCCCGCGCAGTTCAATTTCTCCGTCCCATGCTTTACTATAAAACGCATAATACATCGTTTCGCTATCTGATATTACATGCGTTTCCGGTTTGTCAAAGCCAATATCATAAAGATCTCCCCTGTATTCCTCTTTCGATAGCATTTTCTCATGATAAAGGTTAAACCATTTTTTCCATTCTTTTTCTTTCTCCGGTGTTAACAAATAACTCTGTGACTGGTTTGGATTATCCTCCGGCCAGGTGAATTTTGTTCCCAATACCGCCCCAATTCCGAAGGAACTTGCAAAATCAGTTCCGTTATCACTCAACTCCACATGATCACCATAATAGGCAATGTGCGGTATAATTGCCTTATAGGTTTTTCCTTTAAGCCTGATCTGCCAGCTGCTTGTGGGATCGGATGATACCGTCTGATTGGTATAGGGCATATTATAAAAT
Organism: Bacteroidales bacterium; assembly: GCA_040880545.1. GTDB lineage: Bacteria > Bacteroidota > Bacteroidia > Bacteroidales > M55B112. Next base: position 30,558 of record JBBDIE010000139.1, on the reverse strand, counting down.
GACATACAGGTACCGCAGGGGCAATTCTCAACAACTGCATGAGGTTTTATTTCCCTTGCCTCTTCATAAATCATCTTAAAGAACTCGGGGAGCATTTCAATTGATTTACCCGGGTATTCAATATCCCTTTTCCAGTTGTGGTCTTCCGGCACCGCATTCATGTGCTGGCCATCCAGCTTTAATCCGTCGAACCCCCAGTCATCCATGAACATTTTTACAGTTTCCCTGGTATGTTCAAAGGTTGCCTCACTGGCAGGAGACATGTAATAACTATCCCACCATGTAATATATTGTGGTGCCCCATCTTCATTGATCAGCAGGATGTCAGGATTCTCTTCTATAACCTTACTTCCGGGATCGGCTGCCAGTGGAGCCCACCACAGTTTGGCTTTCAGTCCATGATCGTGGATTGCGTCCACCATTTTTTTCATATCCGCACTACCACCCGGAAATCTCCGTGTATCTACTCGCCAGTCCCCTTCAGCAATCTGAAATCCGTCATCAATGACGGCCCATTTGATTCCCAGTTCCTTTACCTTGGGCAGGGTACTGATGATATCGTCCACTGTAAATTTCCGCTCATAACCCCATCCACACCAGATGCTTTCGAAAGCTTGCTCTTCAGATTCAGCAAAAGTTATCCCTTTTGCCTGCATCAGCGTTGAATACTTCTCCAATGAGGCATAATAATCTCCCTTGTGTACTGTCACAAAAGTCTCCACCGTCTTGAGTGTATCTCCAATGTTAAATTGCATTGGGTCGTCGTATTTTTTCGATACGCCTACATAGGCCAGCGCCTTAAAACTGTCATAATGAACTGGTAAGGAAACTTCCCGTGGAACAAGTTCCATATGACCAACGGCAATCCCTCCGTCTCTCCTCCAAAGATCCGTTACGGGTATTCCTCCACCATAATCAGACTGGTTCATTCCCATGAAATTTTCCTGGTAAAACCCCGGAGTCACGGGCAATACCCAATCGCCTCTTGCCGAAGAAGATTTGCCCTGAAATGACCAAAATTCAGGGGTCTCGCTACCCGGCTGGATTCCATAATGATGGTTCATCCAGCTTTCTACAAGCAGGTCCGCCTCCCCAGTGTTTACATAACGTATATTGAATATAGCAACATCAGGAAAGTTCTGATAGGTTTTCACGGTTACAATTTTACTGATCGAGGCACCATTGTTTTTGTACTGCCCCTGTAAGATATACTCTTCGCCCTTCCCAAAGGAATCGTCGATCCCATTTGTTTTCACCGATTCCAGTTTAAAAGCCCCGGTACGAAATTGCAAGGTTTCCAGGTACTCTGTTACGTTACCGTCTTCTGAAAAACGATCCGTCCCAGGCTTCAGGGAATGCACCTTACTTTGCATGTTTTTATCAAATCCGATCTCCAGGTCACCGCTGGTAATGGTTACCTGGTTATTGCATGATACCATTGTCAATGATATACCCAACATTATGATGGATTGTCTGATGCTTTTTAATCTCATATCAATTTGCTTCATAAATTTTCAATGCATTTTCCTTGTACAGTTTTTTCAGCACATCATCAGGCAGCCCAAAACCATTCAGTGCCCAGTGGTATCCGAACATGTCGGACTCGTAGAAATGCTCATCTTCAGATTCCAGGATCCGCAGTGTAACCTGATACATATCCACGCCCATACCCATATCGGTTCCGTAAATGATCCGGTCGCTGTAATTCTCATAAAATGATTTTGTATATCGCGGGATCGGCGCTGTTTCAGCATACCTGGCTGAATTATCAAGCCACAGGTTGGGATATTTATCAAGAAGGTCTGCCACAATGGACAGGTCGTAGGAACAATTTGCAAAATGACAGGCGATAAAGGTTGTATTTGGATTATCCTTCACCGCATTTTCAAGGGTCTGAATCAGTTCTCCATGGTTCAGTATCCCCTCCTTTGTCAAATCCACACGCCACGTGTACCCATTCATGAGACCATCATTGGTTGAATCCATTGGTTCGTACATCCAGATTGGTTCTGCCACATGAATATTTACGGGCATACCCAGTTCTGCACATTTCTCCCAAACAGCTTTCAGGTCAGGATCATCCATATGCAGTCCATATCCTGGGGTGGGCTTGGAATAGAGTAATCCTTCACCCTTATCTCCCAGTTCTCCTACACCCCTGGCGCCCATCTCATAACAACGTTCCAATTCCATAACTGCATTGTCCACCCAATTCTCATCGGAATCATGACCGGTATAATCCAGTCCGCACCATATCTCAAATTTTTCAGGGTATTTTGAATATTTTTCAACCACTGCATCAAATGCTTCCCCGGTCTGGTATGACAGGATCACAGTTTTTTCAACACCGATCTCATCCATGGCCCGAACCCATTGATCAATTTCCTCTTCATTGGCTGCATAATCATGGGAATGCATATCAATTATCGGGAATGCAGCTTTTTCAATGTTTGCACGGGGTATGTTATAAACCGAAACAGGTCTGAAATCTTTTAATTTCAAATCTTCTATACCCACTTCCGGATTTTCCTGGTTACATGAAACCAGAACAAGTAGCATAAGCGATGGTATCATTTTTCTCATCATAATTATCTTATTTACCGGGTAATTACCCGCAGTTTATTTTGTATCAGTTCCTGTGCTTTTATTGTGGCTTTGGGGAATACGATCCTCAGGTCAATTTCATCTGTACCGGTCAGTTCCCTCTTCAATTGTTGCATGAAGGCATTTTTTATCTCTGTGGCCAGGTTGATCTTAGTGATTCCGTTCTTAACTGCCTGGACTATTACAGCATCAGGTATGCCCGAACTTCCGTGAAGTACCAGTGGTGTTTGTACCACCGCCCTGATCCTGCTTAATAGTTCCAAATCAAGTTCAGGTTCTACCTTATAAAAGCCATGAGCCGATCCGATGGATACTGCCAGCGCATCTACCCCTGTCTGTTCAATGAATTGTAGTGCTTCTTCCGGCTGCGTAAATCCCATATGTGCCTGCTCCTGGTTTAGCTTGGCAATATAACCCAGCTCTGCTTCAACATTGACTCCATATTTTTCAGCGAGCTTTACAACCTCCCTGGTAACTTTAATATTTTCCGCCATCGGCTTCTCGCTGGCATCAATCATTACCGAATCAAATCCTGCATCCAGGCATCTTTGAACCAACGCAACACTACTTCCATGATCCAGGTGCAGCCACCCTTCAACACCCGATACCTGAATGGCCGTTTTAGCCATACTGGCTGCCAGTTCAAGTCCCATATAATTTATTGAACTTTCCGAAAGTTGTAAAATGATCGAGGCACTCTCGGCTTTGGCAGCTGCCAATACCGCATTCAAAGTTTCCAGGTTGTAAAAGTTGGTCGCCAATATGGCCGCCCTCCGGTCCCGAAGTTCCGATAATTTATCTTGTAGCCTCATCTTATATTGCGTATTTAAATTTTTCCAGGGCAGTTCTTTTTAACTTATCAAGTGATTCAAAGGCAGAGGTTCCGCCGGAACCTGTTGTATTCAATGCGCCTGTAAGCGCTGCGAACGCAACACACTCCTCCAAAGATTTCCCGTGGATATATTTGTGGATAAATCCTGAATTAAAACTGTCTCCGGCACCAATGGCATCTACCACCTTCTCATTAAGATATGCCTTTTGCTTTGTGATACTTGTTTTATCCCACATCACCGCTCCCTGGGTCCCGTTTTTTACAACAACCACATTACAGAATGGTTTAATAGACGCTAATCCGTCTTCAATTGTTTCTCTGCCAGTAAATTGCCTTAATTCACTCTCATTGGGCAAAAATACATCCACGTAAGGCAACAGTGCCTTCAGGTCAATATCCCAATTTTCACTGGGGTCCCACTGCGGATCAAAAGAGGTTGTGAGCCCCGCCTCTTTGGCTCTCCTGAACAATTCAATTACATCAGGCTTCAGTCCTTCCTGCAGAAAAATGGAGCTTAGATGCATATGACCGGCGGATCGAAGGACTTCAGGGCTGATATCCCCAATATTCAAATCACTCATAGCTCCGGGATAGGTAACCATGGCCCGGTCATTGTCATAATTCAGCGCTACTGTTAATCCTGTAAGAAAACCTGATGTTGAAACAATGTTGCTGGTATCCACCCCTGACAACTTAAGGGTGTCGATTACTTTATCTGCAAAATTATCGGTTCCCACCTTACCCAGATAAGTTACTTTCGACCCGAGAATGCTGAGGTTGTTTGCAAAAATTGCAGAACTACTACCCAGTGTAACTACCATTTCTTCAGCGAGAATCTCTTTGTCCATCTCAGGAAATCCTGCAATTTTGTTTAGTATCAAATCGATGTTCAGTTCACCAACTACCAGTACATCAAATTTTTGTGGATGCTTCATCATTTATGCTTTTTTCCTGTCTATAATAAATCTGCCAGGTTTACAAGATTAAATGTATGGAAATATCTGTCCATTGCCTGTCCGATACTTGTCAATACAATCTCCTCTGCCTTAATTCCATTGTGCTCCATATTCGCGTAGAGCTTTGTTCGTGCTGCTACAACTTCCGGATTTTCCCAGATATACCTGCATCCTGTTTTAATGAGCCAGAGTTGCCTCGCCTCTTCAAGCGCATAAAAATCATCCTGGGACTCATCTTCATTCAGCCACTTTTTCCAGCGATCAGATTCGATTACTGCCTCCCAGAGACGTTCTTTGATCCCTGATATTTTGGCTACTTTACCTTTCCTGAACAGATCCTGTTCGAGGTTGTGAAGTTCAATCAGGCCATCGTACTCCCGCTCAGTAAATTCAGGTCCGACGTTGGCTGCCCCCATCCCGGATAAAGGGTACTGCTCCGGATTATCCACGCTGTCGGAGTAATGACCTTTTATTCTACTGCCATAGGGAACTACAGTATCTGTTAACTGCCTTGCCACCACCGGGTCAAACATTGTGGTATGAAGATCTGTTCCCACCTTACCCACGACAAAACATGGCCAGACATCATCAAGCTTGTTTTCATGCAATCCGGTCCTCAACAAATTGAGGAAACGAGTAAAAACATTCATATCAGCAAGTCCGCCGTGCACCTCTTCGGTACCCACTTCATAAGCGATCCTGTCAAGACCCCTGCTCTTCCTGTGGGCTTCGCAATGAGCAATGAGATCAACGGTTCTTTCTGCAACTACATCAATATCAATTGGTACTCCTTTCGGTAAGGTTATATCGATTGTAGGATCAACATGAATCATGTCATATTGTGCATCAATCGCCTTTTCAAAGGAGTTTTTAACCGCATTCATGGACTCCTCATAACTATATCCTTCAAGCCGGTGCCTGTCTTTCAGCCATGGCCCTCCATGGTCCACAGCGATAATTACCGGTCCGGTAAAGTTGATTATGCGCGCCTGCTCCCTGATAGTATCAACAAATTCCTTCTGTGTAAAGCCTGTATAGCCTCCATCCGTATCCACCTGGTTCAGTGTGGCTGCAAACTTAATGGGGGCATTGTTTCTCTTTGCTGAAATAAGGGAGGCCTTTAAAACCGAAATAGAATTTGGACAAGCTGCAAATATTGTCCTCTTTACAGATGTCTCCTTTTCCAGCTGATCGATCCGAAGAAGCAAATATTCAAGTAATGATACACCCGCCTCTTTTGCTTTTTGTCGTAATATTCTATTCATTCCGGTCCTTTCTCAAACATTCATCAAAAATCATAAATCTTCACTCCTTCCACTACACGGGAAATTGCCCCGGTGGTTGATGGATTATCGGGCTTCAATCCAAGGTTAAGTGATTTAAACAACCCGAGTATCTGGGCAGGCATTACACTGCAAATTGCCAGGAATTCCTCGTCTAATTTCTTTCCGTCTTCTGAAAATATGACCGAAACATCAAGGTCCATCCCGGCAATCGGCTCTTCTGAAACACCAACCTGTAACATGGCCCTCTTCCCTCTTCCAAGAGAAGCTACAAAATCCCGCTCATACCGCTGGACCTGTTCGTTGTTGGAGAATAACATCACGATCACCGTCTTTTCATTTACTACAGCTTTAGGACCATGACGAAAAGCCAGAAATGTATCGTTTTTACAAATAACCTGCCCGTCGGAAAGTTCCTGGAGCTTCAAATGAGATTCTGTGGAGGTACCGTAAAGCGGACCCGAACCCAAAAATACAACCCTTTCAAATTCAAGTTCTGCAATTTCTTTGAGTTTATCTGAATAACCTTTTAATATTTTATTTCCGTATTCCTTCAATGTTATTACCTGGTCCCTTAGAGAATTAGCCTTGTCAATCCTCGAAATAAGTAACCCTGCGAACAGCATCCCTGTATAACTACTGGTCATTGCCAGGGCATGATCATTGGATTCTTCCGGCAGGACGAATGAATATTTCCCGTTTGCTGACTTATAATTAGCCAGTGCACCATCTTTATCGCAAGTAATCACCAGGTGGTAACAGCTTTTACAAATACTGTCTGCAAGTTTCATTACTGCGACACTTTCCGGACTATTTCCAGACCGTGCAAATGAAATGATCAGCACTGGAAGGTCAGGCTGAAAATAATCTTTCGGATGCGTAACCAGATGTGTAGTAGGAATAGAAACCGTCGAAATACCAGTATTTCGCATGAAGGTACCCTCAAGGGAATACCCGATGTATGCACTTGTGCCTGCACCTGTTAGTATGATCTTCCTGCTGTTTTTAAGGGCAATATTCCAAAAATCCGAAATTTGCCTGCTTTCTTCAATTATCTTTTGAAATGTCAACCCCCATACGTACGGCTGATTCCATATCTCCCTGGCTGTATCCAGACCGCCCCTGGCGGATAACTCCTCCTCATTTATACCAAAATATTCCATTCACCTATATTTTATTATATATTGCTATATACTTTCGTATTATTGTTTTTCAAATATAATAACTTTTTTTTACTTGTTATATAATTTCGGATAATTTATATTCCTATATTTTATACATTTAAGAAAAGGAAATACTTTAAATTATTATTTTTAGCTTTACTACCTGAATTTGCATAAATTATGGAAGACAGTCTGAAAAAAGCGACGGTAGACCGGCGTGAAAAAATTCTTGAATTACTCCGTGAAAACGGCAAGGTATATGTTCACGAACTGAGTAAACTCTTTAAAGTCAGCGAAGTTACAATTCGGAATGACCTCGATCAACTCGAAAAAAAGAACCATTTGATCAGGGCACGTGGAGGAGCGTTGAAAATGGAAGGACGTGTATCGCTGGACTTCAACCTTTCGGACAAACATAAATTACACTACCCCGAAAAGTCAAGAATCGGAAAGAAAGCCGCTGAATTTATACATGATTCCGAAACCATCATTCTGGACTCGGGTACTACAACTGCTGAGATCGCCAAGAATCTTTCTACCAAGAAAAATCTTTCTGTGATAACCAATGCGATAAATATAGTCAACATTCTGGTACAGAATCCGTTAATAAACATCATTATTCCAGGGGGATATTTAAGGCAGAATTCCTTGTCACTTGTGGGGCCATTTGCTGCAAAAAACTTTCGAAACTTATATGTCGACAAGGTTTATATTGGGGTCGACGGATTTGACCCTTTGACAGGAGCTTATACTCCAAACCAGGAGGAGGCGCATCTGAATGAGATCATGATTGACATTGCCAAGGAGGTGATCCTTGTTGCTGATTCAAGCAAGTTTAATCGCAGGAGCCTTACCTTTATCTGTCCGGTTTCTAGTATCAACACCATCATTACAGACTCCGGGATATCCCCATCTGATGAAAAGATACTGAAAGAGGCTGGTGTAAATGTAATTATAGCCTAGGAATCAATCTCCCATATTGAAATTGACAGATAATCCGGTTCCAGGCATAGTTTCTACTCCACCGTCACCGACTTGGCCAAATTCCTGGGCTGATCAACATCGCAGTTGCGCATTACGGCAATGTGATAGGCTATAAGTTGTAACGGAATGGAAGAGAGAATGGAAACAAGAACCGGGTCAGTGGCTGGGATGGCGATCACATGGTCGGCCATCTTTTCTATGGTGTCATCTCCCTCGGTTACGATGGCTATTACTATCCCGTTCCTGGCTTTAACTTCCTGTACGTTGCTAACGATCTTGTCGTACGAGCTGTCTTTCGTTGCAATTACAACCACCGGCATATTCTCATCGATCAATGCAATTGGGCCATGCTTCATCTCGGCGGCAGGGTACCCTTCTGCATGTATATACGAAATCTCTTTCAGCTTTAGCGCACCTTCCAATGCAACCGGATAGGAAACTCCCCTGCCCAGGTATAGCGCATTGGTCACATTCTTGTATATATCCGCGATCGCCTTGAACTGATCATTCTTCTCCAGAATCAACTCTATCTTACCGGGAATGTCTTCCAACTCATTCAGTAATGTGGCAAACCGGTCATCCGGAATCAAACCCTTCCCGCGGGCAACCATCAGTGCCATCATTGTAAGTACCGTGACCTGGGCAGTGAATGCCTTCGTGGATGCCACCCCGATCTCCGGACCTGCGTGGGTATACACACCGGCATGTGTCTCCCTGGAAATACTTGATCCAACTACGTTACAGATACCCAATACGGTTGCTCCATTCTCTTTTGCCAGTTGGATCGCTGCCAGTGTATCGGCAGTTTCCCCGCTTTGGGAAATGGCTATCACAATATCTTCTTTCGAAATGACCGGGTTCCGGTACCTGAATTCCGAAGCATAATCGACCTCCACCTGTACCCTTGCCAGATCCTCAAAGAGATATTCCCCCACAAGCCCTGCATGCCAGGAGGTGCCGCATGCAAGTATGATGATCCGCTTTGCATCAATTAACTGATCGTAAACATTGAATAGCCCTCCCAGCTTGATCTCATTGGTATCCAGCTTCAGCCGTCCTCTGAATGTGTCTCTGATGGCCCTGGGCTGCTCGAATATCTCCTTTAACATGAAATGATCATACCCGTTCTTCTCTATCTCTGAAATACCCAGATCAAGTGTCTGGATCCTTGGTTCCAGGCCGTCATCTTTCATGGTGGTTTTCAATACCAACTCATCATGCTTGATGATGGCAATATCATCATTGTCCAAATAAATTACCCTGTCTGTGTATTCTATGATTGGAGTTGCATCAGATGCCAGAAAATATTCATTATCACCCAGCCCGATCACCAGTGGGCTGCTCTTCCTGGCAGCAATGATCTTATCTTTTTCATCCCTGCACAGGATTACAAGTCCGTAGGCCCCGATCACCCGCGACAAAGCCAGGCGTACGGCTACTTCTGCCGATACTTCCTGCGTCCGGTAAATATATTCAATAAGATTGGCAAGCACCTCTGTATCTGTCTCACTTTTGAATGAATAACCCTGCTCGCTAAGACTATCTTTTAAATAGGTGTAATTTTCAATTATTCCATTGTGAATAATTGTAAATATTCCGTTTTGAGACATGTGAGGATGTGCATTCAGGTCGCTTGGCTCACCATGGGTGGCCCACCTGGTATGTCCTATCCCAATGTTCCCTGATATATCCTGACCGGTGACAAAATCTTCAAGTTCTGTAACCTTGCCTTGTTTCTTGTAGACATTTACTTTTCCGTTCAGTAATGCAACGCCGGCTGAATCATATCCCCTGTATTCAAGCCGTTTCAACCCCTTAAGCAGGATTGGATATGCATTCCTGTGGCCTATGTAACCTACTATTCCACACATAATTTAAAACTTTGTATATATGATCTCCAACCTCAGACCCCCTTTCTGGCCCGAATAGTTGCTCCAAAATTTAATTAAGTTTGTTGTGGTTGCCGGGTTGTTAACAAAAATGAACATATCCTTGTTTTCAATCTCCCCTGAGATGACCGACTGCAGATGTCTTCCGATATTGAAACTGTAATAGTAAACCGGATCGAGAAAAGCACTGTTCTTGTTCGACTGTGTTAGCAGTCCGAAGTAGTGTCTGTTTGTATTGATTACATAATCGTATATGGGAATGTACGTGGTATCGTCAAGCTGTGTTTCCATCATCAGCTGGTTGGGATAATCTTCAACCGCAATGCCGCTGATACTGTCGGGAACGATATAAAACACCAGCCTGGCCGTATTGATAGCCGTCAGATTGTCGAGATATTCTTCCGGGTTGGGGATGGATACCTTTACATTCACCCCTGCCATGCCCTGGAGATATCCCATGACCGGCTCAGCATCCGGATTATCCAACAGACTTTCAATGGATGTACCGGTAAAATCATGGCTGAATATATTGATCTTCTGTGCAAAATATTCATTAAAACTGATATAGTAATTGCTCAATGGAATGGTATCTGCTGCGATTTCAACAATCGTATCATGGTAATATTTGAACCTCAACCCTGCCTGTTCGTTGGCCAGTTGGAGTTTCGCCATGGAACCTCCTTCAGTGACCGGTTCGGTAGTGATGTATAATCCGTTAAAATTTCGTTGGAATTTTGAATTGTACACGAATATTGAATCCGATGGTGTTGTTGCGGCCCTGATCCTCTCCAGCAATTCAGGATTGTCAATTTTAAATTCAAGAAGCTCTCCCGCTTTCGGAAAAACCACTTCATCCACAAGCGGTACAGGATTATATTTGCCTGTAACATCATAATCGGAGAAATAGTCCTCGTTCATTTGGAGAGTGTCGAGAAATTCATATACCCTGAACTGCATCGGCTGGGACGTATCTCCTATGACATCGGCCACATAGAACCAAAGTGAGAGTGAATCAATATAGGGTTCCTCGCCGAAGTTTCCAATCCTGGAGAGGCCGAATTCAGTTACTATTTCGGCCTTTGAAACGCCGGTCATCGTATCGGCCATGCTTCCCAGCAGAAAAACCCTGTTCTTATCCGGTTTGGCCGTAGTGATCGAAGTCAGCCTGGGCCTGGATCTGACAAGCCTGGTTTCCAGGTTGGTAATCGTATCAGCAAATACCAGGATTGTATCCTGAGAGGGAAATATATCTACCCCTAACCGGTTATTATCCGGCTCACATGATACCAACAGCACGCTTAACACAACAGAAATTAATACTGAAAAGCGGAATTTGCTTTTACGTACCCCCACTGTTTTTTGCTTCATATAGAATGTAAGGTTATGAATTCAGAATTGTTTCATAGAAAACGGAATATTCATCGATATATTTTTCAGGAACCTGATATTCCAGGTTTGGCTTCCCTGATTCTTTAATAATCTTCAAAATATCATCCGAAAGATCGGGGCTGCCCTGAATGACAGCATCTGAATATTGCAGGGCAAGACGGGTCAGGTTCTCATAGCTCGGTTCCTTTATTTCTGCCAGGTCACTTTTACTTACACTGTTCAGTACAGCCTTCTCCTGGAGCCTTTTATCCATAGGACTCTGGAACCCGTTGTTGTATAAAGAAAATACTACCCGTGAATCAGTAAACAGCGGATCTTCCCTGTATGCCTTTTTCAGGTAAACCGGAACAAGGGATGTAAACCAGCCATGACAATGCACAATATCAGGTGACCATCTGAGTTTCCTGACTGTTTCAAGAACTCCCCTTGCAAAAAAGATCATTCTTTCATCATTATCCTCATAAAACCTGCCCTCAGGATCCTGCATTGTTGCTTTCCTGTGGAAATAATCTTCATTGTCGATAAAATACACCTGCATTCTGGCAGACTGGATAGAGGCCACCTTAATTATAAGAGGATGGTCCGTATCGTCAATGATCAGGTTCATCCCCGACAACCTTATTACCTCGTGTAATTGGTTCCTTCGCTCATTGATGCTGCCATATCGTGGCATAAATGTCCGTATCTCCTTGCCTGTCTCCTGAATGCCCTGTGGCAGATATCTCCCTATATGCGACATTTCATTCTCTGAAAGATAGGGGGTAATTTCCTGAGAAACGAATAAAACTTTTACACTTTCCATTATTTTCAGGACTTATTTTTGATCATGCAAAGGTACTAAAAATAATTTAGACCCCAAGGTATTACAAATGCAGGAGTCTTATACGCAAAGCAGATTCTGTAAAAGATGAACGGTTATTTACAGGCGGAATCCCTATCTTTGTCGTTTCGTTTAAAAAGATGAAGATCATTGCTAAAAAAGAGGCGCTGAAAAAGGCAGTCAGGGATGCCCGAAATGACCGGAAAATGGTCGGCCTTGTACCCACCATGGGAGCCCTCCACCAGGGGCATTTGTCATTGATTGAAACAGCTGTCGGCAATGGGGATTTTATTGTTGTATCAATTTTTGTAAACCCGACCCAGTTCAACGACCCCCGTGACCTGGAACAGTATCCCAGGGATATGGAAGCCGATCTTGCCATGTTGCAGGAATACCCGGTTGATATTGTTTTTGCCCCTTCCGTTGAAGAGATGTATCCGGAAAAAGATACCCGTATTTTTGATCTCTCTCCTCTCGATTCTGTACTGGAAGGTAAATACAGGCCAGGTCATTTCAATGGAGTTGCACAAATCGTAAGCAAACTCTTTTACGCGGCAAACCCCGATAAAGCCTATTTTGGAAAAAAAGATTTCCAGCAGTTAACCGTCATTAAAAAACTGGCGTCGATCCTCGATATGGAAATTGAGATCGTCGGCTGTCCCATCATCCGTGAAAAGGACGGACTCGCCATGAGCTCCAGGAACCGTCTGCTGGGGCAAGCCGAAAGGGCTGCGGCCCCATTTATATACGAAACGCTGCAGCAGGCCAGACAGATGAAAAAAAATCATATGCCCGGTGAAATTCAGCGTTTTGTGACATCAGCAATGGATCATCACCCCCTGATAACACTGGAGTATTTTGAAATTGTGGACGACCAGCACCTGCATCCGGTTTTGCACTGGAACGGTCCGGCGGATAAAGTTGGTTGTATAGCCGTATTATTGGGGGGTGTCAGGTTGATAGATAATATTTATTTTAATTAAATTTGTAGCATGAATATCGAAGTTGTAAAATCAAAGTTACACAGGGTCACCATCACCGAATCAAACCTGAATTATGTGGGAAGTTTAACCATAGATGAAGATCTGATGGATGCAGCCAACCTGATCGAGAATGAAAAAGTACAGGTAGTGAATATCAACAATGGTGAACGCCTTGAAACTTATGTCATTACAGGAGAACGAGGAAGCGGCGTAATCTGCATGAACGGAGCGGCAGCCAGAAAGGTACATGTTGGTGATATCATCCTCATCATCTCTTATGCAACTATGGATTTTGAAGAGGCAAGAACATTTCAACCAAGCATTGTCTTTCCCGACACTTCAACCAACAAACTTATCTGATAAAAATTTTGAATAAATCGATCCGTCAAATAGCAAGGTTCTTTCTGTTTCTTGCAATTGGAATAATATTACTTTATTTTGCGTTCAGGGGTATTGACTTTTCAGAAATGGGAAGCCATTTCAGGAATGCAAAATATAGCTGGATCGCCCTATCTCTTTTGTTTGCGGTCCTTGCCCATTTTAGCCGTGCCAGGAGGTGGATCATCCTGATCGAACCCTTGAATTACAAGCCCGGACTCTGGAACACAGTGAATGCAGTACTTTTTGGTTACCTGGCCAATTATGCCCTTCCAAGGATGGGAGAGGTTACCCGCTGCATCTCCCTGGGTAAAAAAGAGAAAATCCCCGTAGATGCCCTGATTGGTACTGTGATCGTGGAAAGAGCAATCGACCTGATCTCCATGTTCATTATATTTTTCATCCTGCTGATCGCCCGGTTTGAAAAATTCGGTGCTTTTTTCAGTGATTATATTTTTACTCCCCTGGGAGACAAAATAACCGGCATATTTGGAGAAAGTATGGTATTCTGGATACTGATTTCCGGGATTGCGGTCCTGGTACTCGTGTCCCTCTACCTCTTCCGGAGAAGAATCGCTATGCTGAAACCTGCACAGAAGCTGCTGCAACTCATGAAAGGAGTGGCATCCGGCCTGAAAACAGTCCTGAAAATGGAGCGTAAATGGGAGTTTCTTTTCCATACCCTGTTTATCTGGTTCAATTATGCTCTCATGACCTGGGTGATCGTCTTTTCCCTGCCTGATATTACGGGTGACCTGAAATTTGTGGATGGAATATTCCTACTTGTGATCGGAAGCATGGGGATGGCTGTCCCGGTACAAAGCGGTATCGGAGCCTTCCATTGGATTGTCTCCCGGGGACTCCATTTTGTCTACGGTCTTGATTTAACTGAAGGGCTTGTTTTTGCAACCTTGCAGCACGAATCTCAAACTTTGCTTATACTTGTACTGGGAAGTGTTGCCATGATCTTCCTGTTTTCAAAAAAAAGAAAACAGCGTGCAAATGCTAAATTAGAGGAATTTGAAAAACCATGAAGACATAGAGAATAAAATCATTTCACGGGAAATGATCGCCAGTGTGCTGCGAAATAAATTGGCAGAAGGAAAAAAAATTGTATTCACAAACGGCTGTTTCGACATACTCCATCCCGGACATATTCACCTGCTCACAACAGCAAAACAATATGGCGACATCCTGGTTGTCGGTTTAAATTCAGACACCTCCGTAAAAATGCTTAAAGGCGAATCAAGGCCTGTACTGGATGAAGATGCCAGGGCGGTCATTCTTGCATCCCTGGAGGTAGTTGATTACGTGGTGGTCTTCTCTGAAGAGACCCCCCTGGAACTGATCAGAGAGATCAACCCTGATATACTGGTAAAGGGTGGTGATTACCGCATTGAAGAAATCGTGGGCTCAAAATATATGGCCACCATTGGTGGACGAACCTATTCCGTTCCGCTGCTTGAAGGATTTTCTTCATCCAAACTCATCGATAAATCAAGGAACCGGTAGCTGTATTATCCGTCTAATGATTACCTTTACACATGGTATTATGATGCTATGGCAAAAACTAAAAGTGTATTCGTCTGTCAAAGCTGTGGAGCTGAATCGCCCAAATGGGTTGGAAAATGTAACAGTTGTGGTGAATGGAACACATACACCGAGCAGGTGATCCACAAATCTCCCACAAAACGTTTTGAAGCAATCCCCGGTCAACGATCTGTCCCTGAAAAGATTACCGAAGTTCATTCAGACAGGACGGAACGGTATGACACCAGGAATACTGAATTCAACAGGGTTCTCGGCGGAGGTCTTGTTCCCGGTTCCCTGGTATTGATTGGTGGTGAACCCGGAATCGGTAAATCTACCCTTGCATTGCAGATCGCCCTGAAATTTGAAGCCTCAGCCCTGTATGTCTCCGGGGAGGAGAGTCCGCAACAAATTAAGATGAGGGCCGAACGGCTGGGCAGCCTCAACGATCTCACCCTGGTCCTTTCAGAAACTTCGCTCCAGGCAATCATAAACCATATCAGCCAAACAAAGCCTGCCCTTGTGATCATCGATTCCATCCAGACACTTTTCTCGGAGGAGATTGAATCCACCCCTGGCAGTGTCTCGCAGGTAAGGGAGTGTGCAGCCCAGTTGCTGAGAGTGGCGAAACAGACCGGCATACCGGTGGTTCTCATTGGACACATCACCAAGGAGGGAAGTCTCGCAGGGCCAAAGATCCTGGAACATATCGTGGATACGGTGCTCCAGTTTGAAGGCGATTCACACCATATTTACCGAATATTGAGAGCCAGCAAGAACAGGTTTGGTTCAACTTCCGAGCTGGGTGTCTTTGAAATGAGAAACGACGGCCTCGCCGAAGTTGCAAATCCCTCAGAAGTATTATTAAATCAACATACCGACGATCTGAGCGGATCGGCTGTAGCAGCAAATATTGAAGGGATCAGACCCCTGATGATCGAAACCCAGGCGCTGGTGAGTACCGCCGCTTACGGGACGCCGCAGCGAACATCCAACGGGTTCGATATCAGAAGGTTGAACATGTTACTTGCGGTGCTCGAAAAGCGGGCAAATTTCCATCTGTCAAGTAAAGATGTTTTCATTAATATTGCCGGTGGATTACGGGTGGATGATCCGGCAACGGACCTGGCCATTGTGAGTGCAGTTCTCAGTTCTACAGTGGATATCGCCCTGGCAAAAAACACTTGTTTCGCCGGTGAGGTAGGCCTCTCGGGTGAAATCCGGCCTGCAAACAGAATGGACCAACGTATCTCTGAAGCACAAAAACTTGGTTTTAGCACTATATTTGTATCAGCATATAATGATAAAGCGATATTTAATGGCAGATTTGAAATCGAAATCATTAAACTCGCCAAAATTCAGGAATTGCCAAAACACCTGTTCGGATAATGAATGACCAGGAGAACAATGAATATCCGCCGCTTTTGAGGGAAGATTATGCTCCCAGCGTGCCCCATTACGAAATTGAAAAACCCGACATTCCATCGGGATCCACCTACTATTTTGAAACCGGCAGTGGTTTGAGATATGAGGTACTGTTTGCAAAGAAAAGGGATAACTACCTGGGTAATATCATCAATTTCAGCGTATTAAATGAGGAGTTTGAGGATGAATACAGTGAAACAAATCGTGGTGAAGTTTACAGGGTTATCGCTACAGTAGCTGAAATTATCAGAATCTATCACCACTATCATGGCTATTCCACCAGTTATGAATTTAGCGGGGAATTCAAGGATGATCATGATACTTCAGCCGCAAGTATAAGGACCTTGCTTTACTACAGGAAAGCTAAAAATATTATGCACTCCAGCTGGGATATTGAACTTAATGGAAATAAAGTGGTGGTATTCAGAAAAAGAAGGGAACATGAATGACCTTTTACTGGAGATAAAGGACCTGGGGATTCATGCAGGTAAAAACAGAATAACAGAACATGTATCACTGGAGTTAAAAAGAAGTACGATCACTGGACTGGTTGGGGAATCGGGATCGGGTAAGACCATCACTGCCTTGTCTGTCCTGGGCCTTCTGCCCCCGGGGGTTAACGCTACGTCGGGGACGATCATGTTCCATGATCATGATGGCAGCCATGACCTGCTTACTGCTTCCACAAAAACGCTGAACAATATCCGTGGCAACAGGATCTCCATGATTTTCCAGGAACCCATGACTTCCCTGAATCCCTCCATGAGATGTGGTAAGCAGGCCATGGAACCACTGCTCAAACTAAAGAAATATAACCGTGCTGAAACCAGGGAAAAAATTCTTGACCTTTTCCGTGAAGTAAAACTTCCCGATGTTGAGAAGATATTCAATGCATGGCCCCATGAACTTTCGGGGGGACAGCGGCAAAGGGTAATGATTGCCATGGCTCTTGCAACATCCCCTGGGTTACTGATCGCGGATGAACCAACCACTGCGCTGGATGTAACCGTCCAGAAAAACCTGCTCAAACTCCTGCTGGAGCTCAGGGATAAATTTGACCTGAGTATATTATTTATTACCCACGATCTGTTGGTATTGAAACAGATCGCCGACGAAGTGTCCGTAATGTACGGAGGCAGGATCGTTGAATCGGGTACGATGGATCAGGTCCTGGAAAATCCGGAAACCCCTTATGCCAAAGGGCTGCTGGCATGCAGGCCGGGACTTGATAACCAGCCCATACGGCTCCTCACCATTGAGGATTTTATGGAAAATAGCGCAAAACTATCAAAAACAGAACCACTGCCCTCCAGGCCTCCTTCCGGTGAGGTTTTGCTGACGGTAAAGGATCTGAACGTGCGCTTCAAGAGTAAAGGCAGACCAGTCAATGCGGTACGTGATGTCTCCTTTGATCTCTTCAGGGGAGAAACCCTGGGACTGGTCGGTGAATCGGGTTGTGGTAAAACTACCCTGGGAAGATCCATCCTTCAACTGATCAATATCGACAACGGTTCTGTAATTTATCGCGGAAGGCCTCTCAACCAGATGAATAATAGAGAATTACGACAAGTAAGGAGAAAAATTCAGATTGTATTTCAGGATCCGTATTCTTCATTGAATCCGGGTATGACCATTGGAAATACATTGATGGAACCCATGATGATTCATGGTCTTGCAAAAGGGAAACGTCAGGCAGCAGCGCAGGTTATCCATTTACTTGAACGTGTTGAAATGCCTGCCGACATCCTCAATTTGTATCCCCACCAGTTTTCAGGGGGTCAGCGGCAACGTATTGGTATTGCAAGGGCGCTCGCCTGTCAGCCTGAATTTATAGTTCTTGATGAAAGTGTATCAGCACTGGATGTAAGTGTACAAGCCAGGATACTCAACCTGCTGAATGACTTGAAACAGGAGTTTCAGTTGACCTATATCTTTATCTCCCATGATCTTACAGTGGTAAAATATATGTCCGACCGGGTGATGGTCATGTCAGAAGGCGAAATTATTGAAACAGGAACTTCGGAACAAATCTACCTCCATCCTTCCAACCCTTATACCAGGCAACTGATAGAGTCGATCCCGGTCTGATCAGAAATCATTGAAATCTGTTGAAAATGGTTTGTCGGATACATCCTGGCAATCCAGGTCCATCCGAAAACCAACCGGTTTCTGGAATATTTCTTCCTGTGTGATGCCCAGCGTGCTGTCGGCATATACCTTTTCAAAAAACTTTCCCCAGATGGGCAGCGCCATATTTCCCCCGGCTCCCATTCCAAGGTCGTCAAAATGGATGGACCGGTCCTCACCCCCCACCCATACACCAGCTGCCAATTGGGGAGTTATACCCATAAACCATCCGTCGCTCTGGTTCTGTGTGGTTCCTGTTTTACCGGCTATTTCACCGGTAAACTCATAAAAATAGCGTAACCTACCCGCGGTTCCCCGGTCTACTACTGCTTTGAGTAAAGTTAACATCAGGTATGCCGTCTCCTCACTGATCGCTTCAATCTCCTGCGGCATGAAGGTTGAAATTACATTTCCATACTTATCTTCGATCCGGGTTACATAGGTCGGACTAACATAAATACCCTGGTTTCCAAAGGTATTAAAAGCTCCCACCATCTCCTCCAGTGAAATATCGGCCGGACCAAGGATCATTGATGGTACGGCATCAATCGGGGAGGTGATTCCCATTTTTCGCATGAGCTGGATCACATTTTCGGGATGGTAGTTTTTAAACAGCCAGGCGGTAACCCAGTTATGTGAATTGGCAAGTCCCCATTTCAACGTGACATACTTGCCTGCTTGGGGGTTGGTACCCGGAGCCCTCGGTGTCCAGGTCGAATCCAGCACCTGGAAAGTAATGGGCACCAGGGGAATCTGTTTGCACGGAGAGACCCCTTCCTGCATGGCCAACAGATAGAGAAAAGGCTTCACAGTGGATCCCACCTGCCGTCTTCCCTGAGTAACATGGTCATACTGGAAATACCTGTAATTATGATCGCCCACATAGGCCTTTACCTGGCCCGACCGGGGCTCCATGGCCATAAATCCCGCCCTGAGAATATGTTTCAGATAGCGGATGGAGTCGTAGGGACTCATCACCGTATCGGTAAGGCCTCTCCATGTAAATACAGCTGTCTCCCTGCGTTCACGGAATATCATCATAATTGAATCTTCCGGCATACCTGCCGCCCGCAGGTTCTTGTATCTCTCCGATTGTCTGATAGCCCTTGTCATGTTCCTCTCAATCTCTTCCCGGTCGATATCTTCAAAAGGCGCATTTGGCCTGCCCTTCTTCTCCCGGAAAAATGCAGGCTGAAGATACTCCCTGAGATGCTCTTCCATGGCCTCCTCGGCATACTCCTGCATATTCATATTGATGGTAGTATAGATATTCAGCCCGTCTCTGTAAATATTATAATTTGTGCCGTCGGGCCTGGGGTTTTTATAGATCCATCCATACAATGGGTCATTGGCCCACCGTAATGAATCTCTGTTGTAGTTGTCCGGATTCGCATACTCACTTCTTATGGGCTTTTCAGCAGTCATGCTCACCCTGAGGAAGGTGCGAAAATGATTTGCCCGTCCCTGCATATGCCCGGCAATATTGTAAAATGCATTAACCGGAATCCGCTTTACGGAATCTGCAATTTCTTCATCTAAACGTTCATACTTCACCATCTGATCGATTACCACATTCCTCCGGCCAAGGGCGTTTTCAGGATTCCGGTAAGGATTATATCGCGACGGAGCCTTCAGCATCCCCACCAGAATGGCCGCCTCCTCCAGTTTCAGTGAATCCGGGGAAGTATCGAAGAAAGTCCTGGATGCCGATTTAATCCCAATAATAGCCTCACCGCCAAAGGGAACGGTATTAAGGTACATGGTAAGGATCTCACTTTTGGTATAGCTTCGCTCCAGCCTTACTGCCGTGTTCCATTCCTTGAATTTTGTCACGGCCATATGTACAGCTCTTCCAACCTTGTTGGAATAATAATTTGTATCCCTGGGAAAGAGGTTTTTGGCAAGCTGCTGGGAGATGGTACTTCCCCCACCCGCATCCTGGCCAAGCAAAAGTGATTTAACAAATACCCGGGTCAGACTTCGAAAGTCGATGCCTGAATGTTTTTTATATCTCACATCTTCCGTAGCTACCAGGGCATCGACCAGGAACGGGGAAAGTTCATCATACCGGATCAGGGTTCTGTTCTCAATAAAGAACTTATCGAGAAGTTGACCGTTATCTGTATATATTTCCGATGCCAGATTGGTTTGGGGGTTCTCAAGTTCTTCGAAAGTGGGCATAAATCCCATCTTTCCTTTTGCTATCATTGTGAAAAGAATAATAACAAAAAGAAAGCCAAGAGCGTATAATGACCAGAGAATCGAGAGATATAGCGTGTGGTTATTGGCTTTTTTTACCATTTTGGAAGTTGTTTGATACAAAAATAATAATTATTTGCAGTAAAAATTTGAGAGTACTAAATCAATTGGTATAATTTTGTGCTTTCTTATAATAAAGTAGAACGGTTGAAAATATGATTGAGAATTTGGTAATAGTAGAGTCTCCGGCTAAAGCGAGGACCATAGAAAAGTTTCTGGGCAAGGATTACGTGGTAAAGTCGAGTTTCGGACATGTCAGGGATCTTGCAAAAAAGAATTTGGGAATTGACATCGAAAATGATTTCAACCCCGATTACATTATTTCGGCCGACAAGAAAAAAGTTGTTAAGGAACTTAAGGATTTGTCCAAAAAAGCCAATACGGTATGGATCGCCTCGGATGAGGACCGGGAAGGAGAAGCGATTGCATGGCACCTCCAGGAGGTGCTTGGGCTGGACCATGCAAAGACCAAAAGGATCGTCTTCCATGAAATCACCAAAGATGCCATTCAAAGGGCCATTGAAAATCCACGGAATATTGACATAAACCTGGTCAATGCCCAGCAAGCCAGACGGGTCCTGGACAGGTTGGTGGGTTTTGAACTCTCTCCACTGTTGTGGAAAAAAGTGAAACCATCCCTTTCGGCAGGACGGGTACAGAGTGTTGCGGTAAAACTGATCGTTGAGCGCGAAAGAGAGATCAACGCATTTACACCGAAAAGCTATTTCAGGGTCCTGGCCAGGTTTGTAAAGGAAGGAGACAGTGTAACAGGCCAGGAATTGAAAGCGGACCTTTCCAAAAGATTTGATACCATCGGGGAGACCAGGGAATTTCTTGAAAAATGCAAACCGGCCACCTTCACTGTCGGATCTGTTGAGAAAAAGCCTGGCAAAAAATCGCCTTCCCCTCCATTCACTACTTCAACCCTGCAACAGGAGGCTAGCAGGAAACTTGGCTATTCTGTTTCGCAGACCATGGCCATCGCTCAGCGTCTTTACGAATCGGGACTTATTACCTACATGCGAACAGATTCCGTGAATCTCTCCTCAATGGCCATTTCAACTGCCTCCGCCGAGATCAAGTCTTCTTTTGGCGAGAAATATCTGAAAGTCCGGAAATATGCAACCAAATCAAAGGGAGCACAGGAAGCCCACGAGGCCATTAGACCCACCTATATCAGCAATCGTACCATTGAGGGTGGTAACCAGGAAAAGCGACTTTACGAACTGATCTGGAAAAGAACCATCGCATCGCAAATGAGTGATGCTCAGCTCGAGAGAACCACCATAAAAATTGATATCTCCACCGCAGTGGAACATTTTGTTGCCACCGGGGAGGTGTTGTTCTTTGACGGTTTCCTCAAAGTTTACATGGAGTCGTTTGACGATGAGCATGATGAAGAGACAGGAAGCCTCCTCCCCCCCATGAAACAGAACGATATGCTCACTTACAAAATTATGGAGGCTGTTCAGAAATTTACAACCCCGGCCGCAAGATATACCGAGGCCAGCCTTGTGAAAAAGATGGAAGAACTGGGTATCGGACGACCCTCAACCTATGCTCCCACAATTACTACGATCCAGAACAGAAATTATGTTATTAAGGAGACACGAGAGGGACAAAAACGGGAGATTACCAGCCTGGTACTCAAAAACGGGAATATAGAACAAAAAGAGCTGTCTGAAAACTTTGGACAGGAGAAGCAAAAATTGTTCCCGACAGACATCGGCATCGTGGTAAATGATTTTCTTGAACAGTATTTCGTAGAAATTATGAACTACAATTTTACGGCAGACGTTGAAAAAGAATTTGATTCCATTGCGCTGGGTGAAGCAGAATGGACGGAGATGATCAGTAAATTTTACGATCCGTTCCACAAAAAAGTGGATGAAACCATGCAAACCTCAGAAAAGTCAAAAGGGGAAAGGATTTTGGGGACGGACCCGGATTCGGGAAAACCGGTCTCTGTGAAAATCGGGCGTTTCGGGCCCATGGTTCAGATCGGTGATGTTGAAGATGAGGAAAAACCACGTTTTGCAAGCTTATTAAAAGGCCAGAGTATGGAATCCCTCACCATGGAGGAGGCGATGGACCTTTTTAAACTTCCACGGACCCTGGGGCAGTTTGAGGATGCTGACGTTACAGCAGCTATTGGCAGGTTCGGCCCCTATATCAGGCACCAGAATAAGTTTGTATCCCTCGGAAAAGAGGATGATCCCCATACGGTAACGCTCGACCATGCCATTGAACTGATCAGGAAGAAAAGAGAGGAAGAAAAAAACAGGATCATCAAAGAGTTCGATGATAAGCCTGGCTTACAGGTACTTAATGGAAGGTATGGGCCCTATATTGCCTACAACAAGAAAAATTACAAGATCCCCAAAAGCAAAAAACCGGATGAACTGACCCTTGAGGAGTGCCTGGAAATCATTGAGAAAGCTCCGGATAAACCCGCCCGCAGACGAAAAAAATAAAAATCACATGATGGACCTCAACGGCTATTTTGACCCTGTAAGTCTGGACCGACCTGAATTTCACTTTCTGCCTGAAAAATATTCATTCAGCAGAAATATTTCCATCCATACGCCCGACCAGCCTATCAGAGACCTGAATAAATACCAGCTGGCCCTGATCGGCGTGCCACAAGAAAAAGCAGCCTATATTAAAGGAAGCGCCGATGCCCCCGATAAGGTTAGGGGGATGTTATACCAGTTACGAAAAATCAACAATAATGTAAAGGTAATTGACCTGGGAAATCTGAAAATCACAGAGAATATCAACGACACCTATTATGCCATCCGCGATATCACTCTTGAACTGATGGAACGTGAAGTGATCCCATTCTTTATCGGGGGTTCACAAGACCTGACATTCGGCGTGATTCTTGCACTCCGGAAACTTAAAGGAATCCGGCAGATCCTTACCGTGGATCCGCGTTTCGACTTCTGGATGGAAAATGAAACCGGAATCAATTCAAGGAATTACCTGAATTATATCTTCGATAAAGAATCCAAGAAAAAATTCACCTATTCAAATTTGGGACACCAGCAATACTTTATTGCCGGGAACCAGATGGACCTGATTGCAGAGGAATCCATGGAGAGTATACGCCTGGGTGAACTCAGGGAAAACATTAAAAAGGCCGAACCACTTATCAGGGATGCCGATCTCATCAGTATAGATATGAATGTGGTCCGCCATTCCGATGCGCCTGGTGTAACCACCCCTTCACCTAATGGTCTGTTCGGAGATGAACTCTGTGCCATTACAAGGTATGGAGGGATTAGTGAGAAGGTAAAGGTTTGCGGACTATTTGAACTTTCTCCTGAAAAGGATCTGAACGGCCAGACCAGTCACCTCGCCGCCCAGGCCACCTGGTACTTTATAGATGGTTTGTCCCATCGTCTGAAGGAAAATCCGCTGGTTACTTCGAAACATACCAAGAAATTCATCATCACACCGGAGGATATTGACCAGGAGCTTATTTTTTATAAGAGCAACCTCTCCGAAAGGTGGTGGATCGAAATTCCGGTAAAAAATCCTGCAACAAATCATAACTATTTTATCGCTTGTTCGTATGAAGATTATAAGCAGGCATGCAAAAATGTTATTCCGGATCGCTGGTGGCGTTATTTGCATCGCCTGGGTAATTAATTGCCAGATTATTCGTTGAATAGGAGGACTGATTAAAACGCAGGGATGAGATAAGTAAAAATACCGGAAGATTTAACAATTCCCTTTATTAACATCCAACTGTTAATAATATTTGTGACATCGGATAATTTTTACTTATTTTACTTTGGTAAAAAGCGTTGTATAAACTGATACAGGCTTTTTTGGAATGAATATGGATAAACTGGCATGCATATTTTTATTGGTGAGTATTTCACTTAATACTATGGCACAACAAGATCCTAAGCTTAGTCAGAATATGTTCCTTGTTCCCGTGTATAATCCCGGGGCCATAGGTCAGTCGGACAAGATATGTGCAGCGGCATCATTCCGGAAACAATGGTGGGGAATGCCCGATGCCCCTGTTGTGACAACCTTCACCGCGCATGCTCCGTTTAATTTGTTCGGCAGATCACATGGTGTCGGGATAAATTTCCTGAACGATGATATTGCTTTGAATAATGACCTTTTCGTAAATGTATCCTATTCTTATAAGATGAACCTGGGAGCAGGCGTATTGGGAACTGGATTTAACGTGGGTGTTGCGAATCACTCATTCGATCCGTCAGGGCTGAATGGCGCTGATGTGATCAACGTGGATGCTGATGATGCAATCCCGAAAAATTCCAGCAGCCTGTTTGGATTAGATATGGGACTGGGGGCTTTTTACTCTACTGAAAAATTATATTTTGGTATTTCAACAACACATTTGAACCAAACTTCGTTTAATTATCCGGAAGAATTTGCCGAGCCACGATTGGTAAGACATTATTATGTTGTTGGTGGTTACAATATTCAACTGGTAAACCCCATGTTTGAATTGTTACCATCGTTCATGATTCAGACTGACGGAAAAGTAAATCATATATACCTGAACACGAATGTAAGATACAATAAAAGATTCTGGGGAGGAGTTTCTTATTCTGTGGGAGGAGCAATCAGTGCGCTGGCTGGTATAGATATGTTAAACGGCGTGAAAGTGGGTTATTCATTTGATTTTGAATTATCTCCCCTGGTTAAGTACAGCAGCGGATCACACGAGATTACACTTCGGTATTGTTTCGATCTGAGTCTCGATAAAAATCCGCAAAAATATGAGAGCATTAGATTTTTATAATATTTTACTATATTTAGATTGTTTTTTATAACTTGAACATCTTGAATACAGACAGTTATTGGATAAACACGCGAACCATGAAAAGAGGATTAATATTAGGCGCTATTGCAGTGCTACTGGGTAGTTGTTCAAATTACAACAATTCAGGGGAACTTGTTGGAGTACAGGGACGTAAAACATTTATTGAACCAGACCCGCACGGAATGTTATTTATTCCGTCAGGTTCCTTCACAATGGGACCTAGTGATCAGGATGTCGCCTGGACACAGAATGCTATTTCCAGAACTGTGTCAATTGATGCATTCTGGATGGATGAAACAGAGATCACTAATAACGAATACAGGCAATTTGTATTCTGGGTACGTGACTCTATAATCAGAAAATATCTGGCCGTTAACGGAGTGGAAGATTTCTTGTATAAGGATGAAAATGACCAGCCGTTGAATGACAGAAACGCACAACCCAGAATAAACTGGGATACACCTATGAGTGCCATACAGAAAGACAAGGAAGGCAATCTCAAAGCCATGGTCTATGGAGATCCGAGCAATCCCGATGATGGTGGAATGGGTATCTATTATTCCGGGATCGATCAGTTATCACCACGCGGCAGGGAGCTGGATGTGTCTAAACTCATCTACAATTATTACTGGGTGGACCTGCACCAGGCTGCCAAGTCGAGTAACCGTATGAAACTGGAATACAGTGGTGGTACTGCTGATCCGACAGTCTCCTATGATGGGCAGGTTACCAGGCCCGACGGGACACAGGAGCCCATCAGTAGCAGGGGATCTTTTGTTCACAAGGACTGGGTACTGGTATATCCGGACACCCTTTGCTGGATCGCAGATTTCACCTATTCATATAATGAACCATTGGCATCCATGTATTTCTGGCATTCCTCCTACGATTATTATCCGGTGGTTGGTGTCACCTGGAAACAGGCCAACGCATTCTGTGTATGGAGAACAAGTTACCTGAATGAGGCGCTTGCAAGGGCAGATATGCCCCTGGTGCAGGACTACAGGCTCCCCATCGAAGCAGAATGGGAATTTGCCGCCAGGGGTAATCTGGACCACAGCATGTACCCGTGGGGTGGTGTATACCTGAGGAATAAACTTGGATGTTTTGTGGCAAACTTCAAACCGCTTCGTGGTAACTATGTTGACGACGGAGCCCTGGCCACCGAAAGGGTTGCAACCTACGGCGCAAACGAATACGGATTGTATGATATGGCTGGAAATGTTTCAGAATGGACCATCAATGCTTACGATCCATCTGCTTATGTTTTTTCTTCAACTTTGAACCCCAACTACAAGTATGACGCACATCCGAATGATCCTCCCGTTATGAAACGAAAAGTTATCAGGGGAGGTTCCTGGAAAGATGTTGCCCGCTATCTTCAAGTAAGTATGCGTGATTACGAATATCAGGACACGACGAAATCCTATGTTGGGTTCCGTTGTGTACGGTCATATCTAGGTACAAACTAAACTAATTCTAAACATCGTATTATGGGAATTACAGAAATAGTTCAAAGTTCGGGCTGGAAATCGTTTACAGCCAAACTTTATGGTTTCGGGGCATCTATTGTTATTGTCGGAGCTCTGTTTAAGATCCAGCACTGGCCTGGAGCAAGTATAGCGCTTACCTGTGGTTTGCTGATCGAAGCAGTTATTTTCTTCTTTTCAGCTTTTGAACCGCTGCACGAAGAACTGGACTGGACACTGGTATATCCGGAACTTGCCGGGATGTCGGATCCGGATGAAATTGATGAATATAAGGAACAGGCGCTTGCTGGCCGCAGTGTAGGACTTCAAAAATTTGATGAACTGATCCAGGAGTCACAAATCAGTGAATCTGATGTTAAAAAACTGGGGAAAAGCATAACCGCAATTTCTTCTTCTTCAGAAACAATCGCAGATATAACTGCATCTTCTCTTGCCACAAAAGAGTATTTCAATAAAATGGGAACCGCCGCGAACAATATGGACCAGGTGGCCACTGCGTATGGTACTAATACAGGTGTACTCAACCAACAGGTTGAAACACTGGCAGAATCATACAAAAATACCTCCCGTATGATTGATGAAAAAGGAAAGGAAATTGCAGAAAGATTTGCCTCTTCAAGTGCAAATCTTACAGCTGCTTACGAAGCTATGTCGGGAGAAGTAAAACAGGAACATACCCAAATTTCTGACAGTCAGAAAAAATTCCAGGGACAACTTGATCAACTTACAAAAAACCTTGCTGAACTTA
Organism: Bacteroidales bacterium; assembly: GCA_040880545.1. Lineage (GTDB taxonomy): Bacteria > Bacteroidota > Bacteroidia > Bacteroidales > M55B112. The sequence goes on along the minus strand of JBBDIE010000139.1, from coordinate 2,888 downwards.
ATTCCAGTTATTCCACCCAGGTAGAAGGCAGTAAGGAATACATGAAAGGAACATCTGATGTGTATAAAGGTCTCAATGAAATGGTGAACAGTCTGAAGGTTTCGGTGGATGAAACACAGAAATATAAGGATGAGATCACCAAGCTGAGCGAGAGCCTGTCGGAACTCAATAATATTTACGGTTCTATGCTCTCAGCTATGAGCATTCGGAAAAAATAAGTAATTAATTTATTTTAATCCATTTCGTATGGGACATGGTAAGGAAACTCCGAGACAAAAAATGATCGGAATGATGTATTTGGTGCTGACAGCAATGTTGGCGTTGAATGTGTCTAAAGATGTACTCGATGCATTTGTTATTGTAGATCACGGACTCAACCAGACTACGACCAATTTTGCTTCAAAAAATGATGGTTTGTACAATAAATTTGATCTGGCCTATTCGCAGAATGAAGAAAAGGTGGGTGAATGGAAAGACAAATCTGATGAAGTTAAACGATTGTCTGATGAGCTCTTTAATTTCATAAATGAATGCAAGGTCGAAATCGTCAGTAAAAATGACCCGGATGCAATTATTGATGGAGAGGTTGAATTGAATGACGTCAAGAAAAAGGATGATACTGATACGCCTGCTCAAGTAATGATCGTAGGGAAGAAAGGCGCTGAACTGAAGGAAATGATCAATAACTTCAGGGAACAAATGACTTCTCTGATCAGTGAGCCGGAAGAATATTCCGGCCTGATTGAGTCCATTAAAGGTAACCTGGATACCCACGACCATCCGGCTAAAAAGGTGGGGGATCCCGATCACCCGTGGGAAAGTCATAATTTTGAACACCTGCCACTTGCTTCCGTGGTTACCATTTTATCAAAGATGCAGGCCGATGTGAGAAATGTTGAATCTGATGTGATTAGCTACCTTCTTGAACAGGTGGATGCAAAAGACTTTAAGGTAAATGTCCTTGAAGCAGTGGTTCTTCCCAATTCCAATGTAGTGTTCAAAGGACAGGAATACAGGGCGCAGGTCTTCCTGGCAGCATACGACTCCACGAAGGCCCCCGAGGTTATCCTGGAAGGCGGACAGACGCTTGATGTGGAGGCCGGAAAAGGTATCTTCTCAACCACATCCAATACTCCGGGAGAACGTACCTGGCGTGGTGTACTCCGGCTTGACAACGACGGACAGATGATTGAAAGAACCTTTACTTCAACTTATCGCGTTGCAGAAGCCAATGCTGTTATATCTCCCACAAAAATGAACGTTTTCTACAGAGGGGTGTCCAATCCGGTATCAATTTCAGCGTCAGGGGTAACCGAAAGCGCTGTAAGAGCCAGAATTACGGCCGGAACACTAAGAAAAGTTTCCGCCGGAAATTATATTGTTCAGCCCGGACCCCGGGAAACAACAAGTAAAATCAGTGTCTTTGCCGAGGTGGATGGCAGGGAAAGTTTTATGGGTGACATGACCTTCAGGGTAATGAACCTTCCCGATCCAACAGCTGTCGTACAGGGACTTCCAAAGGGTAGTGGGTTTTTAACACTTAGTGACCTGACAAGGCTCCAGAAGGTAGAAGCTATTGCTGAAGATTTTCTGTTTGAAGTGGATTTTACAGTTACAGGGTTCAAAGTGAACGTTGTTGGTTCAGGCGGAATCAACATAATTGAAGAATCAACAAGTGAATCATTCACCTCTGCCCAGAAAGATATTTTCAGGAGAATGAGAGCAGGACAAAGAGTATTTATTGAAGATATTCAAGCCATCGGACCGGATGGCGTTAAACGTCCGCTAAATAGTATAACAATTAAAATTCGATAGTGATGAAGATTGCAAAATATCTGTTTGTATCCGTTTTTGCTACAGGCCTTTCGGCGATTGTGTTTGCACAACAGCCAAGTACCAGCATTTCGCAAGGCGGACCCGGAACCGCTCAAGCCACAGAGATTCCGGAAGATGTATATACCAGGGAACATATTATCCCTACAAAGAAGCCAATACCCTATCCTTACTTAAGGGAGGCAGATGTGATGTGGTCGAAAGACCTTTGGAGAATCATTGATCTCAGGCAACGTATGAATTATCCGCTACGTTATCCTGAAACTGAACCCATTGAACATCGTTACAGCCTCTATCAATTGCTCATGGAAGGAATCCGATCCGGTGAGATCAGGGCATTTGCATATAACAACTTCAATAACCCTTTTTCTGAGCCCACAACGCTCAAAGAGGTATATAAACGTGTTGAAGCCGATACCGTCTTTGGTGACGATGGTGTGGAGGTACTCAGGGTGAATATAAACGGAGGAACTGTTAAAGGTTTCTATGTGAGAGAAAAGTGGTACTTTGATAAACAACACTCGGAAATGAGAGTGCGTATAACTGCCCTGGCTCCACTGATCATCAAACCTAAAATTGATGCGCAGACCGGACAACCCATGCCAGGTGTGGACAGGATAATTCCCTTCTTCGTATACTTCCCGGAGTGCAGGGATCTGTTTGCCACGCATTCTGTGTATAATCCGAACAACGATGCCCAGAATATCTCGTTTGATGATATGTTCATTCAACGACGTTTCGCAAGCACGATCGCTTCAGAATCCAATGAGTTTGGAAACAGGTTTATCGTTGACTATGTAACAGGACAGGATGCATTAATGGAAGCCCAAAGAATTAAGAATGATCTGTTCATCATGGAACATGATCTCTGGGAATATTAATGCTGATATTTTGAAATAACATAAAAAGCCGTTTCATCCAGGAACGGCTTTTTTATTTTCAAATTTTTGGATCCTGCACCGATAGAATATGTAAGACGAAGCCCGGTATCGGAAATTAAATTCCTGATACACCCTGTTATTTACTGACATAACATCCGGCCAGCAGGGTATGAG
>JBBDIE010000138.1:0-2854 GCA_040880545.1 Bacteroidales bacterium | reverse complement strand
ACAGCTTTATAAAAAGTATGGAAACGTTTGAGAATACATTCGATTCCACCACCACCGTTATCCTTTCAACCAACAGCGATCTCTATAAATACCTGAAAAGCATGGAATAAAAAATTGCCGTCAAACAATAATTGCTCACAAGCCGGATGAGGTTTTACTGCTTCCGCTCCCTCTTTTTACTTCCTTTGTTCGTGGGTTCTTCCTGCGTCCCCGGTTCCTTGTTCATATAATGTCATTGCACTGATTTTTATGTATGTCACGTTCAGCAAGCACAGGGTAATCTGAGTCAGGGGGCAGATCATGCTTTTAATACTCCTTATTACAGGCGGTTGCGTTCCTCTGCAGAACCTGTGGCTCTTTCTCTGTGATTCTTCAGTTCCTTATTGCCAAATTTCCAGGTGTAGGTGAGCCGGATCACGCGGGTCTCGAGTTGGTATTCTACCTTGTTGAATATCTGCAAAGCGGAGTACTCTGTGCTGAAATACAGAGGGCGGAACGTATTGAAAACGTCCGAAGCAAAAAGCGATATTTCACCGTCATGTTTCCTGAAACCCTTCTTGATACCCAGGTCCAGCCTGTAGCTCATGTCCTTGGTGGAAACACCAAAACGGGTGGGAGACAGATAAGTCCCGATCAGTTCGATTGAAAAATCGCCTTTGAATTTGAGCGTCTGGAAGGTCTTCAGGTGGGCAAACCAGTTTTCGTAATGTATTGTTGCACCGCTGTATTTTGAATCCAGGATACTTCTTCCGCCTGTCAGATCATTGCGCATACGCCACCAGGAAGTAATTTTTACAGGGAAATTGACCGCCAAGTCGTAGGTATTGACAAGATCCAGGTTGACTGAGCTATAGATTGTATTGTTGGTCTCAACATCAGTCTGGGGCTGAAAATTTACGATGGAGTTAATTTCACGACTATATTGAAATGAAACCAGAAAGCGTTTGAAGAGGTAACTTGTCTGGTAATTGGTGGTAAAGGCAGGTTTCAATTCAGAATTCCCCGTTATCATTGTGTAAGGATCAAAGTAATAAACAAAGGGGGCCAGATTAAAGAAAGAGGGCCGGGTGATTCTTCTTCCGGCAGAAGCATTCAGGGTCTGGTCGGAATTAATTTTCCAGGATGCTGTAAGGGAAGGGAACAGGCTGGAATACCTTCTATCGATGTTGTTCTGATCGTTCATTTCAAGGTCCGTATCGCTATATTCATACCTGATTCCACCCTGAAGTTCGATTTGATCTCCCGGAGAAGCTTTGATGGAAATATAGGCTGCTGCAATTTGCTCTTCCATAACGGCGTTTTCCTCGTGATTGTCACTAATACCATTGGAACTTACCCCGGTGTTCTGCGTTACCACTTCGTTATTGAAAAAGGTAAAGGCCGCCTTGATCCCGGCCTCAACATGCAGGTAGGAAGCCACGGTATGCGTGTAGTCAATCTTCGATGCATACCCACTCAGTGGGGTGGTTTTATCAACCTGAAATTCCTGCTCGTACAGCAAAACATCATCTGCAGTCAGGAATCGATTTAAGTATTGCTGTGGTTGATAATTGTAATAATCGAAATAGTCCAGGTCCACATTCAGGAGCTGGTTTTCTGAGAAACGGTGGTGAAGGTTGAGGTTAACCATGTATTGAAATGACCGGTTTGTCTCCGTCTTATCACTGATAATACTGGATGCTCCCCCCGGCTCCTTTACAATATCTGTTGTAGAAATTGCTTCTTGTTGCCAGTCCCTGTATGATCCCTGAAAGAGGATCCCCAGGATGGTGTTGGAGGAGAGCGACAGATCGATACCTGTAGTCAGATTCTGGTTAATAACTGTGGGATAGCGAGTTTCGAAGCTGCTGTGGGTAAATGTTGTGTCGAGTTGCGTAAATGTACGCCGGTTATAGGCCGTGGCGTAGGTATGGTCGTAATAAAAGGAATAATCTGCGAATATATTGATCCAGTCATTCCGGAAATTCAATCCACCATTGGCCCCGGCTTTTTCATTGTAACCATACCCTGCAATGGCAGATACGGATCCACTCATTCCCTTGTTCTCACTTTTCAGGAGCACAATGTTCAGAAAGCCTGCATCACCTTCCGCTTCATATTTTGCCGGTGGATTGGTCAGGATCTCAATCCGCTCGATGTTCCTGGCGGGCATGCCTGAAAGCATCTGGATGATCGCTTCCATCGGTAGGCGACTGATATTCCCGTTGATCATGATCCGAGTTCCTATTTTGCCGTTCAGTCCAATCAGATTGTTAAATTTATCCACAACAATCCCGGGTGAGCGTTCCACCATCTCCAGTGCAGTGGAGGAGGAAGCGGTTACGCTACTTTGCACATTGACCACCAGCCGGTCCGGTTTCAATTCGATCAAAGGTTTTTCAGCAGTGACAGTTACTTCTTCAAGTTGTTCCACGGACTTTTCCATGGAGATCTTACCCATGGACAATGAGGCTTGTTCATTTTCCAATGAAGCGTTCAGTATTATTTTACGGTAACCAATTGCGGAAAATGCCAGCAAGTAACGGGAAGGAGGAATCTCGCGGAGTCGAAACACGCCGTCCTGTCCCGAGGTCGTGCTGCTCACAATGGAAGAGTCTGAATTGTTCATCAGGACGACATTGACATAGGGAAGCGCGGATTGCTCCTCATCGATCAGAGTTCCTGATATGCTTTTCTGGCTCTGCAGAACGGGGATGACAGTACATAAGATGATGCATGTTGATAGTGTTCGTAGCCTGACAAATGTGTACATGTTGAATATTTTTGATGTGTTATATATAACAAACTTATATATTATTTTTTGTGCGTATGGAACCAAAACTGTATTTTAACGTTGCTTTAACACATCAGAAGA
>JBBDIE010000137.1:0-18310 GCA_040880545.1 Bacteroidales bacterium | reverse complement strand
AGGGTCTGCTGAAAAAGTCTGTAGCATTGTCACTGAATAAATGCAAGGATATTTATGTATGTGGCAATAGAACCTTGCACTTTAAAAAGAAATAATTATTCTATCGCACAGATTATGAATACAATGCATGTTTTCCTGCAATCACGGATTAAAAGGGAATGTTGATGGCCGGCTGCCGGGATTTATCCATACTTTCTTTACGTTCCTTGCGCCTTTCTTGCCAGGTTTTGGCTTTAGCGGTACCGCTGATGTCAATCATATTTCCAAAACGGTAACCAACATGTAGCTTAAAGAAGTAGTATTGTGCATCTTCTGTGGCCATTATCCTTATTTGTCGCGGATAAATTGTAAAACCCACCCCGGTTTCCAGGGCATGAATCATCGGCTCCCTTTCACTGTATTCAAATAAAAATCCTGCACTGAATGTCAGACCCGGCGTTACCTTTAATTCATCAAAACCTTTTGTGAATGACGCGTTTCCACCATAATTGTACAGGTGGATCGCCGGATCAAACTTCTTCACTTCCGACAACGTGTAGCGTCCTGAACCATCAAAACTCAGGATATCGTAATAGATGGGTTTTAGAAATCCCAGGGATAATCCTCCACTGTACACCAGCCTGATGGATATGGATGAAAAGTCATATTTTCTGTATAATTCATACTGATTTCCATAATGCACCTTCAGTTCCCAGAACAGATTTTCTTTACCATATACAAATCTCTTTGTATACCATTCATAGGGAACCACAGATTTATACTCTTTGGGATGCTTTACATAGTCAAACGATATTTCATAGATCCTGTCGTTTCTGGCATTTATAAACCTGGCAAAGCGATAGTCTGCCCCAATACCATTGCTGTTCAGGAACAAACCTACGGTCTGTTCGTTATGGAATAGCATCTTTGGCTGATCGCGCAGTTCCCCCTGACCGAAGGTTGCCGAAACAGAGATTACCAGCAGAAATGCTATGTTAAAATGATACTTCATCTATTTTTCCGGTGACTGACCGCAAAGTTACAACGAAATAATGGCAAGAAAGGTTTACCAATAAAAAAAGATCTACCTGAAGGTAAATCTTTAAATTATAGTGAAAAAGGATAGAAATATCCTCTGTTTTCAGGCATTTAAAACTTCTACGTTGTATTCTGGTAAATCAGACATTGCTGGACATACCTCCCTGTTACAGGAACTCATCACTAGCCCAATTGCAAAAACAAGTACAACGATTATTGCTGCTTTTTTCATAATGATCATTTTATTTTATAACTACTTATTATACAAATATAAAATATAATTACATACAAAAGAAGAATGAATCAATTTTTGAGATGTTAAATTTATCAATATGTATCAAATCTGAAATTAAACGATTGTTCCATTGAATGCCTTTGTGATACTCAGCTTTGCGATCTGACAGTTATTTTGTTTTGTTAAAAATCTGTTTCAATTACGATTCAGACAATTTTTGAAGGGTTTTTGCGATGTCAATTTCTTCCTGAATCATCTCAGGAGATTACATATGAGTTATCAGCACATTGTTCGGAATGAAAGAGAGAACTGAATTGTTTCACTGCCTCATAAATCCCTGTTTATCCAATACTGCCAATAGTTTATTGGAAAAGGCCATATTATCGGCCTTCTTGTAACGAACATCAGTAAATACCTGGGCGAGTGTCTGGAGATTATTCTCCCTTACAAATTGCTTGCTTGAAGGCAGGTCTTCCAGGGCGTTATAGATCCTGTCGATATCGGCAGGCGAGAAATCATTGTATGTTTCATAGTGAACCACCGCCTCCATCGGAAGCCGGTCTGTAATAGGAGGGTTCTCAGCCGGGTAACCAAGAGTTACAGTGGTTACAGGAACAACCCCATTGGGGAGTTCAAGGATATCGATGATCTTTTCGGCCATGTAGGTGGTGGTACCAATATAGCAGATCCCCAGTCCTTTATTTTCGGCAGCGATGCATATATTCTGTGCCACCAGCAATGCGTCGATCGCTGCTGTAACGAAGGAGAGGAAATTATCGTAACCCGGTGCTGCATTCCGTTGGATGCACCACTTGTTAAACCTGTTGAAATCGGCACAGAAAGTGAGTACCACCGGTGCCTCTTTAATCATTGGCTGGTTGAAATGACACGGAGACAATTTCTCTTTCATGCTATCTTCGCGGGTAACGATTATACTGTATACCTGCATATTTCCCGTTGTGGAAGCACGTGTCCCTGAAAAGAAGATTTCATTGAGCAGTTCATCTGAAACCGGTTTGTCCGAATATTTCCTGATTGATTTGTGATCGTTTAAAACTTTCATAATAATTCCTTCGTTTCCGGGCAAAAGTAGTGAATTACTTTTCAGGTACGAATATTATATAACACATCGATACCGGTATCGACACCTTATTTTATAGACCTGGTGACCCGGTTCCGGGCAGTGTAACGACAGAATGTGATGTACAGCATTTGGCAGATACTATGAAGATGTTAATTTTGAAGTTACAAAACGGATTTTCCACGAAATAAAAATCAATAAACTAAACGGAATGAAAAGAACATTTAAAACCGGCACCCGCAGGTGTCTGCACGGGCTGTTTATACTTTTGTTTATCTTAACCTTTGTTGATACAGCGGCACAGGGAAAAAAACGGTCAAAGGAGAAAGATCAGACAGAGGAGAAAAGCGATGATGCCCTATTCAACGGACTTAGCTGGCGGAGTATCGGACCGGCTATGACCTCAGGAAGGATTGCTGATTTTGCAGTCAATCCTGCCAATACAAGCGAGTGGTACGTTGGTGTGGCATCCGGACATGTCTGGAAAACCGTGAACAGCGGGACAACTTTCAAACCGGTTTTCGATGGTGAGGGAGTCTATTCCATTGGAGTTGTATCTATGGACCCGGGTAACCACAACGTGATCTGGGTTGGTACCGGAGAGAACAACCATCAACGTGCGTTAGGTTATGGGAACGGAGTATACAAATCCATCGACGGAGGAAAAAGCTGGAAGAATATGGGATTGAAGGAATCACGACAAATTGGGGGAATAGTGATTGACCCGCGCGATTCTGATATCATATTTGTTGCAGCGGAAGGTTCAGCCTGGGCTTCCGGGGGTGACAGAGGGTTGTACAAATCAACCGACGGCGGAGAGACATGGAGTAAAGTTTTGGAAATCAGTGAACATACAGGGGTGAACAATGTGGTGATCGATCCGGTTGATCCTGACATTATGTACGCCACAAGCGAACAGCGCAGAAGACATGTTTTTACAAAAATCGGGGGAGGACCGGAGTCGGCCTTTTACAAATCAACTAATGGCGGAGATACATGGACAAAATCCATGAAAGGATTGCCTTCAGTGGATATTGGGGGAATGGGACTGGATGTTTCACCAGCCGACAGAAATGTATTGTACCTCATTGTTGAGGCTGCAGAAGATAAATCTGGATTCTACAGATCGTCAGACAGGGGAGCTTCCTGGAACAGGATGAGCGACCACAACGCCTCGGGCCAGTATTACAACGAAATTTATTGTGATCCACTGGATGTGAATAAGGTCTATTCAATGGAGACCTACTCCAAGGTAACGGTTGATGGTGGGAAAACATGGAAGAATGTTGGCATGGACAACAGGCATGTGGATGATCATGCGCTGTGGATCGATCCGGCAGATACCGACCATTTCCTGATCGGTGGGGATGGCGGTGTATACGAAACATTCGACGGGGGAGATACATTCCAGTTTAAAACCAATTTACCAGTAACCCAGTTTTACAGGGTGAATGTAGATTATGATCTTCCTTTTTATAATGTATACGGGGGAACCCAGGATAATAATACCCTGATGGGACCTTCAAGAAATACCAGCAGTGCCGGAGTGACCAGCGACGAGTGGAAAGCAATTTTGGGTGGTGATGGTTTCTGGGTTGGCATCGACCGGGAAAATCCAAATATCGTATACTGCGAATCCCAGTATGGTAATTCCACCAGGTACGATAAGGCCAGTGGTGAGAATTTCTCCATTAAGCCTCGCCCGGGGAAGGGGGAAGAGACCTATAAATGGAACTGGAACGCACCCCTTGTGGTGAGCAAACATGTTTCCGGTCGTATTTATGCCATGGCAAATAAAGTATTCAGATCCGATAACAGGGGCGACAGTTGGGAAGTGATCAGCGAGGACCTTACTTCTGGAATGGATCGCAACAGCTGGCCGGTGATGGATCACTTCTGGAGTTACGATGCCGTTGTAAAAGATGTATCTACCAGTCTCTATGGCACTGGGGTTGCATTCTGCGAATCACCCCTGAACCAGGACCTGCTCTATGCAGGCACCGACGATGGTGTATTATCCATCACGGAGGACGGGGGAAAAGCCTGGCGACAGGTCAAACAATTTGATGGAATTCCCGAATATACTTACATCAGTGATATTATGGCTGACAGGTTTGATGAAAATACGGTCTATGTATCATTTGATAACCGGAAGAGAGACGATTTCAAACCATATATACTAAAAAGTACCGATAAAGGCAGAACCTGGAAAGCGGTGGTATCTGATTTGCCCGATGATCAAACCGTTCACACCCTGGAACAGGACACGGAGGTTCCAACCCTGTTATTTGCAGGTACCGAATTCGGGGCATATTTCTCGCTTGACGAAGGCGGGGCATGGAAGCAACTGAAATCCGGGATGCCTGCTATAGCCGTCAGGGATATGGTGGTTCATGAGAGGGAAAATGACCTGGTACTTGCCACATTCGGACGTGGGTTTTACATCCTTGATGATTATACGCCTCTCAGGGAACTTGCTACAGATAAAGCCATTAAAGAGAAAGACGCGCATATTTTTGAAATACCCTCAGTAAAAATGTTTGCAACAACCGGAGGTAAATATGGCCAGGGATCATCTTATTACAAAGCAGAAAATCCTGATTTTGGAGCCATAATCACCTATCATCTGAAAGATGTGCCGGAAACTTTGAAATCTGCAAGGCAAACAGCGGAGAAGGAGTTGTTTGATAAGAAAGCACCCATTCCGCAGCCATCCATGAATGATCTCAGGAAAGAAGAAGCAGAGATCGCACCTTACCTTGTTTTCAATATTTATGATCCTGCTGGCAGAGCGGTCAGAAGGCTTACTGTTGAAGCATCCAAAGGGATCAACAGGATCTCCTGGGACCTGAGATATTTCTATCCGTCACCGGTGAATATCTCTGACGGTGAATTTACTTCAACTTCCATGGGCAGGTCCGGAACCCTGGCCATGCCGGGAACGTATAAGGTTTCCATGGACCAGGTGGCTGGTGGTAAAGTAACAAGATTGGTGGATCAGGTTGAATTCAGTGCCGAACCGCTTAATCTGGCATCCATGCCTGCTGCCGACAGGGAGGCACTGGTTGCATTCCAGGCAAAACTGACTGAACTTTCAGGGACATACATGGGGATGGAGCGCAAGGTAACAGAGGAACTTTCCAGGGTTGTAAGTCTTAAACAGGCAGCCTTAAGAACACCTGGTGCAGATCTTCAATTACAATCAAGGATTGCCGCAGTTGAACAGGAACTGAAGGATATCCGTTTTGAAATGGACGGTCCGCAGGCCAAGGCAAGCTGGGAGGAACTACCCCCAATGGCTATGCCTCTGGGCAGAAGAATTAATATTGCTGTAAGAGCGCACTGGAACAATTCTGCCGGGTTAAATAAATCGGTAATTGATCAGTATGAGATTCTGAAAGAAGAATTCCCACCACTGGTGGACAGGATCAATGCAATGGATAGTGAGATCCGCACAATTGAGGCTCTGCTGGAGAATGCAGGAGCAGGATGGACCCCGGGAAGAAAGATTACGTTGTAGAACATACTAACGCATAATCTGCCGCGGATTATGATCATTTAACGACAGAGAGGATGGTTCCCCGGGGAATCATCCTCTCTGTTTTCAGGGGTGGCACGTTCAACGTCCCACCTCAAATTCAATACCCAGGAAATCGGCAATTTCCTTCATCTCTTTCTGGACAGGTTCTATGACACTGATACCCTCTTTCAGGAGTCGTTCACGGTTTTCCATTTCAGGTTCTCCCGGAATGATTACACGATCATGGCCTTCGGCAGGTTTTGCGCTTTTGAAAGTTTCGATCCATTTATCCATCTGTGCAAGAAAAACCTCCTTTTCCTGGAACCCGTCGATCCGCATGGCTCCGAAGAAATGTCCGGTTCCTTCACCCACCTTCTCATCCAGCACCGGAAGGTAAGCAACTGAAGGTGGGCAGAATGGCCCAAAATTTGCACCGGACAACACACACGAAAAGATATCAACGATGGCACTCATACAGTACCCTTTATGACTTCCATGTTCGTAGCTTCCACCCAGGGTAACCATCGACCCTCCCTCTTTGAGTATATCAGGATCATCCGATGGGTTCCCATGTTTGTCCTGTACATAGCCATAGGGGACCTTTAGTCCTTTTTTACCTGCCACGGCCAGTTTTCCCCGGGCAATGGGAGTGGTTGAAAAATCTGCCACGAAAGGCGGATAAGATTTAGCTGGTATCGCCACGGCAATGGGATTGGTTCCAAGCATGGGCGTAACCGACCAGGTGGGAGCCACTACAGGATTGGCAATGGTCATACAGATCCCGATCATATCGTGTTCCAGGGCCATTTTTGAATAGTAACCTGCTATTCCGTAATGGTTGGAACCCTTCGTGGAAACCCAGCCGGTGCCGGCTGTTTTGGCCTTTTCAATGGCGATCTCCATCGATTTTGTAGCGGCGATCATGCCAATGGCACCGTCTCCGTCGACTACAGCAGTACTTGGCGATTCATGCACAATTCTTATGTTTGGCTTCACGTTGATCCTGTTCGCCTGCCAGAGCTGGAAATAATCCTTAATTCTCAGCATGCCATGGGAGGGTAACCCATTCAGTTCAGCAGCAATAAATACCTTTGTTGCAGCTTTGGCATCCTGGGTGCTGCATCCCATTTTTTCAAAAACTTTGATGGTAAAGTCTTCTAGATATTCCGGTGTATACATATGTGAGTTTGTTGATTAATGATGGGCAAATGTAGAAAAAATAAGGGAATCCATCTTAGTAAAAAGACCTACTTAGTGGCTGTCCATAATGTCCGATAGCTGCGTTACGCTCGTCGGGAAATTGCTCATCCCGACAAATCGGGACTGCGCATTTCCCGACTTCGCAACCGAAAAACTGAAAGTTTTGAGCTCATGACCGCAGGGAATAGCCCTTGATCTCGAACATTATGATCCAGCCACTCTTCTTTATAGACAGACTCTACTTAGAGTCTTTCAATTACGTGGAGTGGCTATCCCTAATGTCCGGTGATTGCCCTTGCATTCCTGTATAAAATACGATCCAGCTTCTCTGAATCAAGCTCCATCCTGTTCAGCAAATCTCTGAGTCCAAGATCCATATTATCTGTACCGAACAATATTTTTTCTGAAAATCTATTTAAAAACTCCCTGCTGAAATTCAGATCCCTGCTGATTGCATTGTATCCGCTTAAACCGGAAAGGTCACAATAAAAATTGTTGTAGTTTTCAAGCATTTTCCAGGTGACGCCCCTTCCATTTATCTGCCCCTTCTGGTGGAAGAGGTATTCACGAACAGGTATGGAAAAATGGTTCCAGAAATGTGGACCATGCCCGATAAAGGTGATGCCGGAAAAAGTTTTTACAGTATCTTCAAGCTGGTCCATATCCAGTAAATATCCGGGGAAACGGATCATTCTGCTATCCAGGTATTTTTTCAATATTCCTATCCTTCCTGCCAGGCGTTCCAGCATATGTGCACTCTTCCCGTTGAACCGTTCATTGATAAGCCGTTTAAACAACCAGTCGGCACCGGACTCACTTCTGGGAATGAAAATGTTTCTTGAACGTTCCATATGAAAGATCAGTGGAAGTTTATTACGATCCAGAAATTCCATAAGCGGGATCATCCTGTCATCGTTCCATTTATACGGCACCTTCAGTTCTCCGCATCCTGCGAACCCTTCATCAAGACAACCAGACAACCGCTCTTTCCAGTCGGCCCGTGCCGGGTCCGGGGCATAGAATGGAATGATCCTGTCGGGATTGTTCTTAAAGGCTGTTCTGACAACTTCAATATCCAGTGGCAGGTAATAGATGGGTACAGACGGATTGTATTCATCCCAGGTAAGGATCCAGGCTTTTTCTATTCCCTGTTTATCGAGATAGTTTAGGAGGGACCTTTCCGTCCAGTTGTTCAATCCGATATGTAGATGTGAATCAATTACCAACGAAGCTGCTGTTATAATAGGTATGAATTCTAAGTTTTCTTTACTGTTTTTAAACTATTGGCCTGTGCGGCAGGCATGATCACCAGGTCATTGATATTGACATGGGCAGGCCTGGTAACTGCGAATAATACCGCTTCCGCAATATCGTCTTCGTATAGCGGAGTAAATCCTTCGTACACTTTCCCGGCCTTATCCTTATCGCCATGGAACCTGACGATGGAGAATTCCGTTTCAACTGCCCCGGGATGGATAGCTGTTACTCTAATCTGGTAATCGGCCAGGTCGATCCGCATTCCTTTATTAAGTGCATCCACCGCATGTTTGGTGGCGCAGTAAACGTTTCCGTTCTCATAGACCTCTTTACCCGCTATGGAACCGATGTTGATTACGTGTCCCGAATTACGTTCAACCATCCCGGGGGTAATGGCGCGTGTGACATACAGCAATCCTTTGATATTGGTATCGATCATCTTCTCCCAGTCATCCAGGTCCCCTTCGTGAATGGGGTTCTTACCAGAGGCAAGACCGGCGTTATTGACCAGCACATCAATCCTTTTCCATTTCCCTGTCAGGGAATTTACATGCTTAGCCACCTCACGAGGGTCTCTTACATCAAAGCACAACGATAGTACATCGGCATCAGAAAATTCCCGGATATCCTTTTCTACCTGTCTCAGTAACACTTCCCTGCGCCCTGTAATGATCACGTCATATTTGTTGGCTGCAAGTATTTTGGCCGTTGCCTTACCGATCCCGGCGGTTGCCCCTGTAATAAACGCTATCATAAGATTAAATTTACGGTTTAGGCAAAAGTAATAAATATATTTTCGTGGTTAATGTGAATAATGAATAATGAACAGGGTATGGTACATTACTGCTATATTTGCCTTTATATTGGATACCAGGAAGGCAGTTTTTACATTATTTTCAATAACTTCATGAAAAATAATCCGGTGAGGATAACGAAAGAAGAACGAAAGGAAAACCTGAAGTCCTTTCTGACAGCCGATGAACGCTATTCAATCGAGAAACTGCTGAACAGAAAGCCTGATGAGTTCGAATTGAATATGTTTGCTGCCATGTGGTCGGAACATATATCATACAAAAGTTCAGTTAAATGGATCGAGGATCTTCCTGTTAAAGGTGAGCATGTGAGAATTCCCGCCAGGGAGGAAAATGCGGGAGTAATCGATCTGGATGACGAACTCGCATGTGTTATTAAAATGGAATCTCACAACCATCCAACGGCTATGAATCCGGAGGAGGCTGCTGTGGGTGTTGGAAATATCTTACGCGACCTGATCTCCATGGGCGCCAGGCCAGCAGCGTTGTTAAATATACTTCGTTATGGAGATCCAACGAGGAAAAAGACCGCCGAATCAGTAAAGAACGTGGTTAAATCCCTGGGCAGTTATTCAAATAATTTTGGGATACCTGTGGTTGGAGGTGAGATCATGTTTGATAAAAGTTATACCCATAATCCACTGTTGAATCTGATGGCTGTGGGACTTGTTGAAAAGAAGCGGATCATTACCGCTTCCCTGAAGAAGAGCGGCGACCTTTTGTTGCTTGTTGGGAGAGAAACTTCGGGAAGTGGTGTTCATGGAGCAGGTTTTGCCTCTTCCGCTTTTTCCCGAGATACCCGGCAGAAGGTTCCTGAATCCCAACTGGCTGACCCCTATGCAGGAAAGATACTTTGTGACTGTCTGATGGAAATGAATGGTTCAGAGATCATTAACGGGATGCAGGATATTGGTGCAGGTGGTGTATTTTGTGCATCTTCTGAAATGGCTTTTCGGGGGGGGAAAGGTGTGGAACTGAACATTGAAAAAATTCCGTTGATGCGTGGGGACCTGGATGCTGTTGAAATATTACTCTCCCAATCGCAGGAGCAAATGCTGGTATCGGTATCGAAAAGTAAAATGGAAAAGTTGAAGGAGATTACCGGTAAATGGGGTGTAAAGTATGCGGATATTGGCAGGGTAACAGACAGTGGCAAAATAACAGTCAGAAAAAAGGATGTGTTGCTTTGCGATCTACCGGTATCCTCATTGGTTAGAGGTGGCGGTGCACCGGTATATATCAGAAATTTCAAAGATCCCGGGAGACAGATCACCAAAGTAAATGCAGAGGAGGTACCATTTCCCGGGAATATGAAAGAGGTGGCCAAAAAGATGATCGAACATCCGAATATAGCATCCAGGAGGTATATTTATGAACAGTTTGATACCATGGCAGGACTCTCCAATTTAGGCTCTTATTATCCTTCAGATGCAGGAGTGATGAATATTCCGGACAGTAAAAAGCTGCTTGCGCTGAGTGTCGACGGTAATGCAAGGTATGTAAAGAGGCAGGCCCGGAAAGGGGCCATGATCGCAGTTGCCCAGGCAGCACGTAATATCATTTGTACCGGGGGGAAGCCTGTTGCCCTGGCCAATGGACTCAATTTCGGGGATCCATCCGACCTGCGGGTTTACTTTGATTTTACCGAGAGTATCAAAGGGATAAAAGAGATAGCTGAAAAAATGCAGATTCCGGTAATCGCGGGAAATGTCAGTTTCAATAACCTGACCTATGAAAATGATGACCCGGTCTCTGTTCAGCCGACACCAGTGATGGGCATGGTGGGAATCATTGATGAACAGGCAGACCTGACACCTGTTAGTTTCTATACAAAAGGGGATATGATCTACCTGATCGGAAGATCCGATAACGATATTTCCGGGTCAGAATACCTCGCCTACATACATCAGATTGAGGAGACTGCAGCACCTGAATTCGATATTGAGCATGAAATAAAATTGCAACATATCATTCGAAATCTGATAAAGAACGGTCATATTATATCTGCACATGATGTATCTCTGGGCGGGTTGTTCGTGACACTGGTGGAGTGCTGCCTGCCCAATTCATTGGGCTTTGATATTACTTCTCCCGCGGAGGTACGAACAGATGCTTTCCTGTTCAGTGAATCCCAGAGCAGGATCGTTGTAAGTGTTTCGCCAACGGGAGAAACTGCATTTCTGGATTATATGATGGAACAAAACTTTCCTTTTTCAGCGTTGGGACATATAACAAAACAAGAGCTGAGAATTGATGACTGTTCTTACGGTTTCATTACAGATTATGCAAGGGATTATGAGCATGCTCTCGGGAAAATTCTTGAATAGCAAAGACTACGGTTACTACATGAAAAATTTACACGAAAATCCGGAACCAATTGCACAGGAACTTTTATAAGATTGCGATTAATTTGCATCAACACGCTATGCATTTTTCCAAACTAAACTATAAATACTATTTCCTATCTTTGGGCCGTTTATTGACTATGCGAAGAAATTCCATCATACTGATATTGGTCTTGTCCTTTTCAACGATATATGCCCAGGCAGACAAGCCGAGAAATCTCCCCGGATTCGATTATAAAAAATTGCATTGGGGTTTCACCGTTGGACTGAACTCAATGGATTATGCCATACGGCGGAATCAGGAACAGCCAGGTTTTCTCTATGCTGATGTACATGGGTTTCAACCGGCCGGATTCCAGGTGAACATTGTTTCTGACCTGCGGTTAGATGATAACTGGAACCTTCGTTTTCTTCCCGGTATTAACCTGGGTTCGCGGAACCTGGTATTTTTTGATCCCGACACATGGGAATTAGACAATTCGATGACCATCGGCTCCAGTTACCTTGATTTTCCTTTGCTGGTAAAATACAGGTCTGAAAGGGTCAATAATTACAGGCCTTACTTAATCAGCGGGATGAGTTACAGGATTGATATGTCGGCGCAAAGGGAATTTAATCAGGATGAGGGCGGAAGAATCCACACTAAAAGTGGTGATATCTACCTGGAAGTTGGATTCGGGATCGATAATTACCTGCAATACTTCAAGTATTCAACAGAAATAAAACTGGCCATGGGGTTAAGGAATATGATGGTTACAACCGATCCTTTATCTGGTGTGGAGCAATATTCAGGTTCTATCAGCGGCCTCAGATCTTTTCTTGTGATGTTGAATTTCCATTTTGAATAATCTGCAGGATAATTTTCTGTATATCAGACAGTTACTCACATTTTTCTTCTCCTGAGTTCAGCACAGATAATCGCAACCGAGGATGCAACATTCAAGGATTCAGTAGCTGACTTACCTGCCGGAAAATCGGGTATGCTAATTTTCCGGGTAAAGTATGGCTCAAACTGTTTACTGATCCCGGTGGATTCATTGCCAAATACAATCATTCCTTTCTGTTTCACCGGCGTTTCAAAAAAATCTTTACCATCCATAGTCGTTCCGTACACCGGAATTTTCATTCGCTCCGCCTGCATAAAAAGTTTTTCCAGATCAGTATAATGTGTTTGTACCCTCATTATCCCTCCCATGGATGATTGCACAACCTTGCTATTATAGCGATCAACACTATCGGGACTGCAAAACAAATTTTTGTATCCGAACCAATCAGCAGTTCTGATGATGGTACCCATGTTGCCAGGATCCCTGATGGTGTCAAAAACCAGGGAGATTCCATTTCGAATTATATCTGTAGAATAGACTGCCTCCTGAAACTTCACGACAGCAAGCACATCAGGAGGGGTCACCATGGAAGATAGTTTTTTTAATTCCCTGGTCTCCGCTTCTGTTGCATTTGAGAGAACACTGTTTGTGATTCCTTTCCTGCTTCTGAACCATTCACCGGTGGCGCACAGGTAAACCATATTATTTTCATTCAACTCCCCAGAATTCAACAGATCGGTGATGATTTTGTCTCCTTCGATAATAAACATTCCATGCTTGTCCCGCTGTTTTTTTTGTTGCAGGGATCTGATGAGTTTTTGCCGGCTGATGGATACCATGATCTAAAGATAGAATAATAGATACAATTACGGAATACTGGTGATTTGAAATCTGTTAATTACATTATAAATTCACCATAACATCTATGTTATAAATTCGTACTTTTACAGCTGTTTAATATCATTACCAGTATATTATTATTTCAAAGTATTAAAGGACTTCCATTTGACCAGGCATAGATTTTCCATACAATTTACAATTCTGATCGCAGCTCTTCTCGTCGTTTGGTCGTGCAACCCAACAAAGTATCTTAATGAAGATGAATACCTTCTGAACAGATACAAGATTGAGGATACCAGAAGTGATATTCCAAAAGATGAGTTCAGGAATTACGTGAAGCAGAAACCCAACAAGAAAGTGCTGGGCTGGAAATTCTGGTTAGGTTTGTATAATCTTTCAGGGAAAGAGAAAGATAATGGGGTGAACCGTTGGCTGAAAAGTATTGGAGAACCACCTGTCTCTTACAACGAGGATCTGAAAGCAAATACAACCCAGCAATTGGAGATGTTCCTGTTTAACAAAGGCTATTTCAATGCCCGGGTAACTGATACTACGATTATTAAAAACCGGAAGGCCAATGTAATCTACAGCATTAATCCGGGAGTGCCATATTATATAAGGAATATTGACTATTTCTTTGAAGACGCTTCGCTGTCGAAATTTATTGTCAATGATTCCATTCCTCAGGTATTGAAAGAAGAGGATCAATATGATGTGGAAAAATTCAGGGCAGAAAATATACGGATAGAAGAGTTGTTAAGAAACAGTGGCTATTATAATTTCACAAGGGATTACATTTATTATGAAGTAGACAGTACCATGGGTGATCACATGGTAGATGTGACCATGGGTATCAGGAATTACCCGGTAAAGGATTCATTGGGGAATACGCTTCGTACAAAGCATCCAACTTACAGGATTCGGAATGTGTATATGTCAGCCGATTCGGATATTTTGCGATATGAAGGGAACAGCGGGGATGACAGGACCGATTCCGTCAGACATGACGGAATATTTGTAAGTAGCGGAGCGGATATCAGGATCAAGCATACGTTAATCACGCAAAAGAATTATATTATCCCGGGTGCCCTGTACAATTTGCGGCGAGTACAGCAAACCTACAGGAACCTGACATCGCTAAGTGCATTACGATTGGTGGATATTAATTTCAACCAGGTGGAGGGCGATACGCAACTGCTTGATTGTGAAATTAAGATGTTACCCTCAATAAATCAGGCTTTTACCGGTGGAATCGAGGGCACAACATCGGGAGGGAACATCGGTGCTGCCGGAAACCTGAATTACCAACACCGGAACCTGTTTGGTGGCTCTGAGAAATTTGACCTTACGTTCCTGGGTGCCATTGAGACATTGCCGGAAAATCCTGAACAACCAGTTGAGGAATTTGGAACAATGCAGGAGTTCGGTGTGGAGGCGCAACTGAACCTGCCTCAGTTCCTGCTCCCGTTTAAGACCGATCAGTTTATCAGGAAATATAATCCCCAAACAAATTTTAGCCTGGCCTACAACTACCAAAAGAGGCCGGATTATACAAGATCCACTTTCCTTGGCAGTTTTGGATACAGGTGGAGAGGCAACAGGTTTGTAACACATGCTGTTTACCCAATTGATATCAGCCTTATAAATACACCGAAGCTGGATGACGATTTCAGGGCCTGGCTTGAGGGAACCTATCTCTATTACAGTTATCTGCCACATTTTATTACAGATCAGAGATACAGGCTGGTCTATTCCAATCAGAGGCTTAATAAGACCAGTGATTTTCAATATGTACGGTTTGGAATTGAAACAGCGGGCAATATAATGTATGGATTATACAGGTTGGTTGGCTCACCTGAAGAGGATGCTGTTTTTCAGCTATTTGGTGTTGACTATGCACAGTATGTCAGGACCGATATAGATTTCAGGCATTATGATTACAGAACCAATGGTGTAAGCATGGTATACAGAGGTTTCCTGGGAGTAGCGTTACCATATCTGAATTCCACTGCCATCCCCTTTGAAAAGCAATTTTTTGGCGGAGGGGCCAATGGAATCAGGGCATGGAGAGTAAAAAACCTGGGGCCTGGATCCTTTGAGGGTGATTCGATCTCTAAATATCCTAACCAAACAGCAGATTTGAAAATAGAATTCAATATTGAATACAGGTTCAAATTGTTCTGGAAACTGGAAGGAGCACTGTTTGTCGATGCGGGCAACATCTGGTCGCTGTCCAAAGAAGATGACAGGGTGGGGGCACTGTTTGATCTGAAAAAGTTTTATAAGGAGATCGCTGTTGGAACCGGATTCGGCTTACGCTTTGATTTTAACTATTTTATCTTCCGGGTAGATATCGGGATACCTATGGTGGATCCTTCATATCCTGAAGGTGAACGCTGGGTTCCTGCAAATACGGACCTGCAATGGAACGACCTGGGATACAATTTTGCAATAGGATATCCATTCTGACCAGATCCCACGAATGCAGAGGGATGCAGGTCCACCTTGATCTGATTACAAGTAAAGAGACTTGTTATATGCGCACCATTCATTTTTTTTGATTAATTTTGTGGCTCAGAATTTCAATTTTCAATATATATTTTAATTTAATCATGGCTGAAAAAATTTTAGACGTTATTAAGCCCGGTGTAGTTACGGGCGACGATTACCAGAAACTTATGGCAATTGCCAGGAGGAATCAATTTGCACTTCCTGCAGTGAATGTTGTAGGGAGTAACACTGTAAACGCAGTGATAGAAACCGCAAAAGTGGTCAATTCACCTGTTATTATCCAGTTTTCAAACGGTGGAGGAATCTTTTATGCAGGCAAGGGGCTTTCCAATGAGAATGAAAAAGCAGCCATTGCCGGTGCTGTCTCAGGTGCAAAACACGTGCATTATATGGCAGAACTATATGGAGTACCGGTTATCCTTCATACCGATCATGCCGCAAAAAAATTACTGCCATGGATAGACGGATTGCTGGATGCAGGAGAAAGGCACTTTGAAAGATATGGTAAGCCACTGTACAGTTCACATATGCTTGACCTGTCAGAAGAACCACTGGAAGAAAATATAGCCATCTGCAAGAAGTACCTGGCCAGGATGGATAAGATGGGTATGACCCTTGAAATTGAGCTTGGAGTTACCGGTGGAGAAGAAGATGGTGTGGATAATACCGGTATTGATACCTCATCATTATACACCCAGCCGGAGGAGGTAGCTTATGCGTATGAAGAACTGAGTAAAGTAAGCAACAGGTTCACTATTGCAGCAGCTTTCGGTAATGTTCACGGCGTTTACAAGCCCGGAAATGTGAAACTTACCCCGAAGATCCTTGATAATTCACAAAAATACATCCAGAAAAAGTACGGTACATCTGAAAAACCGGTCAATTTTGTGTTCCACGGCGGATCAGGTTCCACCCAGGCGGAGATCAGGGAAGCGATTGGATATGGTGTCATTAAAATGAACATTGATACAGATACGCAATGGGCATTCTGGGATGGAGTGAGAAAGTATGAGGCTGCAAACCATGATTACCTCCAGGGACAAATAGGAAACCCGGAAGGCGATGATAAGCCGAACAAGAAAAAATACGATCCACGCGTTTGGTTGCGTGCTGGTGAGTTGGCTCTTATTGAAAGACTCAAAGGTGCATTTGAGGACCTGAACTGTATAGACCGACTGTAATACTGATACAGGAGGGTGCTTAATACAGCCCACCTGAAAATTAAAGCTCCGTGGGAAACCATGGGGCTTTTTCTTTTCACCTCATCTGATAATGGCTTATCCGGCTGTTTAATCCAGGGCCATTGAATAGTATTTGTTTTGCAGGAACCATAATTTCCCCCTGTTATTGTTTCTGATTTTTTATTAATATTGCTAGCCTTTATTAACTGCAATACAAATAAATCTATGAATCCGGGAAGTTCTTCACCAAGAGACAATTTTTCATCGAAATTTGGACTGATAGCAGCGGCAGCAGGTTCGGCTATCGGCCTGGGTAATATCTGGAGGTTTCCCTATGTCCTGGGAGAAAACGGTGGAGGCGCATTCCTGCTGATCTATCTGTTATTTATAGCAGTCATCGGGATTCCTGTGATGATGTCTGAATTTGTAATTGGAAGGAATGCACAATTAAATCCAGTTGGCGCCTTTAAGAAAATCGCGCCCAAAAAAAGGTGGTATCTGATCGGATCCCTGGGCGTGGTGACAGCTTTTATCATACTCGCATTTTATACGGTGGTGGCAGGCTGGACCCTTGAATACCTGGTACAGTCATTAAAATGGTTGATTATACCCGAAAAATCTGGTGTTGCAGGGCTTACCGGCGATGCTTCACGTGAGTTTTTCCAACGCCATTATGAATTGTTTACTACGGGTATTTGGCGTCCGGTATTGTGGTTCCTGATAATGCTCTTTTTCACAGGATTTATTGTCATATCAGGAGTGAAGAAAGGGATTGAAAAATATGCAAAGATATTGATGCCATTATTGTTACTGCTCCTGGTTATATTGGTTTTTAGATCGTTAACGCTGGAAGGAGCCAGGGAAGGGTTAGTATTTCTCTTCAAACCTGATTTTACGCAGATCAGGGAAGCTCCTGTTCAGGTAATTCTGGAAGCACTGGGGCAGGCATTCTTTTCCCTTTCCATCGGGATGGGTACACTCATAACTTACGGCTCCTATATCAGGAGGCAGGAGAATCTTGCCAATACGGCTGTAAGTGTTGCAATTGCAGATACATGTATTGCAGTAATTGCCGGATTGGCCATTTTTCCTGCAGTATTTGCTTTTGGTATTAATCCGGGACAGGGACCGGAACTTGTATATGTTACATTACCAGTGATCTTCCAGAATATGCCTGGCGGGTTGATCTGGGCATTGTTGTTTTTTCTGCTGCTCTGTTTTGCAGCGATCACGTCAACCATTTCGGTACTGGAGGTCATTGTGGCTTACCTTTCTGAACAGCTGAAAATATCAAGGAAACGGGCGGTCATTCTGGCTACGGCCTCAGTGGCTGTTCTGGGAATAATATGTACCGCTTCCAGTGATGTGTTTTCAGTATTTAATGCTTCACCCGATATTTTATTACCCTTTGGTGGATTTTTTATCGTAATATTCATTGGGTGGTACTTTTCCAAAGATTCATTGAAAAAGGAGCTTTCCAGTGA
>JBBDIE010000136.1:10105-18372 GCA_040880545.1 Bacteroidales bacterium | reverse complement strand
TTTATTGATTTTGTGTGATAAATTGTTGAATTTCTTTTGTGGAAGGGACACGTCCTGACATGACCACCTTACCATCAATCACTAATCCGGGTGTATGCATGATACCATATTCCATGATTTTCATGATGTCTTCCTCTTTGACGATGTTGGCCTCGACTCCCAGTTCGCTTATCACTTCCCTGGTGGCCTTTTCCAGGGCCTTGCATTTCGGGCAGCCGGTGCCCAGTACTTTGATTTCCATTGCTCTTTTTTTATATATGAAATTATTCGTATTTCGCAAAACAGCGAATCGTATATTTAAATTTTTTTATTTTAGAATTTTACGTAACAGTAATTTGGCCTCTTCCCAGTTCTCCTTATTGATACAGTATTTGATTCTCGGTGCTTCAATTTCACCCTGGATCAACCCGGCATCCTTCAGCTCTTTCAGGTGTTGAGAGAGGGTTGATTTAGCCACCGGAAGGATATCCGAAAGATCACCGCTATAACAGCACGATTGGCTGGACAGCAGTTCCAACACATAGAGACGGATGGGATGCCCCATGGCTTTGGCATATCGTGCCGCTTTTTTCTGCTGATCGTTGATCACCTTGTAGTCTATCGTTTCTTTCATCTGTTCGCAAAATTACGAACAAATAACCGAAAAGAAAAGCAGTGCGTAAAAAAATTAAAATAAAAATTAGGAGGGAAGGAATATGAAAGGGGGATTTGTGTTTTTGGAGGGTTTCATTCGTACAGAAAATGAACTTAAATGATTAAATTTGAGAAACAAGAAAACCCACTATTTTGCGTATTGCTATCATATCGGACATTCACGAGGATATTGTCAGCCTTAGAAGGGTGATCGGAAAGATCGACAAGAAGGGCTATGACAGACTTATTTGCCTGGGGGATATTTCGGGCTTCAGTGTGCCTCATTATTCGTTCCAGAAAACGCGTAGTGCCCACGATTGCCTGTCGTTGTTACGCGAGCGGGAGGCTGTTATTGTACCTGGTAACCACGATTACCATGCAGCAAAGATGCTTCCGGAAAGTTCCCCGGTCTTTGATTTCCCTCCCAACTGGTATGAACTGGATTACAGACAAAGGGAGGAACTGGGTCAGAATGCGGTCTGGTTGCATGAGGAGAATGATCTGGATCCGTTGTATACCCACGAAGATATCGCTTATCTCAGAACCTTACCTGAATTTTATATAATGAAGGATACCGGGAAGAATCTGTTTTTCAGCCATTATGTCTATCCGAACCTGTCGGGGATCAGAAGAGGTTTTTATTCCTATGCAAGGGAATTCAGTGAGCACTTTGCATTCATGGAGCAGCGCCAATGTGAGATCAGCGTTACGGGCCATGTGCATGCCCGGGGCTGTTATACGGTTTCTCCAGGACAATTCAATCAGCACCGTTCCAGGAACATTCAGCTGAAAGCGTTTCCTATATGCATTGGCATTCATCCGGTTACCGGGGACCATAACCGTAGTGGATTTTGTATCTTTGATACGGAGAGGCAGACACTCCGGGCGGAGAGGTGTTGACACCCTAATAAATAACCGATGCCTGACAACAATTTACACAGATTTTTCATATCCATTGTACTTCCTTCCATACTGGCGATAGGGTTTTTTATACTGTTGATCTTTCTGGTGATCCTCCCGGCGTTCGAGAAAAATATCATGGATGGGAAGAAGGAGATGATCTCCCAGCTGACCAATACTGCCTGGAGTTTATTGGATGAATACCACCAGGAGGTGGTGGAGCAGACTTTACCGGAAGACAGTGCTAAATTACTGGCTGTAAAGCGGATTGAGCAGGTGAGGTACGGCGATGAGAACAAGGATTATTTTTGGGTTATCGACCGTCAGCCGATGATGATCATGCATCCATACAGGAGAGAACTGGTGGGTACTGGTCTGTCTGATTACCAGGACCCGGAGGGGAAATTGCTTTTTGTGGAGGCAAAAGAAACGGTGGAACAGGATGGGGAAGGGTTTATCAATTATATGTGGCAGTGGCAGGATGATTCAACACGAATTGTCCCGAAATTATCCTATGTAAAGGGGTTCGAACCGTGGGGCTGGATCGTTGGAACCGGGATCTACCTGGAAGATGTCCGGGAAGAGATCAGGGTATTAAAAAACAAGCTTTTGCGGATCACCCTGCTGTTTACCCTGCTGATTGGCATCATCCTGGCCTTTATTATCAGGCAGAGCCTGGGAATGGAGCGGGGAAGGAAAAATGCGGAACAGAAACTCAGGTTATCAAGGCAAAAGTACAAATCGCTTGTGGAGGCTTCAACAGAAGCAACATTGATGTTCCTGAGGGGGGATCTTATTTTCTCCAATATTACCTTCGGAACAGTAAGCGGGTATAATCCCAGTGAGCTGCGGAACATGCATTTTGAAGATCTATTCAGGCTTACATGGGAGGAGCTGACGGGGATGTTCACCAACGCCAAAAAGTCGGTTTCCCTTGAAACCATGTTAGAATGTAATACAGGAACAGAGAAAGAGGTGGTGATCTCTGCTTCCATGATCCCCTACGCTGATGAAACCGGATTTGTAGTGCTTGTTAAAGAGGTGGGAAGCAAGCAGCAGATGGACAAGGCGTTCAGACAGCTTTCGGACGAACTGCAGACCGCTTTGCTACTTATGGATCAGCCAATAAAGCCGTTGGCACAGGCAGTAAAAAAATGTCCCTCTGCTACAACCATAAGGGAGGTAGCCCATCTGATGACCCGTAAGGGCAGAAACATAATTTTTATGACCCAACAGGATGAAATCGTGGGTGTAATCACAAGCAATGACCTCCGTAACAGGGTTTTGTCAGCCAATATCGATCCAGGCAGGCCGGTGGTTGAGGTGATGACCTCCCCCGTTGTGACCATTTCGGAAAATGCACTGCTCCATGATGCGTTACTGGAATTAAAATTAAAAAAAATCTCCCACCTGGCGATGGTTGATCCGAAAGGAGAGATTGTTGGTGTGTTTGGCCGGGAGCAGTTGACAGAGATGCCCATTAATTCCATCAGTTTCATGGTATGGGAGATAGCAAATGCTGAAAACACGGAGCAGCTTGCTGCAATTTACAAGCGACTCCCGGTACTGGTCAGGGCACTGACAGAAAGCGGGGCCAAAAGTCACAGCATCACCCGTACCATTACATCAGTGGCTGATGCCATGCATAAGAGGGTCATTGAACTTGGAATGGAGGAACTGGGGTCCGCACCGTGTGGGTTTGCCTTTATGGTAATGGGAAGTGAAGGTAGGGGGGAACAGACACTGGCAACGGATCAGGACAATGCCATTGTAATTGAAGAGACTAAGAAGCAGGGAGTAGAGGATTATTTTCTTGCATTGGGGGCGAGGGTGAACAGGGATCTGCACGCTATTGGATACCATTACTGCAAGGGAGAGATCATGGCCAGGAACCCCAAATGGACAGTGAAACTGGCAGTGTGGAAAAAATATTTCAGCGACTGGATCAACCATGGAAATCCGCAGGACGTTCTGGAGGCTGGAATTTTCTTCGATTTCAGGTTTATTTATGGCGACAGGTCGTTGGTTGACGGACTCCGGAAGTATGTGCATGAGGTTTCCGCCAACAAGTCAGTATTCTTTTACCAGATGGCCATGGCCGTGTTGAATTTTAAACCTCCCTTGAATATATTTGGTAATATCGTGGGGAAGGTGTCGGGGGCAGACGAGCTCAATCTCGATATTAAAAAGGTGATGTTACCGGTGATTGCCTTTATCCGCCTGTATGCCATCAGGGAGAAGCTGATAGTAACCGGGAGTATGGAAAGACTGGAGAGATTGGCAGATCTGAAGGTAATTGATAATGAGAGTTTTGAAGAACTTACTGAGACATTTGAATTATTGATGCACCTGCGGCTCAGGTTCCAGGCAATTAATATTTTCAGCGGCGAGATCCCAGGGAACCTTGTGAATCTGAATGCACTTACCAGGATGGAAATTTCGATATTGAAAAAGGTATTTTCCGGGATCGGCAACCTTCAAACAAAGACAGGTTTTGATTTTAAGGGGTGATTATTGGACAGGGTCAGTGCACATGGTATTTCTGACCGTTCACTTCCTGTGCTATATAGGTTTGATATTCCGGTTCCATCAGCGGATAGTCCCAACAACCCATTCTGTGGAACAACTGGCCCCCGAACCCGCTTTTAAACCGGTACAGTCCATGCATGGGATGTGAAGGGTTAGGATTGGGCGGAACCCCGAACATATCGTATTCCCTGCAGCCCGACTCCCTGGCCAGCCTTATGGCCTCCCATTGCAGGGCATAGGTGGCCATGGCATTACGATTTCTTTCTGATGAGGCGCCATACAGATAGCTGCCTCTTTTATGGGAGCGAACCAGGAACATGGCAGCCAGGTATTCTCCGTCCAGAGCTGCCATGAGCAGCCGGACATCCACATCGGCGGAGTTGTTCTCATACCGGCTTCTCAATACAGACTGAAAATAATCCCTGCTGTGGAGCGTAACACTGTTTCTTAGGGTAGTTTCCCTGTACAGTGCATACCACGTATCAAGCATCTCCATTCCATGGTTGGTTACCTTTATTCCCTTTCGGTGTGAGAGCCTGATATTATAGCGGGTTTTGGGCTTCATTTTTTGCATGAGCACCTCCGGGCTTTGGTCCAGGTCGAGGAATATGGTATTGGACGGCAGGTTGTCACTATAACTTTTGTGCAGGTTCCAGTTCCTGGTATTGAAGTTGACCCGGAAATTCTGGTTGTTGAAGGCAGGGGGCCCGATCCAGTTTCCGGCCGTATCGAAATAGTCCTCTTCTGCCGCCCACTGGTTTTCCCAGGGGAGATCATACCGTATCATGATGCAGTTGACCGGCAGATGTGGCCGGAGTACTTCAGACAGCTCCTCCAGGAAGGGGCCCTGGTGCTCGAAGTCGGGTTCATCTTTGGGGCCATAAGGAACATAGGCGATGCAGTGGAAATTGTCCACATACCTGAGCAGTACCAGTAAATCGCCTTTGGTATGTTTGGCTGAGCTGCTGTTTGCATGCAGCAGGTCATCTGTAGCGGTGTAGTTAAAGGCAACAGGATCAATCCCCTGTTGGTTTTTTACACTGGCCCAAAACGAAGTTTGCTGTACAATGTTACAACTGTCTATCTCCTGAACTTCCTTGCTTTCCAGTTTACAATTCATTTCCAACCTGTTAAATCGGATACAAAGGTAAACATGTGATTTTTAAGGACGAAAAAAAAGAGGAAGAAATCCAGATGTTCCGGGGATCTGCTTCCTCATTTTCATGAAATAATATTCCCTGGTGCTTGCAAAAAAACGTCAAAAACTGTGTTATGCCCGACTTCGCAACCGAAAAACTGAAAGTTTTGAGCTCATGACCGCAGGGAATAACCCTTGATACCGAACATTATGATCCAGCCATTCTACTTTATTGGCAAACTCTACCTACAATGCAAGTACGACAACTGAACTGGGGGGGAGATCCAGGGTGAGCATACCGTTTTTTACTTTAGCGCCTTTAAATTTCTCTGGAACAACGTTGTCGGGATCTTCAAAAGTATTGTGATTATTTGCTGCATCTGATGCAAGGATGGTTCCTGAAATCTTTTTGCCTCCCAACCCTTCCATTTCGATGGTCACACTATGGG
Source organism: Bacteroidales bacterium (assembly GCA_040880545.1). Classification (GTDB taxonomy): domain Bacteria; phylum Bacteroidota; class Bacteroidia; order Bacteroidales; genus M55B112. The sequence continues at coordinate 12,723 of JBBDIE010000136.1, read as the reverse complement.
TTTCCTTCATATCAATATTTACCAGGGAGATATGGATGTTCCCTTCCTGGTCCTTCGATGCGCTGGCACTGATGGCATCCAGTGACTGGTCACCATATTGGTATACCGGCGTTTCGATTGAGATGGGCAGAAGCCGGGCATCGTGATGCACCTTGTACATATCATAAATGTGATAGGTGGGAGTGAGCAACATTTTTTCATCTTCGGTGAAGATGAGCGCCTGCAGTACATTGACCGTTTGTGCAATATTAGCCATGCTAATCCTGTCGCACCTTTCATTGAGGTAATTCAGGGTGATCCCTGCCACCAGTGCATCGCGCATGGTATTTTGCTGGAAAAGGAATCCGGGATTTGTTCCCGGTTCCACGTTGTACCAGGTTCCCCATTCGTCGAATACCAGCGAAACCCTTTTCCGGGGATCGTATTTATCCATGATAACGATATGTTTATCGATGGCATCTTCAATTTCGTAGCATCTCCTCAGCACATCAAAATAAAGTTCCTCCCCGAATTCGGTGGCAGATCCTTTGTTGCTCCAGTTGGTGGTATAATAGTGAAGTGAGATACCGTTCATCATGTGATGCGGAACATTTTTCATCAATGTTTCCGTCCAGTGGTAGTCCGTTGAATTGGCTCCTCCCGCGATTTTATAAAGCCTGTTTTCTCCATAGTTACGGCAGAACGTGGCAAATCTCCTATACTGATCGGCATAGAATTCGGCGGTCATATTACCTCCGCATCCCCAGTTTTCATTTCCAACACCCCAGTATTTAACGCCCCAGGCTTCCTCCCTGCCGTTTGTCCTGCGGAGGTTGGCCATGGGACTGATGCCGTCGAAATTGAGGTATTCCACCCACTGGGACATCTCCTGTACCGTACCGCTTCCCACGTTTCCGCATATCACAGGCTCGGTGCCCAGTTGTTCGCACAGTTCCAGAAATTCGTGGGTTCCGAAGCTGTTGTCTTCCGTAACACCTCCCCAGTGAGTATTCACCATTTTGGGCCTGTCTTCGGCGGGACCTATCCCGTCCATCCAGTGATACTCGTCTGCAAAACAACCGCCCGGCCACCGTAGATTGGGAATATGGATCTTTCGCAGTGCATCAACAACATCGTTGCGTATGCCGTTGGTGTTTGGAATGGGCGAATCCTTTCCAACCCAGTAACCACCATAAATGCAGTTTCCCAGGTGTTCAGAGAAGTGTCCGTAAATATGTCTGTTAATGATATCGGTTCCCTGGTCGGCCGATATGACAATGGTAGCATCTGTTTCATTCTGCGCGTAAACAGAAGAGGCGATTAGAAATACTGCAATAAGCAAGAACAGATTTTTTCTCATGATTGAATTGGTTAGTAGTTAGTAAGATTAAAATTATCATATTTTGTCGTGCTTGCCATTTTCTTGTAATCACAAGTTTACCAATTCCGAAAAATAATAAATTAAATCCAAACCGGCCGCTTAAATTATTGGTTTGAAGAATATCTGTTATAATTTGTGGAATCTGTTGTATGTGTCTGAAACCTGATACAGGTAATCCTTCGTTGTCTTATCTTGGAGTCAGTTGAGGGGCAGGGTTATTCTCACCTCGGTTCCGGTTTTCAGTTTTGAATTCACACTGATTGTTCCATGGTGCAACAGGATCACACTTTCCACCAGTGAGAGCCCGATGCCGTGTCCTTTGTTATTTTTCACATTGCCACCCCTGTAAAACGGATGGAAGATATAATCCAGATCCTCTCCGGGAATCCCGATGCCCTCATCTTTAAACAGAATTTCGCAAGCATTTTCAATGACAGAAAGATAAATATCGGTCCTGTGGTCGGAAGAGTATTTGCAGCCGTTTTCAATGATATTCATAAAGGCGGTTTTCAGCAGGGTGGGGTTGCCGTTACTGTTGAGGTGGTGCTCCCCCTGTATAAAATCGGTGAAGAAGATATTGATATTGAACTGTTTATTACGTTTTATCAGTTCTGAACGGGAGTTCCAAAGGATTTCATCGATCCGTACCAGGTTGAATTTATCGGGTGTATGTTCACCACCCAGCCGGGTGAGAATCAGCAGCCGGTTGGTTAATTCATTCAGGCTTTTAATATCTTCCAGCACAGAGCCCAATGTTGCTTTGTACTCCTCCACATCACGGTCCTTCATCAGTGCCACTTCCAATTGCCCGGTAATGGCTGTAAGGGGAGTGAGCAGCTCGTGGGATGCGTTGGGTATAAATATTTTCTGAAATTTGAATGCCGTGTCCAACCGGGCCAGCATCTTGTTGAAAGTGTCTGTCAGTTGGGCTATTTCGTCACTGTCACCCCGGGTTGTAATACGTGAACTGATCCTTGTGATATCGATCTGGTCCACCTCTCTGACCAGTTGGGAGATTGGCTCAAGTGCTCCGGAGGCAAACTGTCGTCCTGTAAAATATACCACCACCAGGCTAACCAGGAAAACGGAAGCCAGGATAAAACGGAGCCTGGAGAGTTTTTTCATTCCGAAGAGATCTGTTGCGGAACAGATGATCACCAGGTCCGCACCGGCTCTTTCTTCATGGTACCCGAAAATATCGGAGGTACGTTCTTTATAACGGACCGTTTTCAATTCCCTGATCATTTCAATATCCTTT
>JBBDIE010000136.1:1910-10005 GCA_040880545.1 Bacteroidales bacterium | reverse complement strand
GAATCCCTTTTCAATTTTACGGCGTAAAATATTCACATATACATCCACCACATTGGTTCCGGTATCAAAGGATATGTCCCACACTTTTTCAGATATATCGGCCCGCGACATTACCTTTCCCCTGTTTAGCATAAAATATTCAAGTAATGCAAATTCCCTGGCGGTCAGTTCAATGAGTTTTCCGTCCCGTTTGGCCACCTTCCTGTTCAGGTCCAGCTCCAGGTCGGCTATTTTAAGGGAATTTGAGCTTTTTTGAATTCCGGAAACTCGTTTGGTGAGGGCGTTGATCCTGGCAACCAGCTCCTTGAACTCAAAGGGCTTAACAAGGTAATCATCGGCGCCTGCATCAAATCCTTCAAGCTTGTCGTCGGTGGTTCCCAGTGCCGACAGCATGAGAACGGGAGAGATGATGTTCTTCTCCCTGATCCGCCGGCAAAGTTCAATTCCGTTGATCCCAGGAATGATGATATCCAGTATAATCAAATCATACAGATCCCTGGAAACCAGCTTCTCGCCCATCTGACCATCGAAGGCCACATCCACTTCGAATCCATTTTCCTCCAGTCCCTTTTTCAGAAAGGCAACGACTTTTGGTTCATCTTCTATTACCAGTATTCTCATGGATAGGTATTTAGCGATCATGCAGCATAATTAGTGTCTGTCCATAACGCAGCTATTGACATTTTCTTGCAAGCACTAAGTAAATATAAATTAATGGGATCAATGCCCCACCAAAATTACACTTTAGATTCGATATAAAATTTATTTCAGGCCCGTTTTTTACGGAATTGTGATTCCAGCAATACTATTTCCAAAGCTTTTTTAACCGACTCATTAACAGGAAGATATTGCACTGAAAGATTGGGGTCGATCCCATACAGTTTCATGTAGTAATCGGCCATTACCGGTGCTTTGATCAACGTTTTGTCAATCTTCTCCTGTGGGATGGATTTTTTGATCAGGTTACAGGTCACCAATTCCGGTTTTCCATGTTGATTGGTCCGGGCAGTAAAACCAAACATCCTGCAGATCAGCCCCCTGTTCTGATAGGCTGTACAATGTCCGGCGGATTCAAAGGGATTATAATTAACACATACCGTATCATTTTGTGATATAAGTCTTTCATAAACTGATATATGTGTATCCGAAACCACCAGGTGCTGAGCCAGTGGTAAAAACTCCAGCACAGTGGCCCGTATATTTGGATTGGTACAACAGAGGCCGCAATTATCGAGGCAGCGCAGCCCTGAAGCAGTCCGGAATTTGGCTGTATGTGCGTCGGCCAGGGCAAAAATCCGGTTTACCGCCCTGATCCTGGTGGTTAAATTCATGGGTGAATTGTACGGGTATCGTTATTAAAGTTGTAGGTTTTCCAGGGCGGGTTGGGGCTGTTCAACTTTTTTATGTTTCCCGTTGGAATAGACGGAATTAATCCGTTGCTCCCCTGCTTCGAGGATCTTCTGCAACATCAGGGCATAGCCGGAACCTGCAATGGCCGCCATTTTGGCCAGGTGGCCATCCCAGCACCAGCCGGGGTTGGGATTTACCTCCAACAGTTTCGGCTGTCCCTCTTTGTCCAGCCGCCAGTCAAATCGTACATAATCCCTGCAATCCAGTCTGTTCGATAATTTCAGGCACCAGGCAATGATCTGTTTCTCCGTTTCAGGATCCAGTTCGGCCTCCACCGAGCGGAGCAATCTGAAGTAGGGTGAATCCTGCAACCACTTTGCCTCGTAGCCGCAAATCCTGGGAAGTTTATCAGGCAGCTGGGAATAGTCCTCTTCGATGACCGGCAATACGGTATATGCATCCGGAGCGTTCCCGATGATCCCCAAAGTGATGTCTTTTCCGGGCAGGAACTCTTCCACCAGTACCGGCTTGTCGTACCCCAGTTTATCACGTACCATCAGGATGGCATCGTTGAGTTGTTCAACGTTTGATGCTACACTCTTTTGTGTAATTCCGAAACTGCTGTCACCATAGTTTGGTTTGGCGATCACCGGGAATTCGATATTCATTTCGAAGACATTGTCCTCCGGTTTGATGTAGAACGCATCGGCAACCGGAATCTCCATCTCCTTGGCGATACCACGGATCAGCGATTTGTCGTAGCAGTAGGCCAGGCACTGCGGGTTTGAGCCCGAATAGGGGATATTGAGCATTTCAAGCAGCGCCGGAATGTGCAGTTCATTGGTGGCCTCATTGTTGAATCCTTCATCACACAGGTTGAGAACATAGTCGAACTGCGACCGCTGCTTTACCAGGGTGTTGATGAGTGTATCGTGGTTGTTAAGATAGGTGAACCTGTAATCTTTCAGTGAACTCAGCGCCATTTTAAGCTGGTCGATGGTGTTGAAATCATCTTCATCGAATACAGTATCGGGTTTAATAATATCCCTTTTCAACGGATCGCCCAGGATCACGGCCACGTTTTTAATCTCAGTCAGTTTCTTTTTTACGGGCGACCACTCCTTAATGGCATGTGATGTAAGCAGAATCCTGCGTTCCATCATTCCCAGGTCCTGGTTGCGGTCCGATTCGGTTACATATTCACTGTGGAAACGAATGTTCTTGTATCCCGATTTCTGCAGAATTTCACCCAGGTTTTCGCGGGTATATAGTCTTTCTGCGTAAAACTGGTCAACAATCACCCCTTTCTTGATATTGGAGATCACCTCCCTGGATATTAATCGCTGGTTATCGTTTGCAAGGGATCGTTCACGGCATACAAAGTGGTTCTTATCGATCCACTCCCAGCTCCTGGGACTGTAATTGTCTTTCAGGTAAGAGCCATCGGCCACATCGATCAGGAAGATCCCTCCCGGTTTTAATACCCTGAAAATCTCCTTCAGGATTTTTATATCGTCTTCGATACTTTCGAAATATCCAAAACTGTTTCCCAGGATCATCACTTTATCGAAGGTGTCGGTAGAATAGGGGAGCCGTCGTGCATCACCCTCCTTAAAATTCACCTGCAATCCTTCCGACTGGTTGATCTGCTTTGCTTTATTTATCAGGTAATGGGAACGGTCCAGCCCATATACGTTTTTACATCCCCTCCTGGCAAGTTCCAGGGAGTGCCGCCCCTGACCACAGGCAAGATCGAGGATCATGTCATCGGGATCAAATCCCACAATTTTACTGAACAGATCCAGTTCGAATGAGGTGATCTTTTTATCTTCCACCACATCGGCATCTGTTTTAAGGTACATGGAATTAAAAATCCTGCGCCACCAGTCAGGTTTCAGGTAATCTTCAAGATTGTTTACCGGTCCGATGGTGGGTGGATATTGTCTGCCATTCTTCCTGTTCCTTGGAACAGAAGAACTGTTTTTCTGATTCATTATGTTACTTAAGCTGGTTTTGGGTTGTTAATACTGGCTTGTTCATGGTATTTATAGTGCAAAACTGCATTGCAGAAATTAAGATACCATGAACATGAAATTAAAAGGAGATTAAAAATGAGATTGAATTCTTTCTGAGGTATTGAATGGTGTTGATTACTTTACCGTGAACCTCACACCAGAGCTAACCATTGTTCCATCCTGCCTGAACCCATCCACCCTGATCAGGTATTCACCTTTTGTGTCGGCGGTATGGAAAGTAACGGAAGTATCCGGTTCCAGTCGTGGGTTCCAGTAGAGGGTGTTTCTGGTATCGGGAAGATGGTCAGGCAGCTTTTCAGCAAAACCGACATTTGCATCGGGTTGCTCCGGGAACTGGTAGTTCAGGAAGAGTCCCGATTCCGGAAGTTTTATACCGGCAAAGTCGTTGTTTTTAGATAGGATGTTCAGTATCCCGCCATAGGTTATCTCCCCCCTGACGTAAGGGGCAGGTACGATGTCAAACCGGGATACTTTATCCGGATCGATCTTCAGGATCTCTTCTGCATCGTCCACCCGGATATAATCCACCATAATAAGCGGCGGGTACATGGAGAGTTCCGCATCATCGCCCACAATAGAAATGTACCTTGTTTTATTTAATCTTTTAATGCGTAGGGGCAGTATGAGCTCTGCAAAAAAGTCGGAAAGCGTGGGCATATAGATGTAGTCATCCGTGTAGACCATGTACGGCGCTCTTCCGTAAAATGGTATGGTATCTTCCGTTATATCCGGAAACCGTTTATCCTGACCGGTGTTTCCGCTACCGTTAAAATATTTTTTCACTTTTTCATTTCCGGCAAAATTCAATGCAACCGCCTTCTCTCCCTCCGTTAAGATGAACCACGGTGAGGGCCATTTTACCGGCTTGCTGTAAAAGTCGTAATCGATGAACAGTTCAGGTGTACCTGTCTCTGTTTGGGCATTGATAAAAAGATCGTGGTTGTTGTACAGTTCAGAGAGGCTACATACAAAGTCACCATTTTTACCGGATAAAACCGGGTAGAAGAGATTATTATTTTCACCCAGTAGGGTAAGGTTCACCTGCGCTCCCGGAATACGCTCACCCGACTCCTGGTTCCTTACAACCCCGGAAATGGTAATTCCGTTTCTTTCCGCGTCTGTAAAATGATCTTCGTCCGGTAATGTCTCTTCCCCCTGAAATTCAAGTTTTTGCCGGAGACCGGAATTTGCAGGTATGACCGATACAACCGCAAAAAGTATTGGATTGTTGTCGGATGCACCCGGTGTGATGCTGATGGTGGCTACTTCACGTGTTCCATAGACTACCGCATTAGTTGTCAGGTTAAAATAGTCGGTTGTGTCTGTGGTTCCTGAGAAAACGGCGGCAGGAACAGTGTCCTGATCGCCATTAGTCCGCAGCAGATCCTTCTTGTAAGGGTTGACGAATTTGAGGCTGGCGTAACCAAAGTGGCGCGGGTCGAAGTTCCGCATATATTTTGTGTATGCTCTGATATAGTAGTTTCCGGAATTAATATTTTCAGGGATCTTCAGTGACCCTGAACATTCCAGGTTTTGTAGTTTGAATTTATGGCCACTGATCTGTTCCCCGGAGGGGGTAACCAGTTCAATATAGATGATTTTGCTCTGCAGGCCGGGATTATGTTCATTGGTAAATAGTCTGGATGAAAAGAAGAGTGTTTCTCCCGCCACATAAAGCGACCGGTCGGTAACCAGGAGCACCTTTTCAACCATTTTCAGGGGTGGCTGGCCGAATGAAAAAAGGGGCAGCGAGGTTAAAATCAGTATGGCAAAAAGTTTGTTCATCATCTATTCAATTGACTTAGTTTGGCCAGAAACCGGGCTTGATTGTTTTGCCTCCCCAGGTGGTACAATCCACACACATTTCATGCAGCAGGTAAGTGCCGTTTTCCAGCCACAAATAGACCGGTTTTTCAAGATTGCGAAGAATGCCATAACCAAGCTGAAGGTATATGGGCGAACACAAAGTGGCAGGATTCAGTTCAAGCCCATCCACCCGGTCGATAAAAATTCGTTTTTCCTTTATACCGGCGGCATAGAAATAGCCGAGAACTCTTGAACCGGGATCGGAAGCGTTCCTGATGTTCCCTTCTATTTGCTGGGGCTGGGTCTCATACAAACCACCGCTCTCCATACTGTTATCCTGAATCTTTTCAAAATAGGTAAAAGCCTCTTCTGAAATTGACAACTGTTTGAAAAGGATGCTGTAACCGATGAGCAACTTGCGGGAATTGTTTAAAACATGGTGCAGGGGAAACTTTTTGAATCTGTTGGTGTTCAGGTTATTGGTGGATAAAGTAAATATCCGGTTATTTGCAACCGTATTCCAGCAGACGGATTTTGAGTAATCAGGGGTGTCATAGATGGTCAGAACACGGCCGTCCCAGGTCCATTTAATGGGATAATCCACCTCATATTGCCAGGTCTCCTCTATTTCGTATTTGATCCTTCCGGCTGTTGAATTTTCACCGTTGTAATCGACGTAAAACTGGATGCCAGGTATGAATGATTCGGCAGAGGCGGGGAAATCTTCGATTTCGTAATAGATGGAATCTATTTCAGGGCAGGAGGTCAACGTATCATAATCAGAGAGGAGCAGCTCCCCGGTGGGGGTATTAACTTCCACCCTGAAAGCTGTTCCGGGAATGAGAAAATCCGCGGAAATGTTGACCCTGTATTTCCCGTTCCCCAATTCTGATGCCATAAACTGATTGCCCTGGTTGTCGCTTATTTTCACATCACAATTCCAAACGGGGATCCAGCCCGGATCAGCAATTGCAGATGACCTGGAGATCTGGATATAATGGAAACCTTCACGGCCGGAAACCCTGCCTTCAACCACATAGAGTTCTGCATCCCCCGAATCTGTTTCAGGCGTGTATTCTTCAATGCAGGAATTGAAGAAGATGATGGCAACAGCCAGGAATATTGAGGTTTTACTGAGATGCATAATTACCAAATTTAAAGAGCCATGTGGCAGTGAAGAAGGGAATGCCAATCACCGAATACTTGTAGCTTTTGATCCTTCCATTTTCAGATATAAAATAGACTGAATAGGCATTTTTTCGTCCGGTAGCATTATAGAGGCTGAACATCCATGAGCTGTGGCCCAGTTTATCCCTTTTCAGGTTTCCTTCAATGGTCAGGGAAAAGTCTGTTCTGAAATAATCGGGGATCCTGTATTTATTTCTTTCGTAGTAGTCGATAATAGGAATATCGTCGATATAATACACCGAAACCGGGTAGGTTACGGGCCTCCCCCTCTGGTAGGTCACAATCCCCGAAAACACAATTCTCCTGGACAGGTTGTAATTCAACACAGCATTTGTAGCATGCGGTATGTCATAATTGGAAGGGTATACCTTACCGTTATTGATCTTCTCCCACGCGTTTTCACCATCCACATGCACAAATGACCTGGAGTAGGTATATGCCAGCCAGCCATTCAACCGGCCGGTTGTTCTTTTCAGCATCATTTCCACACCACCGGAAGTGTGTTTGCCCTGGAGGATTTCAGTTTCAATTGATGGATTGTTGAGAAAATCGGCGCCGTCTTTATACTCGGTATAATTGTCTGTTGTCTTGTAGAAAAATTCCACGGAAGTTTCGAGATTGGCATGGGGAATATTTCTGAAGACACCTGCCGAATACTGGTTGCCGGAAGAGGGTTTTATATGGTAATCTGCAAGCTTCCACTGGGAGTTCGGGGCAATGGAGAGGGTATTGTTCAGCATAAAGAGGTTCTGGCTCATCTGGTTAAATGCCAGCTTAACCGTACCGTCCTGATCGGTTTTTATATTAACGGAAAGCCTGATCTCCGGCGATTTGTACCATTTGATGGCCCGGTTGTTTTTAAAGAAGAGGGTGTCGGTTATGTAACCCGGTAGTTTCGGCAGGTTTTCACCATACGTGTAAACATCTTTGACACCAAGGGGTGCAAACATCGAAAAACGGATCCCGCCGGTGATTGATAACCAGTGATTAACGCTGTAATCATCCGACAGGTAAATCGAAGTTTCCACTCCTTTTTCCCGGCCGTGATCTATCGCCGTTCGCAGTGACTCATCACCGAAAGGAAGAACAGATCCCCGGTTCAGCTGGTATAAAATCCCGTTTATACCAAAGGAGAGCACATGGGACTCATTGATCGTTTGTGTAAAGTCAGTCCTGAATTCATAGTGGTTGATCTCGTAATCATGGGAATAGGCCGTTGAGATATGCTGGTTATCGATGGTATTGAAACCGTATTTTGAACCGATCAGTGCCATATCCATTCTCAGCAGGTTATTGAAACTGTGATGTACATTCAGTGATGCGCCCCGGTTTGAATAGGTGTAGCTGTTTATATCGGACAGGTCAAATTTGTCGTTGCTGGTGTAGATGAACGCGGAGACCACGGTTTTTTCCAGGTGGTGGTCGGCATACATGGAAAAGTCGTTGAAATTGGCACTGCTGCTGTTCAGCACCGGATCCTGTATCCGGGAGAGGATCCAGTCTGAATAGGAGGACCTTGCGCTGACCAGCACCGAGCTTTTATCTTTTATAATGGGGCCTTCCAGTGTAACGTTGGCTGCAATAGGATTTACCCCGCCATGGAACCTGAAGTTCTTCTTGTTCCCCTGTCTTGTGGTAATATTGAAGACAGAAGAGAGTCGTCCGCCGTATTCCACCGGTATATGGCCCTTATAGATGGAAAAATCCTTGATGAT
>JBBDIE010000136.1:0-1810 GCA_040880545.1 Bacteroidales bacterium | reverse complement strand
ATTCCCGTTTGAATATACATCCAGGAGGTATTTCCCGGTTTCATATCCCATGGAAGCAAACTGGGCGTTGTATTTCCCGCGCGACAGAATGATCGCGAAATACCCCTGCAGATCTGTGGCTGCACCTGTTTTTGTCTCTTCAATATAGATGGTGGCACCAATTATTGGTTCTCCTGTATCTTCGTCGGTGATGATCCCCGACACCCTTATTTTGCCGTTTCCGGGGCTGTTTTTGTCGCCGATGGTTCGTGTTTGCAATACATGGGACTTTCGTCCCTGGAAATACCTGATTTCGCTGGAAGTTACCTGGTCGTTATCTTCAACGGTTGTGGCCGGCATCTCACCCATGAAATCGGGGAGTTTTTCGGGCAGCTGATCGGCAGGGAGAATAACGAAATGGCCGTTCCATGGAGAGACCATAAAATTTGTCCCTTTCAGTGCCTGTTCAAGTGCCGCGGTTACCGAAATTGAGTCGGAAGAGAGAGAAACAACTTGTCCTGACAGCTCCTCCTTGTTGAAATAGACATGCAGCCCTGCATTTTCTTCAATGAGGGAAACAAATTCATCGAACGAGGAATTTTCAATATGTATGGCTATGGTTGGTATATTTTGTGCTTTTGCCACAATTACACAAAAAGCCAGTGCAACAATGAATATATATTTCAAGGCCTATATCGAATTGCAAAAGTTTAATAAATTTCTCATTTGTATGTTTGAAACCGACTTGAACCTGATCCTGTTTGTTCTCATAAACTTCTTCAGATCCTTTTTATTATCCGCACCAAACGCCTTCAAAAAATCTCTTTTACCCCTGATCTTTATGAATTCTGAAGAATCAGAGAGGTATATTGTTTTTTGCGATTTTGAAAACTCATAATTATTGAGCTCGTTCTGACTGGCAGTTTTAATATCCTTGGACCATTGATAGTAGATGCACCATTTCCCGTCGCCAATTTTTTCATAGATTGTATAATCCCAGTCAGATACATGTATTACCTCAAAGCTCCTGTCATGGATGGTAAATTCACTGATCGTTTCAACGGGAATGGATATGACCTTTCTTCCGCTACCGGTTCCGTATTTAAAGAGAACTGCCTGGTTGAATATATCATAATTCAGTTCCAGGTTCCTGTATGTAGTATTATTGATGGTAAGGGTGCCATAGAAGTACATTTCCCCGTCCAGGTATTGATGTCCGCCGGTTCGGATGGCCACGTAATTATAAACAGTGCCATTATGTATGGCCGGGTCGGGACCGTTACCGGTCTGGCATTGAATATGATACGAAATGGACATCATAAACAATGAGACGCTGAGAAACGGTAAATTCATGAATAGCTGCTTTGTTATGAATAGAGATGCACCAGAACAACAAGTGGTTGCCGGAGCATTTGTTGAAAATCAAAGATACTATTCCTGATTATCAATCGGGACAAAAACAGTTAAAATTATTTAATAAGCAAGAAGGAGACAAGGGTACGCGGTTATTTGCGGATAACGTTCTTTTTGTAGTATTTACTTCTGCGTTGTTGTTGTCTGTAGGAAGCAGAACCTTTGTACTTCGATTTGTTTCTCCTGTACTCCGACTTATCCTGCATCATCAGACCCTGTCTTTGTTTCTCAAGCGTGCTCCGGCGTGGTGTCGCGCATGAAGGGAAGATGCAGGAGAATGCAATTACGAAAATTACGCTTGCAAAAATTTGCCTGGTCTTCAACTGATTCATGGTGTTTGTGGTTGATTTAATAATTCTTATGGCCAAATAATTTTGCTTATACTGTGTGTAACGTATATAATGTAAAAAAGTTATTA
>JBBDIE010000135.1:0-2957 GCA_040880545.1 Bacteroidales bacterium | reverse complement strand
AGGTGTTGAATTTTTCGCGGATGGTTTTGTCGCGGGGTTTCTTTTCTTTGTATTGGTCGAGAATCCATTCGAGGGCGCTGCGGTTGCCAAGCTTGTATTCCCAGGCTATTTCAGGTATGCCGTGCAGACTTGTGTTTTCATCGAGTTGAATGGTGCCGTTTTCTTTGTCCGCTTTGAGTTTGGTTTTGGGCTTGTCGCTGACTTTTGCCTCTTTCTTGGTAAGCCCGAAAGGTTCCGCTTCTTCGTAATTGATGTGCAAGTCTACAAGCTGTTTGCCCCATTTCGCCCATTGCCAAAAATCTTCATAGAAAGGAATGCGGGGAAATTCTCGTTTTAGATTTAGTTCGTATTTTTCTCGGTATGCAGGATTGTGTAATACACCATAAGTGTAATTAAAAATATTATCTTTTTTGATACTCTTATCTTCATATTGCAGTTCAAACTCCTTCAATCCCCAATCGGTTATATTATCTAAACGATTACCTTCATTATCATATCGATATCGTGGAAAACATTGAGTCTTTTCTAAAGTATCGTGCCCATAAACAATGTCAAAAGCAAGAACATGGAATGGTTTTGAACTGCCTTCTCCTGAAAATGCGATAACTTTATTATTGCTATCAAAAACCTTTGGCATTTGATATTGCATTTCATTTAAATGATTGGAATAGTATAGATTGCTTTTAACAAATGGACGATAAATTGATTCTATTATCTTGTTCCCATCAAATTTATATTTGATGTTTTTTGATAAATCATTAATAACAGCTCTTGACCATTTAATCTCTGTTTTCTCTCTTGATTTAATCTTAGTTTTTATTATTTCTTTCTCCTTCCCCTCATATTTTTTTAGATCGCTGTTATACGATTTGATCAAAAATTTAATCTTCTTTTTGAGACTTGTTTTATTGTAATCATATACCCATTCATCTCTTGCAGTTACAACCCCCAAGGAATACAATTTAAAAACGGACTCTTTACTTCTTCCAAGTTTAACATCTTTACTTCCCAATGATATTAAATCATCAAAATCAGTATCAGCAAGATTAATCCAATTATGTTTTTTTGAAGGTTCAATTCTATCAAATTCAATTTCTTTGATATTGTTATCCTTAAACCAAATAAGCTTCTTTTCTTTAAGCCAATCATCTTCCATTTCACCATTGTAATAGATCTGGCACTGGTGCTCTTTTTTCTCCGCTTTCCGAATTAAGAACATAATGGCTACCCCGGTTTGTATGCCAAATACATTATGGGTGGTTCCTGCTATTTTCGGGTTTGCACGGACATCACTTTTGGTGTCTATGATGTATGCATAATCGAAATCATCTTCGATGCATTTACGAAATCCGTCAAAAGTCCGGCTGTTTATAAAACTACGGTTCGTGATAAAAGCAATCACCCCGTTTTTATCAATCCGGTCCATAGCCCAGCGGTAAAAGCGGGAGTACATATCATACACTTTGGTTTTTTGGGCGGTGGAGTGTTTTACATAGGTATTCTTAATACGCTTATCAATGTCCGGGTATTCGCGGTTCTTATTAAAATCATTGAAATTCGCCTGGTTCGCATTATAGGGCGGGTTTCCAATTACCACCGAGATTTTCTGCTGGTTTTGCCGTTTAATCCGATCGGCATTCTCACTGCTCACTGCAAACATACTCGATTGAACGCCCTGGTCAACACTCATTCGGTCCCATTGCAAAGCAGAGGTATTATCCAGCGTATCCACAAAACAGATATTGGGAAATTCTTTGTACGTCCCGGTTTTCTGTTTATAGGTGAATTCAATATTCAGGTTAGCCACGTAATAGGGGAGAATGGCTACTTCGTTGGCATGAATTTCATTCGTGTATTTGTATTCCAGGTATTGGTTCGGAATGTATTCGATGATATCCGTAATAAACGTTCCCGTGCCTGTAGCCGGATCTAAAATATGTACATTCTCGTGGTGCAGGCTCCGGTTAAAATGTTTTTCGAGCAGATAATCGGTACTGCGAATCATGAAATCTACAATTTCGTTTGGCGTATAAACCACTCCGAGCCGGTCAGCTCCCTTGGGATTATAAACCTTGTAGAAATTCTCATATATCACTTTCAGAAACCGCTGCTTTTCATGATGGTCGGCAACCTGTGAAGCATGGGTATTCAGCGTTCGGTAATAATGATTCAATTCGCTAAGCTGATTTTGCCGGATTTCCCGGTTCATAAACGTGTTAACCAGTCCTTCCAGCTCGCGGGCAATATTATTTTCGTGATGGAAGTCTGTTTCATCAAAAACCGATTTGAATAAATCCTCGGTCAAAATGTGCTGAATCACCATTTCCCGAATATCATCCTGTGTAATTTCGGGATTCACTTCCTGCTTACACATTTCCCAAAACTCATCCCGGCCTTTTTGGTACGCGGGGTTTTCCTCGTTTTGTCTTTCAATTAACTCACGAAGCGTTTCAACAATGGTGGGAATGTCTTCCTTGAATTTATCGAGGGCATCTTCAAACCGGTCAATGTAAGCGGGTTTAAAATCAATGAACATGCGAAGGATGGAATCAAGGTCATCCATTTCTTTCATCTCCACACGCATCACTTCTTTATCGTGCTGAATCAATACCGCTGTTTCGCTGTCCTGAAAAATGATGTTGGTGGAAGGATATTTATCCTTATGAATTTTTTTCTGAATCTCATCATCAATGGAATCATCGGTGTCTTTACTTTCCACATATCCTTTGTGAATGCGGAGCTCATTCATCAAAATGCCATCAGGACGGATGTTTTTCCCATTTTCATTTTTGATGGTTACTTCTGTGGCATACACATAATGCCGGGTTCCCGCCATTTGTAACACCAGCATATCAAACGGCTGCTTGATGGCCATTTCATTGCTAATCCCCGCTTTTTTTAATGAGTGAAGCTGATTGTAATACTGCCTGATTAATTCTTTAGACATGAAAACGAAA
>JBBDIE010000134.1:0-18748 GCA_040880545.1 Bacteroidales bacterium | reverse complement strand
CTACATATTTGAATGCAATAGCTCCGGGCACCCTTCAAATTTTTGAAAATTATAATATTATTTGCTTATATAATTCTATTATTCTGATGTTAAAACGATTTTACCTATACCAATTGTTGAAGCATAAAATTTACAACTAAATACAACTTATCAAGCCTTAAATTACATTTTTCAATTTCGTTTTTTTTGAATTTTTACCCCGTCAAAGATATTTCAGGACCCACTCCTTCCTTCTACACCTCCGCGATGACCTGCGACTATTAGCTTTTACAATGTTTTTAATTACGCTTCGCCTGGTATAATTTCCCCCATATTTTTTCTACTTACCCGGGAAATGAGGAAGAAAAACTTTTAAAAAATTAAATTTGCAGGAAAATAGCTTTTCCTGAAATCCCGTGAAAAATAAAATCGTACACTGTCCGGATTGTCACCAGAAAAGTGAAACTGACGATATCACAAAATCGTGCAGTAATTGTTTTGGGTGTGTGGGATGTGAAATATATACCTGTCCATATTGTGATGGACAGGTGATTGTCAAACCGCTCTCCTCAAATATTTAATTCCTACCCGGGCATAAGGCACAATCCCATTAATTACATTTCTAGCAGATATGCAAATATTAGGGGTGCCACAATGGTTGCATCGGATTCGATGATGAATTTTGGCGTATTGATGTCAAGTTTTCCCCAGGTGATTTTCTCATTGGGTACGGCCCCCGAGTAAGATCCGTAGCTGGTGGTGGAATCTGATATCTGGCAGAAATAGCTCCAGAACGGAGTGTCTGTCCTCTCCATATCCTGGTATAGCATGGGTACCACACATATCGGGAAATCGCCGGCAATACCTCCCCCCACCTGGAAAAATCCGATTCCTTCATCTCCGGCGTTCCCTGTGTACCAATCGGCGAGCCAGGTCATATATTCAATGCCGGATTTCATGGTTTGGGGCGACAACTCACCCTTAATACAATAGGAGGCAAAGATATTACCCATGGTGGAATCTTCCCAGCCTGGCACCACAATCGGCAAGTTCTTCTCTGCCGCAGCTAGTAGCCAGCTATTGGCGGGATCGATCTCGTAATACTGCTCCAACTCGCCCGACCTGATCATCTGGTACATGAATTCATGGGGCAGGTAACGCTCACCCTTGTCATTGGCTCCCTTCCAGCATTTAAAAATATGTTTCTGAAGCCTCCTGAAGGCCTCTTCTTCCGGAATACAGGTATCCGTTACCCGGTTCAGTCCCTTTTCCAGCAACCCCCACTCCTGCTCCGGGGTAAGATCCCGGTAATTGGAAACACGCTTGTAATGTGCATGGGCCACCAGATTCATCAGGTCCTCTTCCAGGTTCGCTCCGGTACATGATATAATATGCACCTTGTCCCGGCGGATCATCTCGGCAAGGGTTTTTCCCAGTTCAGCGGTACTCATGGCTCCCGCCAGGGTAATCATCATCTTTTTCCCCTGGAGCAAATGCTCTTCATAACCCTTTGCGGCATCCACCAGCGCTGCTGCATTAAAATGTTTAAAATGTTCAAGTATGAATGCACGAATACTACCCTTTTTTTCCATAACTGAAATAATATGACAACATTTTGTAATATAATTTGGCAACCAGGAATCCGGGTGCCTTCTGGTTTGTTACCGGCGAGTATTCCACGATATCGAATCCTTTCACCTGTTTTTCTGAAAATACCTTCCTTAAATAGGTAAGCATCCCGTACCACAGCATTCCGCCTGGTTCAGGGGTGCCGGTATCTGGCATAATGGAAGGATCGAATACGTCCAGGTCAAGGGTAATATACACTTCATCCGACATCAGTGCCAGTGATTTATCCATCCATTCCGGATCGGATTGCATCCCACCGGCAGTAAAACATTTGTCCGGGTCCATGAATTCCAGTTCCCCGGTATCCATACTCCGAATTCCCACCTGTATCAGGTTGGCCCGTTTACTTGCAGCATGTAACGCACAAGCATGGTTATAGGGCGATCCCAGGTAATCGGGCCTGAGATCCGCGTGGGCATCCAGTTGCAGAATGGTGATCCCAGGGTATTTATTAATGTACTCCTCCATGATCCCGATGCTCACGGCATGTTCACCGCCAAAAAAAGTGAGTAGCTTCCCGGAAGCCAGTAATCCCCTTACCTGCTTTTTCACTGCTTGATATACCGCTTCAGGAGAACTTGCTTCACTGATCTCTGGCAGAATATGTATCCCATTTCTGAAAACCTCTGTTCCGGTTTCAATGTCAAACAGTTCCATATTTTCTGCCGCCTCCAGAAAGGCATCAAAACCTTTGTCGGCACCTTTTCCCCAGGTGCTGGTCCCATCATAGGGAATGGATTGCAGCAATACCTTCGACCGGTCATAGCCGGTAAACTCCTCTTCTATTCCCCCAAATCGTCTCATTCCTTTACGTTGTATCCCAAGATCTTGAACATGTCGTCGGCCGACTGCTCTTCGCGGTAAACATAATCGATTATATTGCCCTTATCATCCCGGTCAATGATCACATGCTTCGGGGCCGGGATCAGACAGTGTTTGATGCCCCCGTAACCGCTGATGGAATCCTGGTAGGCGCCGGTATGGAAAAAGCCAATGTAGAGCGGCTCTTTGTCGCTGGATTTATATTTCGGAAGCAGGACTTCCTGGTTCAAATCCTCGGAATTGTAATAATCGGAATGATCACAGCTTATTCCCCCGATATTCACCCTGCCATATTCATTGTGCCACTTATTGATGGGCAGCAGGATGAATTTTTCGTGCATGGACCATGCGTCAGGAATCGTATTCATCAGACTATTGTTGATGATGTACCAGGTTTCGTTATCATTTTGCTTTTTCTGCTCCAGCACCTCAAATATGATCGCTCCCGACTCTCCCACGGTATACCTGCCAAATTCAGTATAAATGTCGGGTTCGGCGATCTTCTCCTTGCTGCAATCTTCTTTGATGGCATTGATAATTTCACCGATCATATATTCGTAATTATACTCAAATCCCAGGTGATTACGGATAGGGAAGCCACCACCCAAATTAAAAGAATCAAGGTCCTTGCTCTCCTTCTTCAGTTCAATATACAATTTCAGTGCCTTTCTAAATTCTCTCCAGTAATACAATGTATCCTTGATCCCGGTATCGATGAAGAAATGAAGCATTTTCAATTCAAACTTTTCATTGTCCTTAATCCGCTCGTTAAAAAATGAGATCAATTCTGTGTCGGGTATACCCAACCTGGAGGTGTAATAGGCCGATTGCGCCTCCTCATTTATGGCCATCCTGATGCCCAGCTTTATCTTATGGCTGAAGGGGAGCCTGTCCAACCGTTCCAGTTCTGCCTTGCTGTCGAGTATGATAACCGAATTTTTGAAACCCGCCTCCTGTAGCCTGAGTATCCTCTTCAGGTAATCATCTGTTTTGTAACCATTGTGCAGGATAATCCTTGAGGGATCAATTAATCCTTTCTCAAACAATTCCAGGATCAGGTCTATATCATAAGAGGATGAAGTCTCAAGATTTACATTGTGTTTCAATGCCTCCTTGATCACATGGTAGAAATGGTTGCATTTCGTGCAGTAACAGAAATAGTATTTCCCTTTATAACCAGCTGATTTGATGGCCCTGTTGAAGAGATTTCTGGCTTTTTTGATCTGGTCACCGATCTTTGGCAGATAGATGAACCGAAATGGTGTTCCGTACTTTTTTATGAGGTGTTTCATTGCTACACCATGGAAGGTCAGATTGTCATCACGCAGGTCGAACCCCTCCTGTGGAAAGTAGAAACTCTGTTCTATAAGATCGAAATAGCTGTTTTTCATCAATAATCAAATATATTACTCTGGTATTCAAATATTTAAAATTACACTCTGCCGGTTTCCCCGATGCGCTAAAAGTAGATTATTTTTAAATATATCTGCATACTTTTTTAAATTTTATATGTCCGTATATTTTATCAATAAAAAACGGTTTTAATCGACTACGCGCCTGGGAATATGCGTGGGGAGCCTGGTCAGAAGTTCATAGTTCATACTATTGGTCATATCTCCAAAGGAACTAACTGAAATGTTCATATCTCCCTGCGATCCGATCAGGACCACTTCATCGCCAATTTTCGGTCTTTTCACATCGGTTACATCAATTACCAGCATGTTCATATTTACGGATCCCACCACACCCACGCGTTTTCCGTGGAGCAACACATGCCCCGTATTGCTGAGTGTACGGGTATATCCGTAACCATATCCCACAGGCACCGTTGCAATTACGGTATCCCGGTTGGTGAGATAGGTTTTTCCGTAACTTATATACTCTCCTGCCCCTACAAAATTAACACTCATCACGGTACTTTTCCATGAAAGAACGCGGTCCAGTGGATCGATATGGGGAATTCCCTTCTTTTCGTTGTCTATAAAATGGTTCGTACGCAGCTCATCACTGGGCCAGAATCCATAATTTGCAATACCCACACGTACCAGGTCCATGACCGTTTCAGGATACCTCAGAAGTGCAGCAGAACAGGCGGTATGCCTGAAGCGGGGAATTATTCCCTCTGCCTTTGCTTCCAATACCCGTGCATTAAATACATTGATCTGGTTTTTGATCCGTGTGTAGTTATTGATGGATTCTGCCCCGGCATAATGGGTACAAATTCCTTCAATCTTCAGGTGTCCTGTATATTTTTTAAGATGGCTGAACATCCGTTCCATTTCCTTAACAGAAAACCCGGTTCGGTGCATACCGGTTTCCAGCTCCAGGTGTATCCGCGCTTTCTTTTTTAATTTCAGGGCTGTCTTACAGGCAGCATTCAGCCTGTCGAAGGTGAATACATAGAATGAAACATCGTTCAAAATCGCCCATTCAATCTCAGGTTTGTCGATCCATCCCATGATCATAATCTCAACACCTTTACTGACCACTTTTTTAGCGCGCATCGCCTCAGCTACAGAGAAAACTGAAAAATGGTCTACCCCACAATTTTCCGCCAATGGGATAACAGACTCAATACCATGTCCGTATGCATTTCCCTTAATAACCATGGAATAACGGGTACCATTGGGCAGCAGGTTGCGCAGGTAGGTAATATTATTCCTTAAAGCCTTTTCACTCAGCTCTATAAATGAAGTATGCAACATTCGTTAAGAATTATTAACTGATGATTCGGTTTGATCCGCTCCGTTTAACAATTTATTGATGATTGAATAGAACATCATGGTGCCCTTCTCCAGTAATTTATCGGGGAAATTGTATTTTTCATTGTGCAATTGGGGCAGATTTACTCCTGCACCCAAGCCGAATAATGCCCCGGGGTACCTGTTTGTGAAGACGCCAAAATCTTCCGACCAGGAGAATGGAATCTCCTTTCGTATGATCTCCATATCCAACTCGGAGGCACACTCCTCGATCAGTTCCACACACGCTCCATCGTTCATGACTTCCTCAAAGGGTTCTGTCCAATTAAAATGGTACGCGAGTCCGTGTGCCTTTGCAATATTCCCGACCTGTTTCAGCACCTCCTTCTCAAGGGTCCCAAGCACTTCGTTGGTATGGGCCCGGATGGTGAACATTACCACGCCCTCTCCCGGAGATGTGCCAAATGCCGGCTGTCCGACTCTCAGGTGTATCGGGGTGATCAGTGCTGCTTCATGCATGGGAACGACCTTCTGCGGTATGTTCATGACCGATTGCAGGATCAGGGCAGCCGCTGTTGCAGGATTGTTGCCACCCTCGGGATGCGCGGCATGGGATGTAGAACCCTCCAGGGTAATGATAAGTCCTTTGGAAGCTGACGCAAATACCTCTTTGCGAGTGATCACAGCCGATTCTTTGTATCCCGGCAGGTTGTGCAGTGCAAAAACATAATCAGGCTGTAAGGATTTGTACTTGTCGTCGCCGATAACCAGGCGTGCCCCTTCCCCGGTCTCCTCTGCAGGCTGGAACAGCAATATCACCGATCCCTTTTTTGGAGGTGAGACAGAAAGAAGCGGAGCCAGACCAGCAACCATGGTCATGTGCCCGTCGTGACCACACAGGTGCCCTTTTCCTTCATTGGCCGAAGCATATTCCAACTTGTTCTCCTCCTGGATGGGCAGCCCGTCCAGTTCACTCCTGATCAGTACAGCCGGCCCCTTGTTCTTACCCTTATAGATGGCCGCAATTCCTTGTCCCCCGATTCCTTCAATTAGTTTGTCCGGATTGAACTGCTGTAAAAAATTCGCAATATAGGCTGCAGTTTTTTCTTCCTGGTGTGCCGTTTCAGGATATTTATGAAGATGCCGCCGCATGGCGATCAAAGCATTCCTGTAATCTTTTGTCATGTTCTCCATCAATGTACCATTCTTTTTGCAAAGTTGGGACTTATTAAACGCTATCCCAAATAAATTTTCTCCATGGCCCGCTCTGTCATTGCTGTAATGGTAAGTGCCGGATTCACTCCCGGATTTGCTGAAATGGCTGAACCATCGCAGATATACATGTTTTTATATCCGAATACCCTGTGGTTCTTGTCAATCACACCCTCCTCCCTGTTACGCCCGATAACACAACCTCCCAGAATATGTGCAGTTGTGGGCGTGCCGGTTAGTGCTTCGGTGACCATTACAAAGGATTTGCCATTAATCTCGTTTGCTGTCCTGTCGGCCAGTTCCTTCGCCAGCGGCATAAATGCTGAAGGAGCCGCACCAGTTGTTATTCCCGATCGCAGGTTGAACCATCCTCTTCTGAAACGTACCGTACTGTCCAGGTGTTGCATGAAAAGCAGGATCATTGATTCTTTTGAAAAATTTCGACTCAACAGGATCCTGAGCCAACCACCTGGTTTGGTTATGAGCTGAATGAATAACTTCCCCATCCTGACCAACATACTACTCCCTTGAGTCAAGGGAACACCCATCATCTTCCAGAAACCGGAACCACTACCATAGCGCACAGCTTCCAGGTGGGTGTTCTGGTCCGGGGGAAAGATCGACCCGATGGCAATCCCTTTTGAAAAATCTTTATCCTTCTCCTTCGAATGAACCAGTACCAGGCTTTCATTGTTGGTCCGGATATGGTCACCTACCCTGTCGCTCAGTCCGGGGAGGTGCCGACGTTTCAAATCCAGCATCAGTCTCACTGTGCCCAGTACTCCTCCAGAGAACACAACTCCGCGTGAAATCGCCTTTTTCCTGCGTGCACAGAGTATTCCTGTGGATCGTTTCCAGATTATTTCATAACCGTCAGAACCATCCGGCCTTCCAATTGGTTTTACAATTTTTACCCTTGATTCGGAGATGACCGTAACCCCTTTATTCCTGGCCAGATAGAGGTAGTTTTTATCCAGTGTGTTTTTGGCATTATATCTGCATCCGGTCATGCATGCACCGCAAAATCTGCACCCTTCACGCCGCGGTCCTTCACCTCCGAAATAAGGATCAGACACCTCCTTCTCCGCTTCACCAAAATATACCGCTACCCTGGTGGGCTCAAATGCCGTTTCAATTCCCATTCCTGCAGCAACCCTTTGCAGCGAATTGTCAGAATCAAATAACTGCGGATTTTCCACGGCTCCCAGCATCTTTTCTGCCGTGGCGTAATGCGGTTCAAGCTCCCTTTTCCAGTCTGTGATCCCTTTCCAGTTGCCTGAATTAAAAAAGGGTTCCTTTGGCCTGGGGAGCGTATTTGCATAAACAAGGGACCCACCTCCCACGCCCACACCACTCAAAATTCCCACGTGACGTAAAAAGGTCATTTTAAAGATCCCGAAAAACCGAAAACCTGGCAACCAGAGCCATTTACGAAGGTTCCAGTTCGTTTGTGGGAACTGGTCCGGTTTCCACTCCTTCCCTTTTTCGATAACAAGAACCCGGTAACCTTTCCCGGCAAGACGTAATGCACTTACAGAGCCACCAAAACCGGATCCGATTATTATAAAATCATACTGGGCCGTAGCTGCCATTCTTCTATATTTGTAAATTGAGAGGTAAAGTAATAAAAATATATCGAAGATGTATACCAAAGAAGAGGCAAGACTGATCCGTTCCGGATTCTGGGAACAGTTCAGGGCATATACCCACAACAGAAGAAAAAATAAGGGACGCACCGGCGTATGGATACTGGACAAAACCGGTATCAATGCACTAAATCTCAGGTTTCATTTCGATAATGAGCAGGCGCTGGTGGGTATTGATCTTGAAACCAAGAACATGGATAAACGCATTGAATTATACGATAAGCTTGAGACGCTCAGGAAACAAATCAATATAGCGTTGGGTGAAAATACAAAATGGGAACTGGAATATGTACGTGAGAACAACAAGACCATCAGCAGGATTTACACGAACATAGAAGGTGTTGACATCTTTGATAAGACAACCTGGAACCGGGTCAATATGTTCTTCTTTGACCGTATGACAGCACTGGAGGATGTCTATCTGGAATACAAGGATTTCCTGAGATAGATTATGTTTGACTCTCTGACTGCTCGCACATATTACTCCTTCTTGCCCTCAGGCACAAATTTTAACGACACTGAATTCACACAATGTCGTGTGTTCTTCGCGGTAAATCTCTCCCCTTCAAACACGTGACCCAGGTGCCCACTGCAGTTTGTACAGATGATCTCTGTCCGGAAACCATCCGCATCTTTCTTACGCGTTACGGCCCCTTCAATCTCATCGTCGAAACTGGGCCAGCCACAGTGCCCGTCGAACTTATCGTTCGACCTGTAGAGTGGTGCATTGCACTGTTTGCATATATATGTTCCTTTCTTCTCGTGCTTCACGAACTCGCCGGACCAAGGCCTTTCGGTCCCTTTTTTCAGAATCACATACTGTTCAAAATCATTTAATTTATTGTAATTCATTGGATCTTTAATTATTTGGATTTTTTTCTTTTCCACTTTCTCATCACCACCACTGTTACTTCCCTGACCGTATGCTGTTGCTGTAAGAAGTATGGTGAGCAGTACAAGTACTGTATATCTGTTTTTCATCCTGTTGCTATTTGTTAATAAACTACCTGTTTCTTTGATATAACCCTTGAGAGGATCAGATAGTTCATCGAAATACTAACTCTATTCGGTTGTATTCAGCTAAATTATCCGTATTTTTGATCGATTAAAAAAAACATTAAAATGGGTAAAGGAGATAAAAAAACTAAGCGAGGAAAATTATTCAGTGGTTCCTATGGAAGATTAAGGCCACGCAAGAAGTCAACCGCAGCATCAGAGGTAAAAGTGCCGAAACGTCCGGCTAAAAAAACTGAAATTATTGCAGAGGAAAAAGCACCAGAAGCAGCAGCCCCGGTTGAAGAGGCTCCTGTGACAGAGGCTCCTGTGAAGAAGGAAAGTGAAGCGCCTGCGGAACCGGTAAAAGAGGAGAAAAAACCCAAAACTGAAAAAGCGGTGGAAGAGAAACCGGCTCCAAAGAAAAAACCGGCTGCAAAGAAAACTGAAGACAAAAAAGAGGAAAAAAAGGATAAACCTGAAGATAAAAAGGAGGAGCCTGAAAAGAAGTAACATTCTCCTGTTTCATGGGATTTGACCGGTATTTTTTGGGTGAGACCAGTTATATTAGAAATACATGTATGCCATTGTCGATATTGAGACAACAGGGGGTAGTCCCAAAGTAGAAAAGATTACAGAGATCGCCCTTTACTTACATGATGGTGAAAAAGTTACAGATGAATGGTCCACCCTGATTAATCCTGAAAAATCGATCCCTCCCTTTATCACCAGCCTTACCGGAATTAATAACCAGATGGTGGCCGATGCTCCCAGGTTTTACGAGATCGCAAAGGAGCTCGTGGAGCGGACAGAGGGCCGAATCGTAGTGGGTCACAATGTAAATTTCGATTATTCATTTATAAAAAGTGAGTACGACCGGCTTGGATATGATTACAAGCGGGAGACCTTGTGTACGGTAAAGTTGAGTAAAAAGATCATACCGGGGCACAGTTCATACAGCCTGGGGAAATTGTGTGCAGAGCTTGGAATTATGATCAACGACCGGCACCGTGCCTCGGGGGATGCACTGGCCACTGTAAAACTTTTTGAACTGCTTCAAAGTACCTCCCTGCAAAACGGCAATTCATTTGATTCCTTCCTGCCGGCTGCGCAAAAGTACAAACACCTGAATGGAAATCTACATGTTGAGGATATTGAGTCGTTGCCTGATAAGGCAGGCACCTATTATTTTTACGATGAGCGGAATACGCTGCTTTATATTGGGAAGAGCATGCGAATCCGTACACGCATATTGTCGCACCTGGGAAACAGCAATGGTAAACGGGCCATGGAAATGCGGGAGCGTATTGCTTCCATCTCGTACGAACTTACTGGCAGCGAATTAATCGCTCTTCTGAAGGAATCGGAAGAAATTAAACGGAACAAGCCGATATATAACCGGGCTCAGAGAAGGTCCCTTTCTCATTGGGGACTTTATACAGGAACGGATACTTTTGGTTACAGCACCTTAAAGTTGGCCCGCATGGCCGATCTGCCGGATCATCCTGTAACAGCATTCAACAATAAGGCGGAAGCACGTATCGCCCTCACCCGCCTGGTTGAGAAGCACTGGCTATGTCAGAAACTCAGCGGGCTATACTTAACAGAAGGTGCCTGTTTCCATTACGGAATTCGTCAGTGCAACGGAGCCTGCGTCCAAAAGGAATCGGTAAAAGCCTACAATCAACGGGTTGACGAACTCCTGGATGGGTTTCGCCTGGATCGGGGCAATATGCTGATCATAGATCAGGGAAGGGATACCGGGGAGCGTTGTGTGATCAGAATTGAAAAGGGCATGTACCTGGGATACGGGTATATATCCGTGGATGAAGGATATCTCAGTATTGACCAGATGCTGGAATGTGTAAAACCGGCCCTGGATAACCGCGATGTCAGGCATATTCTCAGCAGCTGGCTCCGGAAAAATAAGGTGGAAAAGGTATTGTATTATTAATCTGGAAATATTTCTGATAATTACGTGCTCCTGAATAATCCAACAGGTTGAAACAGGGCTGTTTCATCAAAGTTCCTTCATTTTTCACGAGGGAAATAGATTGCCTGCATAGTTGTGAAACATTTTATTTCAAACCTTCCAGGTTTTGCATGGCCGGAAGATCCATCCCCTTGGTCAGACTCGATATACTTTCCAGATCGATGACGCCGGTGATCACAATCAACGCATCTTCACCTTTGCCTGATACCACCAGTAGAAATTCACGGATCACGCCACCCTCTTCCCTGACCAGAAAAACCACTTCTTCTTTGGATTCTTTCACCACCATCAGCTCCTGGTACTCCTTCCTGGGGAGAATAGTTAAGAGCTCATTCCCAAAGGGTTTGGAACTGCCTCCATCCTGGGTGAGAATACGGATTGATTCAATACCCGAGGTTGCTTTTTTAAATGATTCGTATTCAGGATCAGTGGTTTCAATGTTCGAGAGGAACTTGAACATAAAGCTGTTGATCACAACGGTAGTGTATCCCTCCTGACCTGCATACTTGTTGAAAATCTTATCTACTGCAGATTGTGCATATATGCTACTTGTGACTGCAGTAATAAATAGTACTATGATTAATTTTTTCATTTTATTTAATTGTTACGGTTCCTGTTACAATTCAATATTATCGGCCTTTTCAAGGTTCCCCAGCAGGATCAGTTCTTTTGAACCGCTGGATAACTTGTTGATTGTACTCACTTTGTTGATGGTCTTCTGAACCTGGTTCAGATTCTCCAACTCCGAGGTTCCCGAGTTCCATTTATGCGAAACATATTCCAGGGCCCGTCTTGCCTCAATATAGGCCTGCTCCGGATCTTCTATGGCATATTGTGTAATGGAATTTTGCTGCCCTTCCCTGATAATTCCAAGGTAGACAGAGAGAATAATGAGTAATCCGGCAGCCAGAGCCGAAAATGAGTAGATATTAATTCTCCTCACCCGGTGTTCACGTCGCTCTTCAGAAGATAGGTTGGATATGATCTTGCTGTGCAGGTCTCCCGGCACCTCCACCGGCTGATGCAGTATGGCTAATGATCTGAAGAACTCCCTGTCGGCAGTAAACTCTTCCGGCAGCTTTTTTTCATTGTTAAAGAAAGCCTCCAGTTCCTGCTCCTCCGCCACGCTGGTTTCTCCTTCATAAAACTTTCGAAGGAGTTCCCTGATATGTTTTAATTTGTCCATGATGCGTATTGTTTTTGCAACATTTCCTTTAATTGTTTCCTTGCTCGTGAGATACTGACCCTGATCGCGTTCTCATTCATATTCATTAATTCTTCAATCTCACTGTATTCTTTACCCTCTATATGCCTGAAATGAATCAGTGACCGTTGCGGTTCCGGTAACTGATTGATCAGTTTGTTCAGTACCTCTGCCCGCTCTTTTTTCAGCATCAACTCGGCCGGATCGTTATTGTCTACCTTGTTTTCTGGCTCCTCTTGTTCGTAAATCACCCTGGTGGTTCTTCTTCTTCGCAACAGATCCAGACAGAGGTTTCTTGTTATCCGTACGCTCAATGCTTCCAAACTATTGTACTTCCCCAGGTCTTCTCGCATTTTCCAAAGCTTCATGTAAACTTCCTGAACCACATCCTCAGCCTCCTCCCGGTTACCAAGCAGGCGAAAGGCCAGCATGTATAACCGGGAGCTGAAAGGCAAAACCAATAATTTAAATTCTGAGGACTTCATCCGGAATTAAAGCTATGAAAACCCTAAGTTAATTAATTTCCATATTTTCTAATCCCTTCAAATGCTCAAGACCACCGAATGATTGTGCAAGTCCTTCTATATCATTCATGTTAAAATCTCCACTGATGTAAATAACCACTCCTTCGTCCGGTGATGAAACCACCAGAAGAAATTCCCTGATCTGCTTACCTTCAGCCTTCATCCACATTCTTACATCTTCCGCACCATCTTTTACGGAAAGAACTTCGGCGAAATCGCTTGTATTCAAGCCTGCAGTCACCTCTTTGTAAAAATTGGCACCCTTCAGTACCTCTGCATTTTCAACAACCAGTATTTTTACTGCCGATAATTTATCGAAGGGAACGTCGGCATTTTTCACTTCCTTTATATCCAGGGCTGACATAATCTGGAAAAGCTCAGGAGAAATATTCACCACAGTGACGCCCTCCTGCCCCCCGTATTTAGAGATTAATTTGTCGATGCTGGCAGTCTGTGCCATAGCAAACAGAGGAACAAGCATCATTGTAACTAAAACGGCTAATTTTTTCATGATCTGTAATTTAAAATTTGTTGAATTAATAATTCTGTTTTATGTTTTCTAAAGGGGAGACGAACAGTCCGGAATTTTATTACAGAAATCATTAAAAAATGGTAAATATCAATAAATATTATTGGGTTACTTTACACAAATTCAACATCTTACATTTTCATTAAAAAGTGAATTTATTTTTTCGCACAGATAATTTTTGATAATAGATTTTAACTGTTTATCTTTGCCACCGCTTAATGAAAGCAAGAATGGATGATTCAGTAGCTCAGTTGGTAGAGCACATCCCTTTTAAGGATGGGGTCCTGAGTTCGAGCCTCAGCTGAATCACCACAAACCCCTTGGAGAATTATATCTCTGAGGGGTTTTTTATTAACAAATAACCAATAAAGGAGCCGTACCGGATGCAATCAGGTTGTGTTTTTTTATCTTGTCAAAAAGTTCAGGTTCGTCCATGAAATATTAGTTGAGAACCTCATAAATAAGAATTTACAATGGATAAAAAGTTGAAGTACATACGGGATTATATTGAAGAAGTACAAACTGGCAGTAACCCTGATGAAAAGCTTGACGTGGTTCTGAATTGTATTCAACAAGCAAAATCGGGTGGCAAGTCGAATGAAAGGCTGGGTATCATCGTTGATTGTATTGAGGAGGCAAAGTCGGAAGGCCTGCTGGATGAAAAACCTGAGATCTTAACAGGCTATTCCGACTTTAAATTAATGGGGCTGCTGCAACGAATGAGTGAAAAACTGCTGGACAAAAAAACCTGTTACCTGGAAGTGGGTGTTTTCCAGGGATTAACCCTGCTCTCCAGTGCGATGGTCTCGCCTGGTAATCATTTTTACGGAATTGATAATTTCGCATATTTCGACCCGGAAAAGAAAAATGAGAAAATAATATACGACAGGTTGTCAAAATTGAATATCTCTAATGTTCATCTGATCAATGCAGATTATGAAGATGCGCTGGAAAATTTATCCACCCACCTTGGTGACAAAAAAGTGGGCATATACTTTGTAGATGGTCCACATGATTACAGGAGTCAGCTTATGTGTCTTCAGTTAATAAAGCCTTACCTCACTCCAAATGCCGTTATTATTGTTGATGATTCAAACTACAGGCATGTCAGACAAGCCAACAGAGATTTTCTGGTGACCAATCCGGCTTTTAAGCTCCTATATCAGTCATATACAAAGGCACACCCAATGAACATGACGAAAGCGGAGCAGGAAAAATCCAGGAATGGCTGGTGGAACGGAATCAATATCTTGTACCATGATCCGGAAGACACTTTGGAGTTCATGGTTCCCTACACCTTGAGAGACAGGACATTATATGAAAACGAGCATCTTTTGCACACGTACAGATACCCGGAACAGAGTGTTGTACTGATGAACCTGTTCACAAAATTTAAACTATTTCCTTTAATGAACAGGTTCCGGAAACCGAAAGATATTTTTATTGGTGAATATAATGAGGCAAATACATACAGCAGATCACTTCCCTCGGATGAATACAATAAGTCAATTCAGAAATAATTTTGAGCCTGCCTGTCTCATAAATCCCGGCTAAATCTCAGATGGGCAGGATACGGCCGGGATCTCTCCTGTTTCTGCCAGGGTTCCCTGTTAGATCATCGCCCATGTCTTCGCGTGCTCTCCCGGCTAAATTTTCCAATTCCTCCACGATGTCAGGGTATGAATCCGTGACATCATAGCGTTCCCCCGGGTCGCGCCGAAGGTTGTACAGGCCGCTTTTCACCGGATAGTTATTGTTTACTTCTCCGGGCATGCCGTCCATACCCGGCTGAAACCCTTCATAAGTGCGGCCAGGATGATCGAATACAAGTTTCCAGTCACCATGTCTCACCGCTTCAAGGTTGTTAAGTCGGTAATAATAGTAAAAAGTTTCACGGGGATTGGCTCCTTCTTCACCTCTGAGAAGAGGAAGTATGCTAACGCCGTCGATTTTGTTTCCGGAGAGTTGTGCACCGGTTATCTCTGCAAGTGTCGGGAGGATATCGATACCTGCAACCAGGTTATTACAGACGATTCCTTCAGGAATAACTCCTTTCCACATCATCAGACACGGAACACGCTGTCCACCCTCAAAAGTGGTGCCCTTGCCTTCCCGAAATCCGGCAGTACTGCCTGCGTGGTTGCCGTAATTAAGCCATGGGCCGTTGTCGGAGGTAAAGATTACCAGCGTATTATCGATAAGTCCGGTCTCCTCAAGCGTTTTTATGATCTCTCCCACACTCCAGTCAATCTCCATTAAAACGTCACCATACAATCCCTGATCGGATTTCCCCCTGAATTTTTCAGAAGCGAATATGGGAACATGGGGCATTGGGTGAGGCAGATAGACAAAAAAAGGCCTGTCCTGGTTTCGCTTGATAAAATCAATGGTACGCTTTGTAAACTCAGCTGTGAACCTTGCCTGATCCTCCGGTGTCAATGCCGGATTAATGATAGAATCGTTTTCAAAAAGGGGCAGTTCAGGGTAGGTCCCGGTTGGATGATAGGGCCACATATCGTTGGAATAAGGGATCCCGCTAAACTCATCGAACCCATGACGCATGGGAAGAAACTGTGGGTGGTGACCCAGATGCCATTTACCAAAGATGGCAGTTGTGTAGCCTCGCTTTTTTAATACTTCGGCAATTGTCTCTTCATCATCAGAAATTCCGGTAGTTGCCCTGTGGTTCAGGGCCATGGGGATACCGACACGGTTTGGATAGCAGCCGGTAAGAAGCCCCGCACGTGAAGCGCTGCATACTGCCTGGGGGGAGTAGTAATGTGTAAAGAACATACCATTAACCGCCAGTTTATCGATGTTAGGGGTTGTATGACCCGTTGTTCCGGTTAAACCAAGATCACCGTAACCCATATCATCCAGGTAAATAAGAACAATATTAGGCGTTTCCGACTGACCGGTAGAGCCGGATTGATTACAGCTGACTAATACCAGAGAAGTTATGATAAACAATCCTGCCATGGTTTTGAATGTGAATTTCATAATTATACTATTTTATAACTTTTCAGCTATACGTTTGACACTGTTCCAGTTCCTTGTAGTGATCCCCTTTCCGAATAGCTGCTCAAGGATGGCCATGGCCTTTACGGTTTTGGTTACCCCCAAGTCAACTGTGCTATATACTTCCCAACCGGTAAACGACAAAATTTCTAATGCCTGATCATCTGACTTCCATGGCAGGGTAATCTCCCCGGCTTGTTTCTCATGCAGGAACGATACATACAGCTTGATATTACTGGTCTCCTCCATTGCGTGATAAGGGTTCAGCCGGTAGCACCTGAGAAATTCCTCTTTTGTACGCAACATGACGGGTATATGGAAACCGAACTTCCGTTCCAGGTGGGTGGAAATATCTTGTTCCAGCACATGTACCCGGCTGTCCGGCCCATCCAACAAAACATTCCCTGTATTAAGCAGAGTGACGATATTTTTATATCCCAGGGAGGCAAATTCATTACGGAGTTCAACCATGGGCAGCTTATGAAATCCACCCACATTGATTCCCCGAAGTAAAGCAACATATCGCTTCATCACTTCACTCGTTTATCGATATATTTTGAATTTATCGTGCGTAAAACTCCCATATAATCCATCTTAAATTCCAACAGATCACCTACTTGGTAGTTTTTATCATTGTCTCCCAGATCAATTACAAACATATCCGAGCTGGCGCCCACAATGCTGATATCAGGATCTATCGGTTCAATGTGACTTTCCTCCACATCCAACAACCCGATATCCACAATGGCCCTGAATGACTTCTCACCTTTCAGTTTTTCATCGAATTCAAAAGTGGTTCCCTCCACGTTATGTCCCATTTCACCTATGGGAACCTGCGGTTTTTCACTTAATTCAATAATCTCCGAATAGAGTTTGAAAACGTCGGAATTCATTTTGTCAATGGTAGTGTCATTATACAGGTCGGTTCCCAGGAAAAGCGTCTCTCCCACCCTGAAATGGTTAATACCGGCCGGGAGTAATTTCTGAAATATAAGAGGAATAGTGACCGAAGAGCCCCCCGATACATAAGGAATATGCCTGCTGAATTTAGCTTCCACCAACTGCTCATACAGGCTCAATTGTATCAGTTTATCGTGATTGGGAAGCACTCCATACAGGCAGGTCAGGTTGGTGCCGATCCCCACCACTTCAATATTCTTCAGCCTGAAAACATCTTCATAAAATGCCATGAAAACCTCTCCCATGATTCCTTCCCTGAGTTCACCTAACTCAATCATGATCAGTATTTTATGTTTCTTGTTCTGCCGCTGTGCCTCCTCCGAAAGGAGCTTGATGGTATTGATTTCCGTATTTACGCTGATATCGGCATATTGAACAACACTTTTCAATGCCCTCTTTGCCGGGGGCTTGATGTAAATTGTTTCAATATCGGGACGAATGGACTTGATGGTCCGTAAATTTGAGACCCTGGAGTCGCACACCTGGTTAATATCCAGTTTTAATAATTCAGAGAGAAAAATTTTATTTCCACAAAGCAACTTCGTGACTACCGAAAACTGGATATTATTTTTCTTAAATAACTTGTCAAGGTAATTGAAGTTTGCTTTTAACTTCTTGATATCTAATTCTATATATGCCATTACAATGGACCGGACCTACAATAGCCGGTATTGGTTAGATCATTAAATATACCACTTATTTCTGTGTTGAAGGGAATTATTGATCCGTTCTTTTGTAACGCATCTCTTTGTATTTACTTGTAAATCCGACTTTTTCATAGAGAAATCCGGCAGGATTTTCTGGCTCTACATGAAGGGCAATATCGCCTTTGGCTTGTTTGATCGCCTCTTTCATCAGGTGTTTTCCTATACCACGGCCACGCATCTCGTTGTGTGTGGCTATATATACCAGTATGTTTTCAGGAATATAGCCCTGCATCCCGGTTTGGTTCACAACTACCACACCTGAAATGTCAGCACCTTCATAAGATACGAGTACGAATCCTCCAAATGACTGGTACTCTTTCAAAGCATAGTCAACTGCCTTTTCAATATGTTCCCAGGGATCACCAAACTGCTCCAGGTGTTTGAAGAGGAAGTCGATTATCTGGTTCTTGGTTTCTTTATCTGGTTTGGCTGTTTCATGAAACACTTTTGTCTCTGTCATATCATAAAATTTGGTTTGTAACTACCTACATTATACAGAAAAATTTGAATTAGCCAAATCTTTTTTTACACGGGATAATCCGCCATGCCCTGTAAGCGCTGCCTGCTATAGCATTCGTAATGTTTAATAATTTGTAAATCTGGAAATAAATTATGTGAAAAAGTAGATTTCTCAACACCATTAACCGGAATTACCACCGCGGTAGATTTTTTTTTGCTTGAAAGAAAACTAAGTCTTTTTGCCAGTGGCTAGTAAGAATACTCCATTTTCAAGGGTTATTCCCTGCAGTCATGAGCTCAAAACTTTCAGTTTTTTGGTTGTGAAGTCTGAAAATGAGGAGTTTAATTGCGTAAATGAGCAATTGCCCGAC
>JBBDIE010000133.1:0-18798 GCA_040880545.1 Bacteroidales bacterium | reverse complement strand
TTCTCCACGTGGAGAGGGGGGCCGGGGGGGTGAGGTGCTACAAAGGTTAGAGCAAGCTCTTGCGTGGAGGATACTGGAATTTCAGAGAATTACCGGTTGCATATTCCCCCCCTACTTCCTTATTATTTCAATCTCCCCCCCAACACCCAGTTTGATTATGGACGAAGGCACCGATTCTCCCATCTCCTCCTGTCTCCAGTTTACCACATGGTCCGCCATCGCAAGCAGCGATTCATCGATATCGCTGAAATGAGCGGGTGCAGGCGACCCGGAGATATTGGCTGAGGTGGATACGATTGGTTTCCGGAACCTGGAGATCAGTCCGGTGCAAAATGGATCATCCGGTACGCGGATGCCAATGGTTTGGTCGTTGTTGATCAGATTTCTGGCCAGGTTTTTAGCTCCCGGGTAGATAATGGTAAGCGGATCGATGGCCGCGTCAATAAGTTCCCAGGCAATTTCCGGTACTTCATCTACATACGATGGCAGCATGGATTCCGAATGGATTAGTACCAGCATACTTTTTGTATCGGTCCGTTTTTTCATGGCAAAGACCCTGGCAACAGCTTCCGCGTTCGTTGCATCGCATCCAATGCCCCAGATGGTATCAGTGGGGTATATGATCACCCCGCCATCTTTTAATACCTGCAGCGCTTTGGAAATCTCTTCTTTCATGACAAACATGCTTTATACAGTTCAATTAATTGGGGAACAGTCTTTTCCTCCCTGAATTGCATCGCATGTTTTGTACCTGCTGTGATCAGTTTTTTTCTCAACTTCTGGTCTCCTGTCAACCGGATGATCGCATCTGCCAACTCCTCCACATTTCCCGGATCTGTAAATAATCCTCCTTTCCCGGCGGTCTCTTCCAGGCAGCCACCCCGGGAGGTAATTACGGGAATTCCGGAATTGAGCGCTTCCAGTACCGGGATGCCAAATCCTTCGTACCTGCTGGGATAAATAAATGCTCCGGCCTGTTGGTAGATGGCCGGAAGATCGGAATTTTCAACATGTTGGTGAAAATGGATATTCTGCACCTTCTCTGCATCCATATATTTTTTCACCTGGTCGAAATAGGCTGTTTTTCTACCGATCACCACCAGGGGGATCCTGATTGTGTGTTCATGGATCGCCCGGATGATGGTGAGCAGTTCCTTTCTCTCCTCAATGGTACCCACATAAAGCAGGTAGTCCCCGGGAAGATTATATTTCCGGCTGATTTCTTCTTGTCTTTTCTCAGACACTTTCTCATAAAACCATGGATTGCATCCCTGGTAAATAATTTTCACCTTCTTTTCATCGGCATCCATGAGTTCAATGAGATCGTTCCGGGTCTGCTCACTGATGGCGATGATCCTGTCGGCTGACTTTACGGCATTCATCACCTTCTTATGATAAATATAACGGTCGATGGCCGGGTATAAACCGGGCAGACGGAGGAAGATCAGGTCATGAATGGTTACCACGGTTTTTATCCTGGTTTTTCCCA
This sequence comes from Bacteroidales bacterium, assembly GCA_040880545.1. Lineage (GTDB taxonomy): Bacteria > Bacteroidota > Bacteroidia > Bacteroidales > M55B112. The sequence continues at coordinate 17,309 of JBBDIE010000133.1, read as the reverse complement.
GTCCCAGGGGCAATTCATTTGAAAGTCCGTGGAAAAGCTGAATTCCATCGGCCGTAAGCTGGCTGACGATACCATAGCTTCTCCAGTATGAATTCAGGTTTCGGGACCAGATCGTGACTGGTTTACGTACGCTGGTATTTATCGGGGGAAGATAGAGGCCGTTATTTTCCACCGAAGGGGTATAGAGGGTATACTTGTTATCAGGGAACAGCCGGCTGAGGGAATTGATCGTTGACCGGCTGTAGTTCCCTAAACCGGTTTTGTTAAAATAGGCTCTTTTGGCATCAAATCCGATACGCATCAGACAGGTACATTATATTCGCGCAGGGCATCATTCAGTGAGGTTTTGAGGTCGGTGGAAGGTTTCCGTTTTCCGATGATCAGCGCACATCCCACCTGGAAGTCACCGGCCGGGAACGATTTTGAGTAGGTACCCGGAATCACCACCGAACGGGATGGGACAACGCCTCTGTGTTCTATGGGTGCAGGTCCGGAAACGTCGATGATGCGCGTTGATTGGGTGATCACCACATTGGCGCCCAGTACCGCTTCGCTCTCCACCCGTACACCTTCCACCACGATGCTACGTGAGCCGATAAAGCAATCGTCTTCGATGATCACAGGGGCCGCCTGGACAGGTTCCAGAACACCCCCGATACCGACACCGCCGCTAAGGTGTACGTTTTTGCCAATCTGCGCACAGGACCCTACGGTTGCCCAGGTGTCCACCATGGTGCCGGAATCCACCCACGCACCGATATTCACATAAGAGGGCATCATGATCACACCTTTTGCCAGGTAAGAGCCGTGGCGTGCGATGGCATGGGGAACCACACGGATCCCTTTCTCCTTGTATCCCCTTTTCAGGGGTATCTTATCGTGAAATTCGAAGGGGGGAACCTCGATGGTTTCCATTTCCCGAATGGGGAAATAGAGGATAACCGCTTTCTTTACCCAGTCATTTACCTTCCATTCGCCTCCTTCCTTTTCGGCCACCCTGAGTGATCCGTTATCGAGCATATCCACCACTTCGTGGATGGCACGCTGCACATCTTTTTCCTTCAATAGTTTCCGGTCGTCCCAGGCGCGTTCAATAATATTCCGCTGTTCCATGCAGTTAATTTTTATTTATTGCGGTGAAATTAATTAAAATTTTTCATCACTTCAAGACTGGAACGGGATCCGGTTCGACCCCTCCCGGGATAAATCTCTTTATCAGTCTGCCTGCCAGGTAAATGAGTACAAGGGTGAAAATAATCGTTGCCCCCGAAGGAATATTCAGATAATAGGAGGTGATGAGCCCGATGACTGCGCCTATAAATCCGATGATCACCGACCAGAGGAGGATTTTGCCGAAGCTGCTTGTGAAGAGGTTGGCAGTGTTCTGGGGGATGGTGAGCAGACTGAGCACCAGGATAATCCCTGCAACCCTGATACTTAGTACGATGGTTAACGCCACCATGATGATCAGCAGGTAGTTTACCAGCATAACAGGGATTCCACGTGTTTTGGCAAATTGTTCGTCGAACGAGACAAACAGGATCACCCGGTAGAAGAGCACAAAAAACAGGGATACCACCATGGTGAGTGAAAACATCAACACCAGGTCCAGTGAGGTTACGGTAATGATGCTGCCAAAGAGAAAGCTCATCAGGTTGGGTGAATAACCAGGCGTGAGGTAAACGAATATAATTCCGATGGCCATCCCCAGCGACCACATAACGGCGATCAGGGAATCGTTACGGATCAGCTTTTTGCGGGTAAGATTTTCGGTTGTGATGGCTGCGATCAGGGCAAAAACTGCAGCGCCAGCCATGGGGGGCCATCCGAAAAAGTAGCTGATACCCACGCCTCCAAAAGAGGCATGCGTGATGCCACCACTGATGAATACCATCCGCCGTGCCACAATGTAGGTGCCGGTCAGACCACAGGCAACAGACATCAGGAAGGCTGCGGTAAAGGCGTTCCTGATAAATTCATATTCGAATAGCTGAATCAGTTCCATAATTATGGGTGTTTGTGATCTTCTATGACACGGTGAGGTACCGGTCCGTGGGTTACAAGTTCGATCGGGCAGTTGTAAACCTTCAGCTGCTCGGATGTAATCTTGTTGGACGCATGGAAATGAAGTCCGCCATTTACACATGCAATGGATTTGATGTAGGGGGAGATGGTACCCACATCGTGAGAGACTAGCAGTATGGCCATCTTTTTGTTTAGTTCGGACAGGATCCGGTAAAGTTCCTGTTCAAAGCGGTTATCTACATAGGTATTGGGTTCATCAAGGATCAGCAGTTTGGGAGATGAAACAATGGCACGGGCAAGCATGGTTCGTTGAAGTTCACCTCCGGAGAGTTCCCCGATTGCACGGTGTTTCAGCTGGGAGATACCGGTTGATCGCAGGATATCATCCACCTTTTTCGTGGAATCGGCATTCTTTTTCAGCCCCATATTCATCCCTGTTGCGAGGCCCGAAAGCACCACGTTTGTTACCGTAATAGGAAAATGATCATCGAACTGGCTCACCTGGGGGAGATAGCCGATATCGTGTTTTCCAATATGACGAATAACCTGGCCCTCAGAGGGTTTCATGAGTCCCAGGATAAGTTTCAGCAATGTGGTTTTCCCTCCCCCGTTGGGACCGATGATCCCGGTAAAATCGTCGGGGCTGATCTCCAGGGAGACACCGCTGAGCACAGTTTTGCCGGAGTAGGCAGCTGATGCATTTTGTATGGTGAGAAGCGGACTACTCATTGGAGGTTCTGTTTGATCTTATCGGTAATATAGATCATTTGGTTGTACCAGTCCGGATCCAGGGGATTGATCTGAACGATCTCAGCACCGATCTCTTTTGCCAGGACTGCAGCGTTTTTCTGATCAAACTGCAATTGCAGGAATATCACACCGATCCTTTCTTCGATCCCCAGGTCGATCAGGTGTTTCATATGAGCGGAGGAGGGAGTCTTTCCTCCCAGTTCCAGGGGGTGCTGTTCCAGGCCGTAATCTCTTGCAAAATAAGATAAGGAGGGGTGATAAGTAAAGAAACCCCGTGACGCCAGTCCCGAAAATTCGTTGGTTATATAAAGGTTGAGACTGTCAATTTCAATCATGAAATTCTCCAGGTTGGAGAGGAACTGATCTTTGTGTTCGGGGTAGCTTTCAGCAAGGGCTTCATATATATTTTCGGCAATAATCTTCACACTTACTGGCGACAGCCATGTGTGCGGATCCACACCACCGTGATGATGGCCGTGCTGGTGGCCCCCCGCTTCGTGCATGGCATCCTCCATGATCAGATCAACACCCTCCGACAGATTTTTCAGGGTCATTTTTTTGTTGGCCGCGGCCAGCTTCTCCATCCAGGCCATTTCAAAACCTGTATGTCCCATCATCAGGTACAGGTCCGTTCTTGAGAGTGAGGCCAGCTGTGCCGGTGTTGGTTCATAGGTGGCCGGACTGGCGCCGGGAGGTACCAGCACATTGATGTTAAAAAGATCCCCTGCGATTTTCGAGACAAAATATTCCTGGGGAAGAATAGTCACTGCAAGTTCGGGTTTTGAATCCGTCTGCTCCCGGCTTATGCAGCCGGTCAGGAGGAGTGCAACAAATGTAAGGACAGCTATTTTCATCGGTTTATTTTTTAATTGTACGTTTCATTTTGGTTTGTATTTTTTAAATCGCAATAGAGGTGTACCCTTTGGCGGTACCGGATCGTACCCGTGTCCGCCCCAGGGATGACAGCTTAAAATTCTCCTGGTACCCATCAACAGCCCTTTCAGAGGGCCATGAACCTTCAGGGCCTCGATGGCATAGTTGGAGCAGGTGGGCTCATACCTGCAGGTGCCGGGTAACATAGGGGAGATCACCCACTGGTAGATCTTTACCGGGATGATCAAGATGAGTGATAATCCTGCCCTGATCCATTTTACCAGGGGAAAATTCTCTATTTTTTCTTTTATTGACATTTGTCGCATTTTCCAATGACCAGGAACTGGTTTTCCTCTTTAACAAATCCTGCCGGGAGCCGGAAATCCTTTACCTCAATTTCAGTCAGGCAAACGAGCCTTCCGCACCGGGAACATTTAAAATGGATATGATCATTTTTATCCCCGTTTTCATTTTGGTGGAACCTCTTCAATACATACTTCACTTCGTGGTCGATGATCACCCGCTGCACTACCTTTTTTTGGAACAGCGAATTTAGCGTTCGGTGTACGGTGGATTTATCGCATTTTTCATACAATCCGGTACAGATCTCCTTCCCCGATAAAGGCCTGGCTGCCTTTTCCAGGATTTTCAGGATGTTCACCCGGTTACGGGTTTTGCTTAAACCGATGGTATGTAGGAGGATTCCCGGATCCATAATATTTGCAAATGAGTTGCAAAAATAGAAATATTTTTTTGAATTAACCATTGGGCCGAGCCATTTGTTCCGAAAATAATTTAGAGCTGTTCTACAGCAGTTTTGTTAGAAAAATGTGTAATTTGGCGCTCTCAAAAAAACGGAAATAATTAATTGATTTGGAAAACCATAAAATTGTTAAGATGAAAGAAGCTGTTGCTATACTTTGCGCAGGTGGCCCGGCTCCGGGGATTAATACGGTGATCAGTTCAGTAACAAAAATATTTATCAATAACGGGTACAATGTGTTGGGCCTGAACGGTGGGTATAAGAGTTTATTCTCGGAAGAACCGGCGTTTGAGTATTTGGATTTTGATTATGCGGACCAGATTTACAGTCGTGGAGGTTCGGCACTTAAAATGAGCAGGTTTAAACCGAGAGATGATGAATTCAGTGTTGAATTTTTCAAGAAATACAATGTAAAACTGCTGGTGACTATTGGCGGTGACGATACAGCTTCCACAGCAAACAGGCTGACCAAGTACCTGGCAAGCCAGAAACTGGATGTTAAGAACATTCATGTTCCAAAGACCATTGACAACGACCTGCCGCTTCCTGACGGAACTCCAACATTTGGTTATCATTCGGCCAAGGAAGAAGGGGTAAGACTTGCCACCACCATTTATGAAGATGCACGTACCAGCGGGAACTGGTTTGTTGTATCGGCGATGGGCCGTGAGGCGGGCCATCTGGCCATGGGAATCGGAACGGCCACCCATTACCCGATGATTATCATTCCGGAGATGTTTAACAAGACAAAGATCACGTTCGACAAGATCACCAAATTGGTGATCTCTTCCATGGTAAAAAGGAGAATACTGGGGATTGATTATGGCGTGGCCATTATCAGTGAAGGTGTGTTCCATTTCATGAGCGACAAGGAGATCATCGATACAGGGATCAATTTTACTTACGACGAACATGGTCACCCGGAACTGGGAAATGTCAGCAAATCCCACATTTTCAATATGCTCACCCAGCAGGAGTTGAAGAAGCTTCGGATCAAGGTGAAAAGCCGTCCCAACGAGATGGGTTATGAACTGCGTTGCTGTCGCCCGGTGGCGTACGACCTTGCTTATGCAACAAGGCTGGGACTCGGTGTGTTTAAGTTGTTTCAACAGGGTATGACAGGCTGTATGATCATGATCAACCGGAACTCGGAAGTTAAGCCGCTGTTTCTGAAGGATGTGGAAGACAAGAATGGCAAGGTGAAACCGCGCCTGGTGGACGTGAACTCTCCCAATGTACAAATGATATTCAGGAATAACCTGCATTACCTGGTGAAGGAAGATTACAGGGCAGCCAAGAAGTATGTGAAAAATCCGGAGGAATACGATTTCTTCAGAATCCTGGAGTGGGAAATGTAGCGACGACAGTAGGTTTATAAGCCAGATGATTCACATGGGTTGTGGGCTCCCCGGATAAACCTGATGGAGAGGATATACCTTATCTGCCGGAGGAAATACATGATGTTACGTGAGCGCTCGTGTACATGCAATGATATCCAATTTTTCCCCGCACCTGATAAAAAACCCGGTTATATATTGACAGGCGACTGATATTGTCCTACTTTTAGGCAAAAATCAGGCGATATGGCAAATATCAAGAAGAAAGGCACCATTGGCATCCTTACGGGAGGTGGAGACGTACCGGGACTTAATCCGGCAATCAGGGCGGTAACAATCCGGGCATTGCGTGAGGGTTACCAGGTAATCGGGCTTCGGCGCGGTTGGGCGGGAGTCATGGAGATTCAACGGGAAAAGGATGCGGATAACAGCAATTGTTATGTTATTTTATCGGAACAGATCGTAAATAAAGCGGGACGCACCGGAGGTACATTTTTGCATACGTCGCGGATGAATCCCGGCCGGGTAAAGAAAACGGATGTGCCTGAACACCTGGCTGACAAGTACAACAAAGAGCTCAATGACCTTACTCCGGAGGTGATCAAAAACCTGGAATATCTTGGAATTGAATATCTTATACCCATAGGAGGGGACGATACCCTCAGCTTTGGCGTTCGCCTGTTCAAAGAGGGATTCAAGGTGATTGCCATTCCCAAGACGATGGACAATGATGTGCCGGGCACCGATTATTGTATCGGTTTCAGTACCTGTGTTACTCGGACCATTCAGATGACGAACACACTCCGCACATCCGCCGGGTCCCATGAACGGATATTGGTGATCGAGGTATTTGGCAGATATTCGGGATTTACGGCCATGCTGCCCACCATGGCAGGTGCGGCCAACAGGTGTGTGATACCGGAGTTTAAATTTGACCTGGAGCATCTCACAGAACTGCTCGTGGATGACCGCGACAAGAACCCGAGCAATTATTCGGTGGTGCTTGTTTCAGAAGGTGCCACATTCAAAGGAATGGACAAAATGGTGCTCAAAAGTGAAGAGAAGGACGCGTATGGCCATGCAAAACTTGGGGGTATCGGAATGATGGTTTCTGAACGGATCAAGGAGATCTCTCCCAAATTTCATCACGGGAACCCGGTGAATGTGATTAACCAGTCGTTGGGGTATTTAGTTCGTGGTGGCGATCCGGATGCCATCGATTCCATTGTTCCCATGGCTTATGGTAACCTGGCACTTGACCTGATACTGAAAGGGATCCATGGCCGGTTAGTGGTTCTCAGAAGCGGCAGGTATGATAATGCGCCACTGGATGTGGTCACCACCAGTTCAAAATTTGTGGATGTGAAAAAGCATTACAACACCGACCGGCTCAGACCACATTTCAAAAGTTTTGAGCTTCAGCCACTATTTATAATGACCGGCAGCGAAATCAGCTAAGATCTACCTGTCCCTGTAAACCCAGGCTTCATCTGATATGGAGGTCCGTGCAACATAGAGACTTTCTATCGCATCTCGAATGGATGCATGGGAGCTGTATGCCACCAGGTTGAAATTGTATGGTCCCTGGAGGATGGTCCCCTCACCACCGTTTTGTCTGACCTTTGCAGAATACTCGTCGGCATAGGAACTGGTTTTAAAACTTCCAGCGATCACATAATACCTCCCCGTAGCAGCAACAGCCGCGGTTTTATTAGCTTGCTGTTCAAGCATTTGCGCACACTCATCCGCCTTCATCCGGAGCAGGTCATATTCTTCATGCAGGTTGGCCAGTTCTTCTTCAACTGCTGCCTTTTCTGTTACCAGCTGGTCTATTTCCTCCTGGGTCATGGAAGGTTTCTCAAAAAGCGAACATGATGAAGCAGTGATTATTACCAATAATAGAATTGCAATCTTTTTCATGACAGTTTAATTTTAGTATTCTAACTCAAAAGTAAAATTTTAATCCATTCAAATTCACAACTTTATTAACAATGTATTAAATTATACACCGTGATCCGCCCTTGGGGACCGCCGAAGAGACAATGTATGCTTTGTCTCTAGGGCCACTGAAATGATGCAGAAATTGGATAATGGTCAGAATATTTTGATTTCAACCTGGTGAATTTTACCGACTCCAGGGGTTTGCTGTAGAGAATGAAGTCGATGCGGTAAGAGGGGAGATCCCCTGCGTAGGTATTTCCAAAGCCCCTGCCTGATTCACGAAAAGCATCAAATAATCCTTTTTGAATTTTGCGATAGGCATATGATACCGGGGTATCGTTAAAATCACCCACGACAATGACGGGGTAGGGCGATTCCTGAATATAATTGTAAATAATGTTCGACTGTTCTGCCCGTCTGACAAAAGCGTCCCGAAGCCTCATGCCGATGTCCCTGAATTCGGCGAGTTGTTTGTTGGAATATTTCAGTGACAGGGTGTCGATAAAACTGTAATTCCGTTCCACGAACCGGATAGATTGAAGGTGAATATTGAAGACCCTGATTGTATCCTTACCGAGGTTTATGTCGGTATATACGGCATGGTTCAGGGAGTTATCGAAGGGAATCCTGCTGGTTTTTATAATGGGGTATTTACTGAATGTGGCAATTCCGAAGTCACCTCCGGTTTGGTTTCTAAGGCTGTAGTAGATGGAAAAGTGGGGATGATCAGAGAGACTCCGCCGGACATCTGATTCCCGCATCCCGGGTCTGTTCACCGTGTAAAATTCCTGGATACAGAGGATGTCGGGAGATTCATCCGCAATCAGCTGATAGATGCCTTCAATATAATCTTCTTCGTTGCTCCAGTTGAACTGATCGAAGGTCCTTACATTATAGGACATGACCCTGAATTCTTCCTTTTGTTCCGTGTCGTGTTGTTCATTCCTGGCGGCGAAGTTCATGGGAATAAAATTCATAAGGTGTCCCCATCCGATTAAAATGGCTGCCAGGGAGATGAGCAGTTCTCTTCTGAGCCGGATGGTAAAGTATATGAAAAAGATAAAATTAGCCAGCAGAAGGTATGGGTACGCAAGTCCGAGAAAAGCAGGGAGAAGAATTTTTGCAGGGTTAATAAAGGGCGCAGTATAGGATAGCAGCAGCAAAACCGCAACCAGGAAATTGGCAATGATAATTATTTTTCTTGTCAGTTTTCTCACAAAACAACTTGTTAAAACCACATACCCGGATTCCGGGAGAGCCAGCCTTTACCTTTTCATGTTAAACAGCTTTTCCTTCTCCTCTTTGGTAAGCGAATCATATCCTCCTTTGGAGATCTTATCCAGTATTTTATCTACTTCAGCTTGTTCAGCTGCTTCTTGCTTTTTATATTGGTAGTCATCAGCCGGCTTTTTGTATGTGACTTTCATATTTTTACTGCGTTTGAACAGTGCAAGGAAGTTTTCGATGAACCGGTCGAACCCCCGGGTAATGTCATGCCCCTTTCTGAAATAGCTGGCAAACAGGAATCCTGTGAGGGCGCCACCGATATGGGCGATCTTCCCGCCAGTATTGTCAGTAAAATCAAGAATTGTGGAGGTAACAAACAGGATCAGGGCAATATAGATGATCTTTACCGGTCCGACGAGCACAATATGCATCTGCCGATTGGGCACCAGGGTGGCTACTGCGATTACGATGGCCATGACGGACGCAGATGCCCCGGTGGCGATGGAATATTCCCTGACCTCTTCAAAGAACGGGAATATATTGTAGAAACCGACATAGAGCAATGCGCCTGCGAGTCCGCCCAGGATATATACTCCCAGTACCTTTTTTACTCCGAATTCTTCAATAAAAAACCGGCCAAACCAGTAAAGGATCAACAGGTTAAAAATGATATGATATAGAAACCCGTGGGTAAACATATAGGTAATAATCGTCCAGGGTTTCCGCATGAGTGTTGGCAGGTCGGAGGGTACCGCCAGGTATAGCAGTATCTCATTAATACTTTGGTCGCGATCGATCTGGTTTGCCAGTACCAGGAAGATGACCCCAATATGCAGCGCGAGGAAAACGGCCACATTGATGTAAATGAGCTTATGCAGCACAGATCCCTGCTTGTACGAATTTTTGATCTCTTCCAGTATGGTCATCCGGTGAATTGGATTTAATAAAATTTATTGTTCGTTTTGTGCCAGTATTTGATCAGGATAAAACCGAAAACCATACCCCCAAGATGCGCAAAGTGAGCTATATTGCTTCCCGGTTGGGTAACACCCAGGTAGAGTTCCAGGGCCCCGTATCCGATAACCAGCCATTTTGCCTTGATGGGGAATGGGAACGGAATGATAAACAACGGGGTATTGGGAAATAACATTCCAAATGCCAGCAGGATTCCGAATACCGCACCGGAAGCACCCACGGTAGGGGTAACCAGGCCCCTGATCAGACCATGGAACTGGCTGCCTGAATTCATTGCATGGTTCAGTCGTTCCACAGTTAGAACATCTACATTGTAGGTGGCCTTAAAATCAGCAATCTGCGGGGCCAGTTCGATATACATGACCAGTTGGTGGAAAAATACGGCTCCGAGTCCCGTAACCAGGTAATAGATCAGGAACCGTTTACCACCCCAGACACTTTCGAGCGTCTTACCAAAGATCCAGAGGGCCCACATATTAAATAAGATGTGCATGAACCCTCCGTGCATGAACATGTGTGTGACAATTTGCCATGGTTTGAACAAAGGAGAGCCAATGTAGTACATTCCCAGGATCCTGTTTAGTTCTATCCGAAACAGCTGACTAAAGGCCAGCATCGCCACAAACATGATTATATTAATGACAATCAGGTTCTTAACCACCGGTGGGGTGCCTCCTGCTCTTCCAAAATTAAATCCGCTCATTGTATAAAATTAATGTTGGTTACCAATAGTAACAAAAATCATGCAAGATGTTTCTCGATATCTTCAAGTTTTATGATATTCAGTATCGTTTTCCCCCCTGGAGTGGTGTTTGGATTGGTGCATGCAAAGAGCTGGTCCACCAGTTCCTGCATCTCTTTAATCCCAAGAGATTTACCGTATGGAACAGCGGATGCGACAGCTGTGGATCTGGCCAGTTTTTCATGCTGGTCAAGCTTCAGGGCCGACTGGAAATTTTTGTATTGTTCCAGCAAAGTCTCAATAACCGACCTGATGTCATGAATGGCCGTATTGGCAGGAATACTGTGCACAATCACGCTATTTTGTCCAAAATCACGAATTTCAAAACCAAGTTTTGCCATCTCTCCCGTAAGTTCAAGGCACAGGCTGTAGTCGCTGCTGTTTAATTCAACGGTTTCCGGAAAAAGTGTATTCTGTGCGATAACTGAATCTTTCCGCAGGGTTTCCAGGTTTTGTTCATAGAGGATACGCTCATGTGCCCTTCGCTGATCAATCAGCATCAGTCCCGATTTTACCGATGTGAGGATATACTTTCCTTTTAGTTGCATATACCTGGACTCAGCCAGGTTCTCTTTTTCACTGGTTTCAGAAAATCCAAGACCGGGCGACAGGTCCTGGTTATTCCGGGTATCGTAGAGTTTCTGCCAGTCCTGGTATGCGGAGCGGTTTGGTTTGTTCCCTCTATGCTCCTGTTGCTGTTCATCATCGAAGGGGTTGAACTGCCGGTTAATATTTTCCTGTGGCGGCAATATATCCCGGTCCTTATTCATTACCGGAATATCAATGACCCCTTCCCTGGTGAAATCCAGCGTGGGGGAAAGGTTGTGTTTTCCTATGGCCTCTTTCGTGGCCGCCAGCAAAATCTGCCAGATGGAGCGCTCATCTTCAAATTTGATCTCCGTCTTCGTGGGGTGGATGTTGATATCGATGGTGGAGGGATCGGTTTCAAAAAAGAGAAAATAACCAGGAATATGATCCGAAGGCAGGATCTCCTCGTACGCTTTCATAATGGCTTTATGAAAATACGGGTGCCGCATGTAACGCTGATTTACAAACAGGAACTGCTCCCCGTAAGTTTTCCTGGCAAATTCGGGTTTACCTATAAAACCGGTAATTCTGACAATACTTGTCTCTGTATCCAGGGTAATCAGGTTTTGTTGAATTTGCTTGCCGAAAATACCTGCCAGTCTTGACTTCAGATTACCTTTTGGCAGGTTATATATTTGTGTACTGTTATGAATCAGCTGGAACTCCACATCGGGATAGGCCAGCGCGGCATGGTTGAATTCGGTGATAATATGCCTGAGTTCTGTCTGATCAGTTTTCAGGAATTTTCTCCTGGCAGGTACGTTGTAGAAGAGGTTCCTGACAGTGATATTGGTTCCGCCAGGCATATTGTCCTGCTCCTGAGATTCGATTTTTGATCCACTGATCCTGATATGGGTACCCAGTTCGCCGGAGGAGGTTTTACTTTTTAATGAAACTTCAGCAATGGCGGCAATGGAAGCCAGCGCTTCTCCGCGAAAACCCATGGTGCGAATGGCAAACAGGTCATTGGCACTGGTAATTTTCGAGGTGGCATGTCGTTCAAAGCATAACCGGGCATCGTTATCTGTCATGCCGGTGCCGTTATCTATAATCTGAATATAGGTTTTTCCCGCATCCTTTACACGCACGGTGATGGAACCTGCTCCTGCATCAATGGCATTTTCCACCAGTTCCTTCACTACCGAGGCCGGTCTCTGAATAACTTCTCCTGCAGCGATCTGGTTCGCTACGGAATCGGGCAATAATTGAATTATGTCTGACATTTACCTGTAAAACAATATATAGGCGAGAATCATTAATGCAGCAGCAATGACAACCAGACGAAGGTTTGATCCACGACTTGCTTTCCTGCGGTTACTGGAGTTATATTGCCGGAACGACCCCCGTTTAATGGTAGAAGCCTGCCTGTTGAATTTCACCTCCTGTCCGAGTTCCGCCTTGATCCTCCGGACCCTCTCCTCCCGTTGCTCCTTTTCAGGATCCCAATACAAAGGTGTATAATTGAAACGGTTGGGTTCCTTAACTTTGAAAAATCGTGGTAATCCCATTTTTGCTGCTTTACGCTGTAAAGGTACCAATTTTTTTGAATGGGTATTTATTTTTACAGAGGAACAGCATGGGATGCAGGCAAAGAAAAATGGTTGATGTTTTATGATATTCCTGCAAGTAAATCGCCATGGGTGGGGGTGAAAATATTTGTGATTGATCAGGATTATGTACTTTTGGAGGAAATACCTATTGGATGAAGGAACTTATTGCACAACAACTCAGGGAGGCTGCCGGAGCGCTTGAAAAGTTTGTTAGCGAACCGGGTAACCTGGAAAGTATAGAAACAGCCGCTAAAATATTGGGCGGTTCGATCAATGACGGCGGAAAGATTATTTCCTGCGGAAACGGTGGATCCATGTGCGATGCCATGCATTTTGCGGAGGAGCTGACGGGCAGGTTCAAGCATGATCGTCCGGCCCTTCCTGCCATCAGTATTTCGGACCCTTCCCACATAACATGCGTGGGCAATGACTATGGTTTCGACCAGGTTTTTTCCAGGTTCATTGAAGGGACAGGGAACAGTGGTGATGTGTTGCTGGTGATCAGTACCAGCGGAAATTCGGCCAATGTAATTAAAGCAGCTGAGGCTGCATTGGAGAAAGGGATGAAGGTGGTTGCCCTCACGGGGAAGAGCGGGGGGCTTCTGGCAAAGCTGGCAGATGTGGAGATTCGTGTGGATGGAGGTAAATACAGCGACCGCGTACAGGAGGTGCATATCAAGGTGATCCATATACTGGTGGAACTGATCGAACAGCAGGTCCTTAGCTAAAGGGTCCCAACTGCTAAAATAGTTGATCTACTGAAAAATAAGTTGATCAACGTAAGTTATAGTTGAATTGTTTTTCCTTCCAACACCGGTTTACCTGTTTCCTGTTCAGGAGGGATCGGCATCAGCAGACGAACAGTCGTACCTCTTTCCCGAAAGTATAATCTGAATGATCGAGTACAGCAGGTGCTTTCAGTTCATTTTTCTTCGCCTTGTCCTTCGCTGTCCCATTCAGCAGAACAACCACCTTGTCTTTGACATCATCTTCTTCCAGTGCTTCAGTGAGGATCACCCGGCCCTTATTAACAAGCGATTTGATCTGGTCCTGTTTCCATTGGCTATAGGGGTCGGTTTTGCTCAGTATATTTTCCGCGAGCCTTCCTCCGCCGATATTCCAGATTCGTTCTGCCAGCAGTGGATATTTACTTACCAGCTTATTCAGGTCCCTGATCGGGAGAAAGAAAACCGTTACAGGTGATTCGGCAAATACATCCGCTGTACGTGAACCGGTAAGGCTGGCTATTTCTCCAAGGAAGGTGCCTGTACCGAGAATATCGATATCATGTTTATTAATGGAAACCCGGACAGTACCTCTGGCAACGAAATAGAGTCCGTCGCTGTGGGTATTTTCTTTAATAAACCGGTCACCGACTGAATAGATACGGGTCTGGAATTTAGGAATCATCTCTTCCATGATTTGGAGGTCCAGGTCCCTGAAGAGTGCGGAGGCCTTCAGCAGGTTTTCGGCTTCCGGCTGATGTATAACCGGGGGGGAATTCATCAGTCGTTTCATTCGCTCTTCAATCTCATCAATCAGTTTATGGGCTTCGTTGCTTTCCAACTGCCCATTCTTCTGCATTCGCTCCACGGTGTATTTTTCATAGTTCAGTAGTGTACGTATGGCCTGACGTGTGGCAACCGCGGTATAGATTTCGGGGTAGTTTTTCCTGAGATTTCGAAGGAAAGTCTGGCCAAGCATCCTGTTTTCGGTAATCTCCTCTTCCAGTTGTTCCAGGATTTCCCCGTCTTTCTGTTTGCTTTCAACACTTTCAGCCTCCAGACCCCTGACCATCCGTTCGATCAGTTTCAGCGCATCCTCCTGTGCTTGTACAAAGCCCCTGGCGCTGTCGTAGCTCACAGAGATCTTTTCAAAGAAAAAATAGCGGGAAATGTTGGAGAGAAATGGGATCCGTTGCATAACGTCCAGCCATTTGCCGGTTTTCCAGTTTTCTTCCAGGTCCTTTCGTTGTGAGAGCGGTATCATTCCCCCCTCATCCAGGATTTTCTGAATAGTTTCCGAGAGGCTCATCACGGCGGTGGGGCCCAGCAATCCATCTTTGAACTGGTGCCAGTAGCTGCTCTTTTCTTTTTCCAGGATCCTTCTCCTGTATTCAGCGATGGTATCGATTTTAATCTCTGCACCTTCATTCTCATCTATTTTTGGCGGCAGATATTCCTCCACGGCACTCCAGTTTGCCCTGCCCAGGTACCGGTCGCTTTTTGTCTTCTCCATGGCATTGACAGAACTGTTATAGAGGTACCTGTTGGCATTCAACTGGATCAGTCGTTTGGCGGGTGATATTTTGGTAAGTCCCAGTTTTTTCACCAGCGGTTTGATGGTTGTTGCATTAACCAGGAGTGTGAGCGTTACCAGTCCGGCTGTGAGAAAGAGGAACTGGCCCCTGATCTCTTCCGGAATCAAACTTTCCCCTGCCACAATGAGCGCCAGTGCAAGTCCCACAGCTCCCCGTAATGCCCCGTACCAGACAATCACAGCATCTCTTTTTGGTAACCCGTATCCGGCCTTTCGCATGATGGGGTAAAACAGCAGGATCACAAGTGCTCTGATTATATGTACACCCACGTAAAGGATCAGCAGGATCAATAAATTCCGGCCGGTGATGGCTGAATGTTCGGCTATAACCACACCCACAATTATAAAAATCAGGGTATTGGCAATAAAGGCAAAGAGCTCCCAGAATTCATGCAGGAAGTGTTCCACCTCCGGGCTGATCCGTGTTTTCCCGATACTTGCCATGGCAAGGCCCAGGGCCACCAGTCCCAGCACGCCTGAAACGCGGAAAAAATATTCACAGATAAAGAAAGTGAGATAGGCCGCTGCCACGATCACACTGATCTCCACCAGTGCATCATTGAAGACCCTGCGAACCCAGCGAATAGCAAACGTCCCGATGATCAGCCCAACCAGGATACCTCCCACGGCTACTTTCAGGAATTCTCCAACGGGAGAGACATCTTCACCACCGCCGCTTACCATGGTGAAAAAGAGCATGAACAGGACAATGGCCGTTCCGTCGTTCAGCATCGATTCTCCTTCGATGAGGGTCCCCAGTTTTTTGCTGGCCCCCAGTTCCTTTAGCAGGGCAACCACCGCCACCGGGTCCGTTGCACTGGCCACTGCACCGAACATCAGTGCGTATGCCCAGCCCCAGCCGTGCAGACCCAATCCAATACGGTCGATTCCCAGTACGATAAATGCCGTGAGGAACATGGCAATGATGATCCCGGGTATGGCCAGCAGGGAGGCATTCACGGCGCTTTTTCTGAAGGTATGCACATCCATGGCAAAGGCGGCTTCGAAGATCAGGGTGGGAAGAAAGACATACATGATAATGTGGGGGTCGATATTCCCTGCCCAGTTGAAAGCACTTTCGAGCAGGCTGAAATCCAGTGTCAGACTACCGACATGCGTGATGCTGAACCAGCCGATACGTTTCATGACACCGAAGATAAGGCCGATGATCAGCAGCCATACGGTGAACGGTATGGAGCTTTTTCTCAACAGGTGGCGAATGGCAGCCCCCATGAGCAACGCGATGATGATAAAAAAGAGCGGCGACATATCTGCACCGTGGCCTGTGCCCTGACTTTCGTGGTCCTCATTTTGGACGGATGTTGCAAGGGCACGTTCTTGTATATGTTGTGCGGATTGACTTGGCTGTGCAGAGGTTGTAACATCTTCTGTTGTCACCGTTTCTGTGACACTGTTGTCTGCATGGGCCTGAATTATAAACTGACTTGTAAAGAGAAATCCAAAGATCAGAATGGCGAAGACAAATCGCTTCATGTGTTACATCATTTAGGGTTAACAGGAAGGAAAGATACATTATTTTTTAAAAGATTTGCATAAGAAAAAAGTGGCTTGATATTTGCATAGAATTTTCAGAGAAGAGGTAGAATACTGATCTGATATTAATCTTTCGGTACGCATAAGTACCCCGGAGTGAAGCGATGAAAACATTTAAAATTATCTTACTGATTACGGCTATTGGTCTGATGGCCGGATCATGCGGTGTTACCGGTGATCCGGGCTATTGTTATATTTCTGTTGACTGGGAATATTACAACGAGAATTACGGTGTTCACCATTATGCAGATGATAATCCGGATGTTCCCGATTCATTAGATATTGAAAAGGGTAAGTATTACGAATCTTATCCGGGCACGTACGATTACAGTTATAAATCGGAAGATTCTGTGTACCTCTATTCCTACATCGGGAATTACACCCTGCTGCAGAATTCCGGGTCCATGGGAGGCGTCTTTCAGGAAGGGTTAAATGGAGCGGATACCTATGTTGATATATACCTTTACATCTACGCAAGAAAGGGATTGTCAGGCAGCAATAAACTGAAATCCGTTTCAAAAGAAATTCCGGATGAAATTGCTCCGGCGAATCTTCCCTTTCCGGAGACCCGTTCCGCAAGCAATCCGGTATATACGGAGCAGAGGAACTGGAGTGAGACAAGCGGAGACTGGACCATAGTTGTTGAGGAGGAGGTCAGGGTTTAC
>JBBDIE010000132.1:0-18877 GCA_040880545.1 Bacteroidales bacterium | reverse complement strand
CACATCCGAAAGACTATAAATTCTATTCGCTAAAAGATGTGTATAAAGATTAGCCTACGTGGCCAGGGGGTGAGATGCTACGAGCGTAACGCAGCAAACGGACATTATGGACAGCCACTAATTAATAGCTATTTGATTATGAACTATAAACTTTACATCCTGACAGGGATTTTCCTGTTACATGTAAGCTCAGCCTTGCCACAATCTCCGGGTCATCGGCACTGTATCATGTTTTACAACGTGGAGAATTTGTTCCATCCATCAAACGATCCGGATGTAGCAGACGATGATTTCACACCAGATGGGAATCGAAGATGGACATTCTACCGCTACAATAAAAAGCTCACCGGTATTTGCCAGGTGATCCTGGCTGCCAATGGCTGGGATCCCCCGGAGGTGATCTGTTTAAGTGAAGTTGAAAATGCCGCAGTACTGAAGGATCTGACCCGGCACCCCTTCCTGGTGAAATTCAATTACCGCTACCTGCACCGCGATGGTCCCGATTTCAGGGGAATCGATGTTGCCATCCTGTATAGGGAGGACAGGGCTGTCTGCCTGGATACCACCTGGATCACTATCAGTGACAGCCAGGGAAACCCAGTAAAGACAAGAGAGATATTGACGGCAAAATTTCTGTTGGAACAGGATACCGTGCTTGTGGCGGCCAACCATTGGACCTCCAAATATGGAGGAGCCATGGAGACTGAGCCGAAACGGGTCATGCAGGCCCGGATCCTGGGGCGGTTTATAGATTCGGCCATCACATCGCAACCGGGGTTACATATTGTGGCGGGTGGTGATTTCAATGATGTTTCCGGCTCGAAACCACTTCGAATGCTACTGAATAGTGGAAGGCTGCAACAAATTGTTCCCGCCTCCGGAAAGAGTACCTACAAATACCAGGGCAGATGGGATTCGCTGGACCACCTGTTTATCGGGGGAAAACTGAAGGCAGGCAATTGCAGGGCAGAAATTCCCGATCTCGCTTTTTTCCTTGAAGAGGACGAAAAAGAGACCGGCATGCGACCGTACAGAACTTACCGTGGATTTGCATACAGCGGGGGGATCAGTGATCATCTTCCCTTGCTTCTCCATGTTGATCAAGGGAGAGATCAAGGGCATTGACCTGCTGTAAACCCATCTCCTTCCCTTTTTCCAGCACCATCTGGTAGGCCGGCCCGAACTCATTGGGGATCACACCATCGAGGATCGCATCCTTGATCGCATTTTTCAGAATTCCAATCTCACGACAGGGCGCGATATTAAAAATGTGCTGGATGTCATTTCCTGAAACGGGAGGCTGAAAATTCCGTATATGGTCCTTCTCTTCAATCTCCATGATCTTCTGGCGAACGATGGCAAAATTTGCCAGGTGTTTCTTTACGGTCCGTTCATTTTTAGAGGTAATATCTGCCTCGCACAAAGTCATCAGGTCATCAATCTCCTCCCCGGCATCGAACATCAGTCGTCGAACCGCCGAATCGGTTACTATTTCCTGCGAAAGGACGATGGGGCGGAGGTGTAGCTTCACAAGTTTCTGCACATACTTCATCCTGTCGTTCAAGGGAAGTCGCAATCGTTTAAAGATGGACGGGATCAATTTGGCCCCGATGAAATCGTGTGCGTGGAACGTCCAGCCAATTCCAGTCTCAAATTTTTTGGTAACAGGTTTGGCCACATCGTGCAATATTGCTGCCCAACGTAACCATTGATCATCACTTTTGCGCGACAAATTGTCCAGTACCTCCAGTGTATGGAGGAAATTATCCTTGTGTCCGATCCCATTCACCACCTCGGTGCCTTTCAGATTATGTAATTCCGGAAGCACCAGTTCAAGAAGTCCGCATCTGTCCAGCAAAAGGAACCCCCTGCCCGGTTGTTCTGTCATGATGATCTTATTCAACTCATCGGTGATGCGTTCCTGGGAAACGATACTGATCCTCTCCCTGGTCCTGCCGATAGCTTCAAACGTTTCATCATCTATATCGAATCCCAGCCGGGTGGCAAATCTGATTCCCCGCAACATTCTCAGCGGATCATCCGAGAATGTAGACTCCGGATTCCTGGGCGTCCTGATGATCCTTTTTGCAAGGTCCTCCAGACCGTTAAACGGATCCAGCAACTCTCCGTAACTTCCTTTATTCAGGGAAACAGCCAGTGCATTGATCGTAAAATCCCTGCGCAACTGATCATCCTCCAACGATCCGTTCTCCACGATCGGCTTCCTGGAATCCATACGGTACGACTCCTTTCTTGCACCAACGAACTCAATCTCCAGCTCCCCGTAACGGATCATGGCGGTACCAAAATTCTTAAATACAGTAAGGCTCGCCCTTCTTCCCAGTTGCTTTTTCACCCTGGAGGCCATGGTTATGCCACTGCCAACAACCAGCACATCGATATCTTTGGCCTCACCCGGCGATCCCCCAAGCAGCAGATCCCTCACAAAGCCACCGATAACATAGGTTTCAGCGCGGCTTTCATCGGCTATCCCGGAAATAATTTCAAAAACCGGATCCACCAGGTATTTCTTCATATTTTTCATGCGGTACAAAAGTAAATAAAAAAAAGAAGGAAGGAGTAGCAGGATGCGTGCAGTGTGTGGAGCGGAAAATTCCAAAGAATAATTACTTTTACAAAAACGCAAGCGATGATCCGAAAAATTGCCCTACTAAGTTTAATAATAATTACCGGATGCCAGATGAACAAAGAACAAGTTGATATCATGGTAAAAGACGCCACTGTTTATACAGTGGATGCCACTTTTTCAGTTGTGGAGGCCTTTGTCGTCAAGAATGGAAGAATACATGATCGCGGGAGCTCCGCCGACATGGAAAAAAAATATAAGGCGGATTCAGTGGTATCATTTAAAAACCAGTTTGTCTATCCCGGCTGGAACGATGCCCATTGTCATTTTGTGGGATATGGGCTCTCCCTGAACCAGGTGAACCTGGTGGGGACAGGATCTGTACAGGAGATCCTTGAAAGGAGCCGTATGTACGCGCAAAATAATCCGGATGGCTGGATCACCGGACGTGGCTGGGACCAGAATGACTGGGAAAGCAATGAATTTCCGGACAGATACGACCTTGACAAGGAATTTCCCGACAGGCCAGTATTGCTTAACAGGATCGACGGGCATGCAGGATGGGCCAACTCAAAGGCTTTGGAAATGGCCGGGATAACCGCCAGTACAAAAATTGACGGGGGTGATATCCTGTTGAAAAACGGGAAACCAAGCGGGATACTCATTGATAATGCCATCGGCCTGGTGGGTAATATAATAAGGGAACCAGGGAGGGAGGAATTAATTTCAGGCATAAAAAAAGCGGCCCTGAACTGTTTTGCTGTTGGGCTTACCTCCGTTTCGGATGCAGGTTTATCCACGGAAGTTATTCAACTGATAGACTCGCTTCAGCAGAGCCAGGAGTTAAAGATGAGGGTCAATGCCTGGCTCGATCCATCAGAGAGTAATTTTAAGACCTATGTGGAAAACGGGCCGGTTCAGAACGACATGCTCACCATAGGGACACTAAAAATATATGCCGATGGGGCACTGGGATCACGGGGGGCACGAATGATCGAACCGTACAGTGATGATCCGGGCAACAGGGGGTTGTTCATTACCGATCCGGGGTTACTGGAGGAGTATTGCAAAAAGTCGCTGGATTACAATTACCAGGTTGCGGTTCACTGTATCGGTGATGCGGCCAACAGGAAGATGCTTGAAATATTTTCAAAGTTGCTTGATGAGGGCAATGACAAGCGCTGGCGGATTGAACATGCCCAGATCATCCATCCCGATGACTTTCATCTCTTTGGTAAATACAACGTTGTACCCTCTGTCCAGTCTACCCATGCCACCTCCGATATGTATTGGGCAGAGGAGCGGATCGGCAGGAAACGGTTGGCGGGTGCGTACAGTTATAAAACACTGCTGGACCAGATGGGCTGGATCCCCAACGGCAGCGACTTCCCGGTGGAACATATTAACCCACTCTATGGATTTTACGCGGCTGTGTCGAGAAAAGATCACAACGGATTTCCGAAGGATGGTTTCATCAAATCGGAAGCACTCTCCAGGGAGGAGGCGTTGAAAGCAATGACCATCTGGGCAGCTAAGGCTGCATTTGAGGAAGATTTCAAAGGAAGCCTGGAGAAAGGAAAACTGGCTGACTTTGTGGTAACCAACGAGGATATCATGACTGTAGAAGAGCATAAACTGCACTCCATCGAAGTTGAGCAAACCTATTCGGGTGGTGAACTGGTTTATGCCAGATAATTATTCCTGTAACGTAATCGCTTTCCCCTGGTAGAAATCCAGTATTTTCATGTAGAATACAAATTCAAATTTTGAGGTGGTCATTTCCGACCTGGTCTCGAAGAGCCTGTTTCTTGCTTCTTCCAGCTCAAGTACTGTTACCATTCCCACTTTGAATTTCTCTTCCGCATACCTGTATGCCTCTTCACTGTTTGCGAACGACCTTTCAGCAGCTTCGTAATTATCCAATGCACCCCTGGCATCGGCATGGTACCCCTGGATCGCTTTGAATAACTGCTGTTTTGTATCATCGAGCTGATACTGTGCATCAAGCAGGTTGATCTTTGCCTTACTGATATTGGTCCGGTTCTGCCATTTATTGAAAACCGGTATGTTTAAACCCACAGAAACCTGCCTGTACTGGTTATCCAGTATCTGCTGGTCAACCGGATATTCCAGAACCGGGTTGAACGGATCGATTTCCCGCGGATTGATCAGTTTATCACTGTAGTTTGAGTAGTACAGCGCCCTGATATACAGTTCAGGAGATAATGATCCCCGGGCGTGGGCCAGATTTTTCTCCTGGTAATGGATCTGTTGCTCTGCACCTTCAATCATCGGCAAAATTTCAACTGCACTGGCAAATACCTCAGCAAGTCCGGGAATTTGCAGAAGTGAAGGATCGGAAATAGCAGGCTTGACGATCTCAAATGAATCCAGGCTGTTTAAATTCAGTATTTGTACCAGGGAAAGTCGCGTGCTCTCCATCAATGTACCAGCCTGCGTGGTATTGTAAATCTCCTTTGATGCCTGGGCGCTTACCTCCAGCAAATCCCCCATTGACGCATTTCCAACTTCCACAAGTTTTTTCATGCGTTCCACCTGTAGATTAGTTATTCGCGCTTTCTCTACCGCAATTTCATACAACTCGGTTCGCCGAAGCAGCTCCAGGTAACCGTTCATCACCTGCAACAGCAGATTATTCTCCATCACCTTCAGATTGGCCCTGGATACATTATAATTTGCCTCTGACATTTTGATGGCATTATATCCCTTTAATCCGCCGAACAGCGTTACATTACTGACCATTCCCAGATCACCCTGGCTCACATCGGTATTCAGCCATTGATATGTCCCCCGGTCCAGTACACGTCCTGAACCCAGGTTATGCTCCACTTGTCCGTTCAGGTTTGGCAGTAAATTCAGTTTGCTCTGCGTAAGGTCTTTCCTGTCCAGTTCGGTACTCAGTTCCTGCCGTTTCAGGGTAATATTGTTCTCCATTGCCTGAATGATACAATCGTCTAAAGTCCAGGCATCGGTGTCCTGGGCTATCATTGAAACCGTTAAAACCGAAACCAGCAATGCTGTGAGATAAATTTTTTTCATGGTATTCATATTAACGATTGTGCTTCAAAATAAGCTTATCATGGTCGGCCAGGTTCTGATAGCTGGAGGTAATCACCTGTTCACCAGCTTCAAGACCATGCAGAATTTCGTAGTACCTCGGGTTTTGCCTGCCAATGGTAATGTCTCTTTTAACTGCAAACGCACCTGAGGGATCTACCACAAAAATCCACTGACCTCCTGTCTTATTATAAAAGCCTCCTTTTGAAAGCAGCAATCCCTGCTTCGATTCACCCAGTTGTAACCGGATGCGTGACGCCTGGCCGATCCTTATCTGCTCAGGAACCTCACCCGTAAAGATCATATCCACACCGAATCTCCCGTTTTGTACTTCAGGATATACCTTAACAATTTCAGCCGGATATGAATTTCCTGCAAAATCGCACTCCCCTTGTAAACCTGTATGTATACGCGCTATATAGTGTTCGTCTATGTCGACCCGCAATTTGTAGGAATCCAGAATGTTGATGGTCCCAACCCTGTTCCCGTAATTGATCACCTGCCCGATTTCTGGTATTAGTGTAGCCAATTCTCCGTCAACCGGGGCTCTGAGGTTCAGGTTCTCAAGCCTACGGCGAATGATCCGCATGCTCTTTTCCATACTGTTGACAGATGATTCCAGAGAACTAATCTGAACCATCCTGTATATGGAGTCGTTTTTAAAGGTCTCTTTAACCAAGTTGAGTTGTGCCCGGGATGTTTCGAATTCCTCTTTCGATTGTTCGAATTCTTCCCTGGAGATATGGTTCTCCTCCGCCAGCCTGATATTGTTTTCAAACATGCGTTTCTGCCTCTTTACCTGGTTTTCCAGTTGAAGTATTTGCTGTTTGTTGGCCAGTTTTTGTTGATCCATGGATATCTTCGCCGTCCTTAGCTCATTGATGGTGCGTACTACCTGGGCCTCATTGTTGGTAATTTCCAGCAGGAGATTGTTGTTGCTCAGGCGAAGGATTACATCCCCCTTTTTAACCATGTTCCCCGCCTCGATCTCTATCTCTTCGACCCTGCCGCCTTCTACTGCATCAAGAAAAATGGTTCTGATGGGTTGTACGGTACCCTGTTCAGTAATATAATCCTGGAATACATCCTGGACTACCTCATCGATGGTAAGTCTTGAAACATCCACATTATACTTTGAACTTTTATCTCCAAAAATAATGATCCCTGTCAGGGAAAGGATCAAAATTGCAATAAAACCATACAGGATGGTTTTTTTTGTTATTCCTCCTTTTTTTTCGATTTTACGATCCATTCCGTCCATTGTGCGTTTTTTCTGGGTAGTTAGACATTTATTGTGCCAAAGAAAATACTTTTTTGAAAATCAAATCATTAATAAAATGATTAGTTTAAAAAGAATGATAAATATGTTCGATATTGCATTTATAGTGTTCGGAATCGTACACCTTTTTATTATATTTACATTGATATTAAATTAAAACTCTTTGTATTTTAACTGCTTAATAAATAAGGCATTTAATTTGCAGAGAATAATCCGGAAATCATAATACTGTATTGGAATGGATGTAAAAATTGGAAAAATACTCGCAATTGACGACAATGAAGACATTTTATTCGCACTGAAACTATTACTTCGTCAGCATGTGGAAATCATTGAGACCGTGAATGGGCCCGAAAGGATCCCTGAACTGATGAAAAATGAGACCTGGGATGTCATTCTGTTGGATATGAATTTCACCAAGGATGCCATAAGCGGCCAGGAAGGATTTGATGCATTGCAGGAGATTCTTGATATTGATCCGAATGCAGTGGTGGTGTTTATCACAGCATACGGAGATGCTGAGAAAGCAGTGAAAGCGATCAAGGCAGGTGCCACGGATTTTATATTAAAACCCTGGCAGAACGAGAAGATCCTGGCTACCATTAATTCGGCAATCAACCTGCGGCGTTCGCGTATGCAGGCCGAATCCCTACGGATGAAGCAACAGGAGATCAGTGCCGTACTTGATCAGCCATTCACCGATTTCATAGGCAATTCGGTGGAAATGATGGAAGTATTCAGAACCATAAAGAAAGTTGCCGCAACCGATGCCAATATTTTGATTCTGGGGGAAAATGGTACCGGCAAGGAGCTGGTTGCCAGGGCAATATACAGAAATTCCCTGCGTAACCAAGAGGTCTTTATCAGCGTTGACCTGGGATCCATTGCGGATACATTGTTCGAGAGTGAACTCTTCGGCCATGAAAAGGGCGCATTTACCGATGCCCATAAGATGAAACAGGGCAGGTTTGAGATCGCCTCCGGCGGAACCCTCTTCCTGGATGAGATAGGGAACCTCTCCTACCCGCTGCAATCGAAATTACTCACGGTAATAGAGCGCCGTGAAGTTGTGCGGGTAGGTGCAGCAAAGTCGTTACCAGTGGATGTCAGGTTGATCTGTGCAACTAACAATAATATCCATGATGATGTAAATAAGGGAGATTTCAGGCAGGACCTGCTGTACAGGATCAACACGGTGGAGATACACCTGCCCCCCCTGCGGGACCGTACCGGTGACATTCCCATCCTGGCTGAACATTTTCTGAAGATATACGGTAAAAAGTATCGCAAATCCATTCGTAATATTCAGTCATCAGCCCTGAAAAAACTGAACCAGTACCAGTGGCCGGGCAATGTAAGGGAGCTGCAGCATGCCATTGAACGCGCAGTGATCATGTGTGAAGGAACCAGCCTTGGACCGGAGGACTTTATTTTATCATCCGAACGTGCCTCATCAATCACCGATCATGAATTTGATACCTACAACCTGGACGATATCGAAAAGGCAGTGATAAACAAAGTCATGAAACAAAACCAGGGAAACATTACCCAGGCCGCCACCCAATTGGGATTAACCCGTACATCGCTGTACAGAAGAATGGAAAAACATGATCTTTAAACAATTCAGGGTAAATATTATCATTCGGGTATTGTTGCTCACAATCACCTGCCTGTTGTTGTTTCTTACGCTGAACAGCGAATATATATTTACACCTGTGTTGATCATTGGGACGATGGTTTACCAGGTATGGTCCTTGATCAGATATGTGGACCGTACCAACAGGGAACTGGCCAATTTTCTTGAATCCATTCGATATTCAGAATTCACCAGAACCTTTACCATCAAGGAGGCAGGCAGTTCATTTGAAGCGCTGAGTGATGCTTTTAACGATGTGATGAAAGATTTTCAGCAGATCCGTTCAGAGCGGGAAGAGCACTTCCATTACCTTCAGAACATCGTACAGAATATTGATGTAAGTATCCTTGCCTACCAGCGAAATGGCAAGGTGGAAATGATCAATCCGGCTGCTAAAAGGCTCTTCCAGGTGAATTCTTTAAAAGATATCAGTAGTTTATGTATGCTCAGCAAGGAGCTGTGCGATACACTCCTGAAAATTCAACCAGGAGAAAACCACCTTGTGAAGGTCCAGGATGAAGATGATATCCTGCAGCTTGCCATACAGGCCACGGAGTTCAAGATAAAGGAGAAAAGCATCATGCTTGCCACTGTCAAAAATATTCAGAATGTACTTGAAGGGCAGGAGACCGAGGCATGGCAAAAGCTCATAAGGGTACTTACCCATGAAATTATGAACTCAATCGCCCCTATCTCAAGCCTGGCTTCGACCATCGATCTGATGATCAAAGAGTACGAATCCAGGCGGGAAGGGAAACCCTACCTGGATGATGAATCTGTGGAGGAGATCCAGCAGGCCCTGCAAACTATCAATAAACGAAGCACCGGACTCATGAGTTTTGTTGAAACCTACAGGAACCTGACAAAAATCTCCAATCCCAATTTTGCTATGGTAGAGATGAAAAATCTCCTTGAAAATGTTGTAACCCTGATGAAAAAGGAGACAGAGAACCAGGATGTTCAGTTAACCTACCAGATTGAACCGGATGTGATTGAACTGCAGATTGATGAACAGATGATTTCCCAGGTACTTATAAACCTGATCAAGAACTCGTTACACGCGCTTGAAGGAAAAAGTGATGGTCATATCTCCCTCCGGGGATACTATAATAAACGCGGGCGCCCAACGATCCAGGTGAGTGACAACGGACAGGGGATACTGCCCGACGTTATTGACAAAATATTTATCCCATTTTTCACCACAAAGAGAAGTGGTTCAGGTATCGGTCTGAGTTTGTCACGACAGATTCTCAGACTGCACGGCGGCACAATAACGGCCAATTCTGTCCCGGACAAGGAGACCATCTTCTCACTGACCTTTTAGTACAGGGAACATTCAGGAAAACAACCATTTTTTACTTAAATCCACAACCTGTCAGAATAAGATTTATGAAATTACGTTATTGTATAAAATGATCAGAACCGTCACTATCTCAATTATCCTGTTGTTTCTGTCGGGAAATACCATAGGTCAGCTAAAAACCTATATCGTACCCGGAACCGGAACTGCCTGGGATATCAACCGTGTCCAGGACCAGGGAAAGATGTTCAGCCAGGCAAACACCTTTGGAATGGTTTCAGGTGTAGCCATCTGGCAGGATATCACACCCAATTTCAGCTTAGGCAGCGGTGTCTGGATTCATCAGTATACCGGTGGCATAAATGTGAAGGACTCCAGGCCCCACCAGGCGGGTTTCAATAGCTACCAGGCGATACTGATCCCTGCATTAATTTCATACAGGATCCAGATTCCCGACCTGTTATTGAGCCTGACACCCAGGCTTGGCTACCAATACGGGATGGTACGCGGTGGCGGAAATCTACAAAATGCATCTTCCCTGGTTTCAGGCGAAACGGGGGAAACCATCACTTATGAGCTGCAGGACAGTCCTCCGGACCAGGATAATCTGCATCTTATTGAAGCAGGAATTTCTCTGGATTACCGGTTCCCCAATAACTGGCAATTTTCACTGGGCTTTTCGCATTTCAGTGGTCTCAGTGAGGTGAAATACTCCACCATAGATTACCAATCCACCGACGGTAACAACTACCAGGCGGTCTATACCTCCGACGGATCCAGGATACAATCCACCCTTCATTTACATATTCCGGTCAGTAACCTTTGGGAAAATCTGGATGTACGGATCCGGCGACGTGTTGAAAATTCCGTGGGAACAAACGCTTCTGCCCGGTCTCAGAGATATATCTATTTCGGGGGTGATCTGGGTGCACACTGGCGATCATTTTCAACCTCCAACCCGGCAGTGGGGCCATTTCCCATCTCTGGTAAAGGGATATTCAAATATTCCAACCTCTTTGCAGGTGGATACCTTGGATTCATGTTTAACAGCCAGACAGGCCTGGACATTGGTGCTTACTACCAGCGATCAGGAAGTTACCTGTCGATCATGTATGACCATGAATCGGATTTTGACCTCAAACAATCTGCCCCCATGTTCCTGAATTTCCCCCTGATGTTCAGGTACTATTACGACCTGTATGATAAAAAACTTTTCCTTGTCCCGGCCATCGGTGCTTCTGTTATGACCCATTTTACAGCGCCATTGTATGATGACGGGAACGGCACTTTTGAATATTCAACACTCACGGGAACAGGCACGGCAACATTCGATTACCAGATGTCGAGACCAGCCAGGATCGGCTATACCGCCAGGGCCGGAATTGGGTTGGAGTATGATATCCCCACCCCTTTCCCCTTACTGGTAACATTCAATGTAATCTATAGCCATGGACTGACGGTCATCGACCAGATGAATGTAAGCACCTCTATACCGGAATCACCGGCCGAAAGTACAATCAGCTACAATGGGACAGGCTGGAACACCACTTTTGGTGTAAGGATTCCCATCGTCCTGGGGGCGGAAAACAGAAAATGCGGGGCAATGCCCATGAGAAGGTAGCCGGCAGGTTTTTACATCGATGCATCCATAAGCTCACATCTACCAGGATTTTTTGAGGTCTATACCAGTGAAATAACACTCCTCAATATACATGTACAGCAATGTGCCTGGTATTGAATGAAAATCGCCGATTTGTAAAAGGACCCGGGAACTTTTATCCCGGGTTTTTTTATCTTTGGGCAAACCTGAACAGATGGCCCGATCCACACTAAAAGCAATATATACAGAAAGAAAAGAGCAATTTGAATACCTTCTTGGCAGGGAAAAGCGGATGCTGGCTTTTATCAGTGTCCTTCGGCTGCTGCTAATTGCCGGTACAGTTTATTTTATCATTTTAAGCATCAAAAGTGGTTATGAAATCCTCCTGGTACCTGCAGGATTGATGGTTGTACTCTTTTTTGTATTTGTGGCCTTCCATAAGAACAGGAACGATAAACGGCGGTTGTTGATTGAACTGATTGCCATCAACCAGGAGGAGTTGGATGCCCTGGAAAATAACTTTGCGACCTTTGATGAGGGGAGGCAATTTATGGATCCTCACCATCCCTGGTCGTTAGACCTGGACCTGTTTGGAGAAAAATCCCTGTACCAGTATATCAACAGAACTGCCACACATCCGGGTCCGGCTGTGCTGGCAGATTATCTAACAAAAGCGGTCCTGGATGAAGAAAAGATAAATTCCAGGCAGGAGGTGATCAGGGAATTGAATGAAAAGCTGAACCTGCGGCAGCATTTTACTGCCAACGCCAGGCTGATGCAGAAAGATGACCTGGAATTTGAGGATGTGATCGGGTGGTCAAAACAACCGGTATTCATCGAAAAATACCAATGGACAAAAGTACTTGCCATTGTTATGACAGCGGTAACATCAGGGATCATTTTTGCAGGGATCCTGGATCCTTCCATGCTCATATTGTTGATTCCGCAGGCCCTGGTCAATCTTACGATTTTATCCCCTTTCTTCTCAAGAACAAACCGTTTCCAGGAACAGGTCTCCAAAAAGCACAATTTTCTACACACCTATTCCCTATTACTTGATATCCTGGCTAAGGAAGATTTCAGCCATACCGACTTGAAAGAGATGAATGCGCAGTGTAAGGATGCATCCGATGCCATACATAAATTGTCAGGTTTGCTGAGCCTGTTCGACCAGCGGTTGAATTTCATGGTTGGCTTAACATTGAATGCACTGGTACTGTTCGATTTCTACATGTTGCACAGCCTGGCCGCGTGGAACAGGAAATACAGGAACGATCTTGCTGCATGGGTTGAAATTGCAGGCAGGAGTGATGCTCTGTTCAGCCTGGCCGGATTTGCATACAACCATCCGGGGTACAGTTACCCGGAGATCAGGAAGGATCATGCCGGGCTCAGGGCCATAGATCTGGGTCACCCGTTGATCCCGGAAACAAAACGGGTGGATAATACGGTGGAGATAAAGGATGAAAGGGTGGTGGTGATCACCGGAGCAAATATGGCAGGAAAATCTACCTTCCTCCGGTCCATTGGTGTGAACCTGGCGCTTGCCTACGCGGGATGCCCAGTATGCGCAAAAGAGTTTGTAACCGCGCCATACCAGTTGTATTCCAGTATGCGCACGGCAGATTCACTGAAAGATGACGAATCCTACTTTTTTGCAGAGATCAAGCGGCTGAAGAAGATCGTTGACAAGATGATGGCCGGGGAGCAATTGCTGATCCTGCTGGATGAGGTTCTGAAAGGCACCAACGCAACAGACAAGCAGCGGGGGTCAAAGGGGCTCATAAAAAAATCAGTTGCCCATGATGTACTATGCATTATTGCCACACACGACCTGGCCCTGGGGGAAATGGCGGGAGAATACAGGGGAAAGATTGTCAATTACTGCTTTGAGAGCTATATCAAGGAACTGGAACTCACTTTCGATTACAGGATCCAGCCGGGAATTGCTAAAAATATGAATGCAAGCTTCCTGATGAAGCAAATGGGCATTATGGATTAAAAGGAGCACTGTTTTGGAGGATACCAGCCTGGCGGAAAAGATAATAGTGGGCTTCAGCGATTTTGCCTGGGGTACCCCCCTGCTGGTTTTATTGCTGGGTGGAGGACTGTTTTTCCTATTGTACTCCAGGCTACTGCCACTAAGGTACATTGGCCATTCCCTTAATATTCTGAGGGGCAAATACGATCATCCCGATGAACCGGGCCAGATCAACCACTACCAGGCATTATCGACCGCACTGGCTGCCACCGTGGGCATGGGCAATGTAAGCGGAGTGGCACTGGCCATAGTCTATGGCGGACCCGGGGCCATATTCTGGATGTGGATCAGCGCTCTGCTGGGGGTAACAACGAAATATTTTACCTGTACCCTGGCCGTTATGTACCGGGGAAAAGATTCAAACGGAGAGCTGCAGGGCGGCCCCATGTATGTAATTGTTGAAGGACTGGGTAAAAACTGGCGACCCCTGGCCGTATTCTTCTCGGTGATGGGGATGATCGGTGTGTCTCCCATGTTCCAGGCCAACCAGATGACGCAGTTGATCAGGGATGTGATCCTGGTACCTGCAAATATACAAACCGGCCTGGGTTCCGATCTGATCACCGGGATCATCATTGCCATGATCGTCTCTGTAGTGATTTTCGGCGGGATCAAACGAATAGGTAAAGTAACAGGCAGAATGGTCCCGGTCATGGTTGTTTTATATTTACTTGCTGTGGTCTACATCCTTGCCTCTAATTCAGAAAAGATAATCCCAGGGTTTCAGTTGATTTTTCACGATGCATTCCACGCTGATTCGGTTCTGGGGGGAGCGTTAGGGGCACTGATCATCACCGGGGTGAGGAGAGCGGCCTTCTCCAATGAGGCGGGAATCGGCACTGCACCCATGGCACATGGCGCCGCGAAAACCAACGAGCCTGTCAGGGAAGGCCTGGTGGCCATGCTGGGCCCCATTGTGGATACAATTATTGTATGTACGCTCACTGCCCTGGCTCTGATTATCACCGGGGTCTGGAATACCGGCGACGCCGACGGGATCACCCTCACTGCCATGGCGTTTGAAACGGCCATCCCCGGTTTCGGGTCGTTGTTGCTCACCATCTGTGTAACCATTTTTGCGCTCTCCACCATGCTCTCCTTTCCATACTACGGAGCCAAATGTTTCTCCTTTGTTTTCGGAGCGAAATATTCAAAGGCCTATTACTGGCTCTACGTGATGGTAATTCCACTGGGCGCGGCTGCCACGCTGGGCTTTACAGTTGGGATTTTCGACGGGGCCTATGCCATGATGGCTTTCCCAACCATGATATCTGCGATCCTGCTCTCTCCCAAAGTAATTAAAGCCTCAAAACTCTATTTCAGAAATCTGAAGAGAAGTAAGCGGGAGTGATCTGATATCCAATGGAGGGATCAAGGGTTGCTGGTTAGAGGCTGTATTCTCGTGAATTGTCCTTTTTCTAACCACAGAGGACACAGAGAGCAAGCTTGCCACTAATCAGTCATTTGCCTAATTTTCCTCCTGAGTTCCCGCATATTAAATGGCCGGGCGATGATCTTCCGTTCCCTGTCGAGCAAAAACATGGTGGGCGTGGCATACACGTTGTAATCTGAAGCGCTCCTCCCCTCCCACCCCATGGGCTCATGGGTGTTGATCCAGGGCAGATCATTCATGGCAAGGTAATCCGTCCAATCCGATTTCACCGAATCAATGGATACGGCAAATATCTCCAGGTTCTCCGGTTTATCTTCAAGGTACCATTTCCGGAAATCCGGGATTATCTCTCTGCAATGATCACAATAGGCGGCCCAGAATATAACCAGGATGTAATCAGCATCCACCTCCGAAAGACGAATCATCTCCTGATCTGCACCCCTGATCAGAATATCTTCAGCAATCTGTCCTTCTGCCATTTTACGGTAACCGATCACACGCTGGGTAGTCAGCTCAACCAAATCCGTTGTACAGGTTTCATCCACATAATTATCCACCATATATATCTGCGCCTCCTCCATCCCGAACGAATGAAATCCTTCCAACAGGTATTCAACCACGAACTTTCGCAATTCAATATCGCCCGATACATTGGCCATAATAATATCCACCGCCCTTATAAATGCCTCCTCCTGTTCGCTGAAGGTATAGGCCTGGTTCCTGAACAGTTTCAGGTACTCGATGATCTTTTGGGTATATATGGGCGCATACATCAGTGCCGGGTCATCCATGGGAGACAGATCGAAAAAATGTTGTTGCAGGAATTCAATCCGCTGTTTGCCTTTGAGTCTGTATGGAATGGTAATTGTACGGTAGGAATCAATGATTCTGCTGGCATACAGGTGCGGGTTATTCTGTACAATATCAATAATAAATGCATCCCGCTCCTCCTGAATTTTTTCAAAATAAGTAGCAGCTTCCCGGTAGAAATCATCCTCTTCAGGGTACCGGTCAAGCATGGGATAGATCGCGTTCATCTTCCTTTCGTAATGCTCCGCAAACACACTGTAATCTTGTAATAACCTGTTCTCTTCTGAATTCTCAAACTGCACAGTTCCTTCCAGATCATTGTAATCGCCAAATACCTGGAATGTTTCATCTGCCCAGATAAATTCAATGAACCGGGCTCCGTCCTGATGTTGTGAAGGTGCCGGTACCTGAAAATCCATTCTGTACATTCCCTGTGGCTGGTGTTCGGCCAGGTAAAAATAGAAAGATCCGTTCACCGATTCAATACTATCGATCACCTTGTATTCCGTTTCCCGGAATTGAGAGAGGTATACCATCCCGTCGGGCAGATTCTCTATCACCACCCCGGCCTGGTATCCCTGGCTAAACAACCCGGAGGATGAGAGCAGGATGCTGTATATAATTGTAATGCTTCTCATTTGGAAGGTTGAATTTATAAATATTCCGCTGGATTGACAATCAATCGCCACTATTGTATAACAGATCAGTCATCCGGAGCGCTTACCTCACTATGCTCAGGGGCCCTGAAATTAAAACGATCTGTATCCGGTATTGTTATGTATGCAGCATATTTGGTTCCATGCCGCAAATTATCAAGCCCCGGGTACAGATTCGTTTTGTAACAGGCTGGTTCCGAAATAGAATTCCAGCAGAATGATTTTTATTGTATTATTAGTTTTTTCCTGACAGGGAGCTGTCCCCCCTCACCAGTCAGCTCCAGGATATAGACTCCGGGGGTGATTATGGGAGAAAGGCTGATTTCGTGAGAGGGACCAGGTAAAAGAGATTCCATCATAAGCGCCCCAGTGTGGTTATAAATACGCATCCGTGCTTCCCTGGTTCTACTGTCGCCGGGTATATCAATACGGATAAAATCACCGGCAGGATTCGGATAAACTGCAAATTCTTCCGGTTCCTCTTCAGTCGTACCCAGCAGCAGGTCAACCACGGCTTGTTTTTTGCGCCCGTTTATAATCATTTCGAAGGTGACAGAACCCTTGCCATCACAGGGGATTTTCAAAAGTGCTGTTCCTTCAGCAGGTGCATAAGCGCTGCACATGCCGAACCGGAGTTCTCCCCGAATCCTGTTGACTGCTGTGAGGAATCCCGGTTCTTCGGGTGCAGTAAAGCTATTGGCCAGGAGGAGAGGTGCGGCAAGCAGTTCATTTTCGTCGATGGCCTTCACGTTCAGCCCAAGAAGTTCTCCTGAGGAGGTAAATACAATTTCATCATTTACAACTTCAACAAATAGATCTGCCATCGGTGCAGATTTCTTTCCTCCTATCTCAAAACCGGTAATAATCCCTGCAGAATACTGCAGGATTCTTGCAGCATCAAATGCTGTAATACCACCAGTTCCATCGACGTTCGCTGTGCTGTCGCGCCAGTATTCCCATGGTAACGGATCGATCCCGGGCAGCGGATCGATCCCAACTGAATGCTGCAGTACCAGGGCTGCATCGTATGCCAGGATGTTTCCGTCGTCGTCCACATCACCGGGACTGAACTTTACTATAAGAAATGATTCGCCGCTAACAGGTACCGGATTCAATTCACTGCCCCACACGTCCGTACCGTTGGTAAAAGAGAGCGATACCATACCATCGGCCTTTGGTACCGGAAAACTGTAAGTATACATGGTATCGTTCTGCCGTTCCATCACAAGGTCCGGAATCGTAACTGCCCCTGTAAGACTGAGTACTACAGGATTTGCCTCATTCATGGGTTTACTGAACGTTGCAGTGATGAGCAGTGTATCGGCAAACCGTATGTCATCGTCATTGTAGGTTACCGCTGCAACCGGTGGAACGGAATCCATAATGAGGACGGATCCGTTGACCAGGTTTGATACCGGGGTATTGTTCAGCCAGGCATCGGAGATTATGATCTCTGCGGTGTCCTGTGCCAGTGTATTGAATCCCAGCAGCACAAGGTCCCCTGTCCCGGTCAGTGGAACTGTATTCATATAGCTGACAGACAATGAACCGTCCATTTGGTTGTTTATCTCGATGGTACCTCCTTCAGCCAGGGTGCCATTGATGTTGTGACTGGTATATTCCAATTGCAGGGGATCATAACTCAGATCAAACTGGAAGGAGATAATATCGTCGGCAAAACTAAGTTCTGAAACAGCAACGCGAACCTCTGCCGGACTTCCTTCTGCAACCGTGTCATTGATTATTGAAATTGTAAAATCCCCTGGATGGGGATCCGTTGTACCTGATCCGTTGTGGGTTCCCGGATCACAATCGGCCATATTTGCCGTTTCAATCACCCACTCGGCAGCCATCCAGGTGGTGTTGGGAGAAGTAATTTCAGGCTGCCTGTATGCCCTGGCGTCTTCGTATTCCCAGGCAGTGCCTGTCCCGTCGGTATCAGGCGAACCGTAAATATCGTACAGTACTCCGACCGTGTGGTCCCCGCCCATATAGAGATAATAGGCATCATCACCGTTCCCGGTGAGAATCCCGGAGGTGAGGTCCGGTGCAAAACCATAGAGATCCGCAAACGCAGTTCCCCCGATAACATAGGTCCCGCCGGGTTCCACGGTGCCGCTCAGTTGCACCTCGCCCCAGCTTGTCCCTCCATTACTCTGCCGTGAGAGGTAGATTACATCGGTGCCGAAATCAATGGCCACGGCTCCTGCATTGTAGAGTTCCACAAACCGGCCGGTAAAATCATCCGCCGGATCTGCAATTTCGGAAATGATCAACCCTCCCTGGCCACTACCGGAAACAGGCATGATCAACATCGCAAGTAAAATTAATTGTCCTGGTTTTTTCATCATCATTTGAATTTAAGTGGTTAATAATCTCACTTGTTAATGTGATGAAAAGATGAAATATCGTTATACGACCAGGAAAATTATTGTCCGAAAGCAGCAATATCCCATAGCGTAGCAAAAGATAAACCTGGCACGCTACGCCTCAGCCT
>JBBDIE010000131.1:3092-19465 GCA_040880545.1 Bacteroidales bacterium | reverse complement strand
GAGTACTTGGAGTACTTGGAGTACTTGGAGTACTTGGAGTACTTGGAGTACTTAGAGTACTTAGAGTACTTAGAGTGTGTTATTTAAGTGGAGTGGCTGGAGTTAGGGATGATTAATAATTAAAGTCAAAGATTCAGCCATTTAAGACAGACCGGTGCAGGAACCTCCAGTGTGGTACCTGTATGCCAGGAAGAATCGGCATCTACATCGAATCTGAACTGGTTGATATTATCTGTATTCCTGTTTGCCACCAGTACAAATTCCCCCTTCGGGTCAACCATAAAATTTCTGGGATGATCTCCCAGCACCGGCTGGTGCCCTGTTGCTTCCAATGTACCATCATCTAACACTGAAAAATAAGCAAGGCTGTTATGCCCCCTGTTGGTTACAAACACCATACGCTCTTCCTTGTCCATATGAATATCAGCAACGGAACTCTGCCCTTCAAAACCCTCCGGCAATGTTGATAAAGTTTGTACCGCGGAAAGCGAACCATCCAACGGATTCACCCGGAATAAACTAACGGTGGAACTCAACTCTTCGGCCAGGTATAGCACTGTTCCATCCTGGTTAAAGGTAAAATGCCTGGGTCCTGAACCGGGAATTACCTCCACCCATGGTTGTGGCGCCGGGTCAATGTTGCCGGTCTCAGGATCAAAATCAAAGATCATCACCTTATCGGTTCCCAGGTCCGCTGCATACAGATATTTGTTACCCGGATCAAAGAGCATGGAATGCAGGTGTGGACCCTGTTGGCGCCTTGTAATGCTGCTCCCGCTAAATTGCATGGTCTGAATGGTGTCTTCGATTGTTCCGTCATTATTGATCTTAAACGAGGTCATACTTCCCGAACCGTAATGGGCCACATAGATATACTTTCCCTCTTTATCCAGTGTAATGTGACAGGCACCCCTGCCATAGGATGGCATTTGGTTCAGCAACGTTAACTGTCCGCTACTACTGATCCCAAAGGAGCTGACCCCATCTATCCTGTTACCTTCTTCATCGGTCATGGTATTTACACAGTAGAGCTTTTTGCCATCCGGATGCACTGCCAGGAAATTAGGGTCGCTTATCTCAGGCAGGGTTTGTACCAGGGTAAAAGCATTATCACTTCGTTCATATTCATAAACGTACAAACCCTGGCTCCCTCTTTCCGAATATGTTCCCACATAGAGAAGCTCGGTCTGACTATTACAGGAAACCTGTAAAAGAGCAGCTGCAGCGATGACTATCCAATAACCCAATTTATTTTTCATTTTCTGAATTTAAGAGATTTAGCGATCGAAATATATAAAATTTAAATGAATGACAGGGACACAACGTAATTCAACTTTCCACACTTCAGGTTAAAATTACCCCTTTATAGAACAATCATCCCTATCTTTGC
This sequence comes from Bacteroidales bacterium, assembly GCA_040880545.1. GTDB lineage: Bacteria > Bacteroidota > Bacteroidia > Bacteroidales > M55B112. Next base: position 18,075 of record JBBDIE010000131.1, on the reverse strand, counting down.
GTTTCCTCAACATATTTTGAAAAAATGATTAAACAACCCAGGACCCTCGTCTGTTCCATTGTTGTAATTTTCTCCTTGTTCGTCATCAATCGCGGGCTCCATGCACAAGCAGAATCAGGCGCAATTTATTTTGAAGAACCTCCACGGATCGATGGGGTAATCAATGAAGCATGCTGGCAACAGACCCAACCCATCACAGAATTTGTCCAGCGGGAGCCCCTGCCCGGAATACCGGCAACCGTTGAAACTGAAATATATATCGGATATGATTCGGAGAACTTGTACGTTGCATTCCGTTGTCTCGGGGAGTACGATGAAATCAGCGCGAAGCAGATGGCCAGGGATGTGGATCTGTCGAACGATGACAGGGTGCAGCTCATTCTGGATACATATCTCGACAAACGTAACGGCTACTGGTTCCAGATCGGCCCAAGAGGTTCCATTGGCGATGCAATCATCAGCGAGAATGGTGCTGCGTTCAATAAAGCCTGGGACGGACTATGGAGTGGAAAAGCGACCATGCATGACCAGGGTTGGGATGCGGAAATTGCCATTCCATTTAAAACATTGAATTTCGACAGGGAGGCAACCAGTTGGGGACTTAAAATCATCAGGTATCAAAAATCCAGGGAAGAGACCGTCTATTGGCCGGTTGCCAATATCAATACCCACAAGTTCCAGGTTTCCGATGCAGGGATCCTCACCGGCCTGAAGGGAATAAGCCAGGGAGTGGGACTCGACCTGGTGCCCTATGGACTGGGTGGAATAGACTTCAACGAATCCGATCCTGGCCCTTCCCCTGTGCTTGATGGCGGTTTCGAAGCTTATTACAATATCACTTCCAGCCTGAAGGCGGCAATTTCCCTGAACACCGATTTTGCGCAGACAGAGGTGGACCAACAGGAGATTAATCTTACACGCTTCAGTCTCTTTTATCCTGAAAAACGAGATTTCTTCCTGGACGGGGCAAACTATTTCAATTTCGGGATCAACGGTGATCAGGACAACCGGTGGAACACCCGGATGATTCCATTCTTCTCCAGGAGAATTGGCCTTGATGCAAATGGGAAACCTATACCGGTAAGGTACGGAGGAAAAATTACCGGGCAGTCCGGGAAATGGAACATCGGTGCCATGTATATGAACGATGAAAGAGATAGCTGGAAAAACGGCAATTTCGCTGTCACCCGAATCTCCAGGAATCTGGGTAAGCAATCACAGATTGGAATGATCTCAACTTTCGGGAATGCACTGTATGATACCTCTAATCTTGTGGTGGGAATGGACCTGAAGCTGGCCACCTCGCAGTTCAGGGGCGATAAAAACCTTTCATTCTCAATGTATGGATTGAAATCAGTAACAGACAATGAAATTACGGGAACAACAGGCGCTAACCGGGACCTTTCATACGGTGCCGAGTTTGTATATCCAAATGATAATCTGTCGTTCAGGATTGGACATATGCAGATCCGGGAAAACTTTATTGCTGGCATTGGATTTGTGCCCCGTCCCGGAGTAAAACAGTATTATGGTGAAATTACCGTAGGGTACCGGCCTGAAATGTATGGCATCCTCCAGGTTCTTTCCGGAGGAGGACTGGACCACGTAAGCAATTTCAACAATAAACTGTTAACCAGGGAGTGGTTCGCCATGCCGTTGAAACTCCGATTCCTGACTGGCGAAGAGTTTCAGTACAAAGTCAATTCCACTTTTGAATTTCTCGAGTCTCCCTTTACACTGTACTCCAATTATGTCATTCACCCTGGAAGCTATTCATTTCTATGGCATAATTTCTCCATCAAATCGGCACAAAAGAGACAACTCTGGGGATCCGTCAACTACCGGTTTGGAAATTTTTATGACGGATCACGGAAAGAGACCGGCCTGAAAGCTGGCTTCCAGGTAATGGTTCCGGTATATATCGGGGGAGAGATCGTCAGAAACAATATTATTTTACCGGAAAGTAGTTTTACAGCCGATGTATACCGTCTCAACCTGAACCTGCTCTTTAGCCCGGACATCACATTGTACAGTTTTATCCAGTACGACAGCCAGTCAGATAAAATGGGTTGGCAGTCCAGGTTCCAATGGATCCTGAAACCCGGGCGTGAAATATTCCTTGTATGGAACAGCATCACACGTGATCCGTTCGAACGGTTCCAGATGGAAGAGGCCGGTGCCAGGTTCAAGATAAAATATGCGATCAGGTTTTAACCCTTAGAGTCTGTCAATAAGACACTTCTTATTCGTAGTGTAACGCCATTGCAGGGTCGGTCCTGGCACTTTTCAATGCCGTCAGCGTTACTGTGATCATGGCAATTACCATGGCCAGTAAGGCAGCCACCAGAAACAGTAACGGCTGAAAACCGATGTTGTACGGGAAACCGTTGAGCCAGTCGCGTGTCATGTACCAGGCCATGGGCCAGGCCAGCAGGATGGAAAACATAAGCGAGATCAGCACACCTCTTGAAACCATGGAAAGTATATTTTTCTCCGTTGCACCCATTACCTTCCGTATACCAATTTCCCTGGTCCGGCGTTGGGTATTGTACAGGGTCATTCCCAAAAGACCCAGACTGGCAATAAAAATGGACAAGATTGAAAAAATGAAGGTGATAATGCCTGTTCTCTTCTCCTCGGCATAAAACGTATCGAAATGTTCATCCAAATAGATGTACTGGAATGGCTGCTCTTCGGTAAATTCGTTCCATGTATTCTCCATGTAAGTGAGCGCCGGCTGCAAGTGTGACTTACCCTCTTTTACCCTTACATTCAGGTATCCTACCCATCCCCAGTCATTGGGTTTCAACATGGCAATCATGGGAGCGATCTCCTCTTTCACAGAACTAAAGTGCACATCTTTTATTACACCGATTACCCGCAGTTCTACAAAATTTTCCGGACCCGTGGACCATAATATTACTGCATTCAGCGGATCCTCAATCATATATTTACGTACTGCTGATTCGTTTATAATGCAGACCGTAGAATCAGCACCAAATTCCTTCGACATATACCTGCTTCCCGGAAGGGCAAATTCCAGTCCGTAACAATCCATAAAGTCGTAATCAACCCAAAACGTGGAAAAAAGGAACGTTTCACCGTTATCTTTACCTTTGATCTTATACCCGTTGTTATTATTTGAATTACCAATATAGGCCGTTGAATTGGAGACAGCTTCGATGCTGTTATGTTTCAGCAATTCTGCCTTGAAGGTCTCCACCCGGTCGTTTCCAAGGGGATATAACCTGTCCACGATAATCATATCCTGTTGGTTGAAGCCAATATCCTTGTTCAACATAAACCTGAACTGCCAGAAAATTACCAGTGTACCCACAACTATTACGATGGATATGGTAAACTGAATAATCACCAGTATCGCTCTTAACCTGCCTGTACCGTTGCTGGTGGTTGCCTTTCCTTTCAGTGCCTGTAACGGTTTAAATGAAGCGAGTACTGTTGATGGGTAAATACCGCTCAGCAGTCCGATAAATATGGTCAGGAATATAAATGCCGGGAACATATACCACCTGAAAATATCGGAAAGGTCCAGCGCCAGATCTGTTACCTGGTTAAATCCGGGCAATAAAAGTGCCACAAGCAGAATAGCGATCATCATGGAAATAATACTCAAAACCACACTTTCCGCAAGGAATTGAGCGATGAGTTCTTTCCTGTTTGACCCTACTACTTTCCTGAGACTAACCTCCTTAGCCCTGGTAAGGGAGCGTGCCGTGGAAAGGTTCATGAAGTTGATGGATGCAATCACCAGAATAAAAAACGCAATCACTCCGAAAATATAGAGATAACTTTTATTACCCAATGGGCGGAATCCGTTTTCATTGGGAAGTGAGATATCGGGGTTCAGGTGAATATCAAACAAGGGCTGCAATTTTACTCCATACCTGTTTCCGGCTGCCTCAAATTCCTCCACGGTAATACCCATGAACTCCATCAGCATCGGGCGGATGTGCTCCACGAGAGAAAGATTTACTTTTTCCTCCACCAGGAATGGATCTGCAGAATCCTCGATCACTATGTAGGTGTACATGTGGTTGCTTAACCAGTTTGTCCGGCGACTTGACTCCATGGTGGAATAGGATGCAATGAAGTCATAGTAAAAGTGTGATTCTGTGGGAGGATTTTCCACGATCCCGGTTACTGTATACAGTGTGGAATCTTCGTTCATACTGATCGCCTTCCCTAAGGCATCTCCATTGGGAAAATAAACAGGAAGTTTCGCCTCCGAGATCAGGATACTGTTGGGTTCCTTTAAGCATGTAGCAGGATCCCCTTCAATTAACCGAATGGTAAATACTTCAAAAAAGGTTGAATCTGCATACATGATATGATTCTCCAACTGCTTTTCCACCGGATTACTGTACATCAACCTGTTGTCGCCAAAATCAAACCGGCAGAAATTGGTGATTTCCGGGATCTCTTCGTAAAAGGTGGGGCCATAAACAGGACTGTTCCAAGCACCCTTTACTTCTTGTCCTGCCATTTTTCCATCAATGTACAATCGGTAGATCTGCCGGCCATTTTCATGGAACCGGTCATAGTTTACCTGGTTTACAATGTACACGATGATAAATATTGAACTTGCCAGTCCGATGGCCAGCCCTGCTATATTGATAAGATTAAAAGCCTTGTTACGGGATAGGTTCCGCAGGGTAATTTTGATGTAGTTCCTCCACATGATTTATAAATTTTGAAATAATATTTCAGAAAACGTGCCACCATTACTATCTATTTGACGATGTGGGTATTATAAAAGTTAGTGGTTGATGCAAGTAGTACGGATATGGGCAGGAAGTGTACGATAATGTACGTCTCCCTTCCCTCATCCTTGATTATAAACCCGTTATTTCCTATCTTAGCATAATCACCAATTATATACTACTATGGCCCCAGCTAAATTCACCCTCCCCCGTCGCCGCTTTTTACAAATGTCGGCTGCAGCAGCTGCCGGAATCGCCATCGCACCCTCCTGCACTTTTGGCATGGACAGTATTCCCGCTCCCCTGAAACGCAGATTCGGAAAGATCGATTTCAACGTAACCACCCTTGGTTTGGGCGGACAGGCTTCCATACAGTGGACCCCTGAAGGGGTTGACCCGGTAAAAATCATCCTCAAGGCATTTGAAACCGGCATCAATTATTTCGATACATCCAACCTCTATTTAAAAAGCCAGATGCATTATGGGGAAGCATTCAGAAAACTAAACCTTGTTCCTGGAAAAACGCTCTACAACAAAAAGTTGAGGAAATCTATCTTCCTGACTACCAAATCACACATCCGCTGGGGTAAAAAAGGGTTTCCCGAAATGGATGGCGTAGGTAACTGGACCCAGGGTGATCATAGTGAAGGAGTGATCGGGGACCTGAAACGTTCCCTGTCTCAGATGTTTGGTGATGGTAAAGGGTCTTACCCAAAAGGTTCCTACGTAGACATGGTTCTCTGTCACAGTCTCAATACTTTTGAAGAGGTGGATGTACTTTACCATGGGCTGGAAACACCCCTGAATTCAAATGCTAACTTCGGGGCGCTGGTGGCACTGAAAGATTACAGGGACGGGACAAATCATACCAAGTTAAACCCGGACAAGGAAAAACTGCTAAATCATATTGGATTTTCGGGTCACCGTTCAGCTCCGGTTATGATGGAGATGATCCGGCGTGATAATTTTGACATACTCGACGGAATGCTTATCGCTATCAATCCCAACGACCGGCATAAGCTGAATATGCAGTACAACGTAATTCCCGTTGCAAGGGAAAAAGGGCTGGGGATAATCGCCATGAAAGTATTCGCCGATGGCGCACTCTTTACCAAAAAGGCCGACTGGTCCAGCGAACCCTCCGATGTTGTCATGACCGTTGGTTCAGAGGAGCTTCCAAGTAAGCCCCTGGTAGAGTACGCACTTACCATACCGGGAATCCATACAGCGATCATCGGGATCGGACATATAGACGATGATCCGCTGAAATGCCAACTGATCCAGAATTATTATGCGGCTCAGGTAAAACCCGATGCACTGGATGAAACTGACCGAAGAATGATTGAGGAGAAAACCAAAAACATAAAGGAAGGGAACACAAATTACTTCCAGCTCGATAAGGAACCGCTTTCAGCCCCTGGAAATGTTAGGTTTGAAAAAAATAAACTGATGTGGGACACAGCCATTGCCGGAGATGAACCCATTGAAAAATATGTGATCTATTCCGGGGATATAAAAGTGGGTGAGGTTTCCCATCGGCCACAGACCAGTAACTCTCCTTTTGTATTCAAGGAAATCGAAAAGGGGAAACAATATACAGTGGCCGCAGTCGACAGGGCGGGAAGAATGGCTTCAGTGGAATTATTTACCTGATCGGTACAAAATTTCTTCTTCCCTGTTCATGATTCGTTATCTCTTACTACCAACTGAATATTCAATAATCCCCGCTGTTCCAGCAACAAGGTTTTGTTGATCATCACTCGCCTGATGGTTTCATCATCGAAGTAGCGAATGGTAACAAGCTCCAATCCCGTTTCATAGGCCACTTTAAATGAGTCTTCCAGTTCGTCCACCACCTTCAGTAGCTTTCTCTTGTCGTAATTTACAATTACCTGGAAACTAATGGCCGAAGTCTGTTGCAGGTTGATCTTCAGCCCGTGCTTATGCAGGATTCCATAAATCTTTTCCAGGTTTTCTTCAGCAATAAACGAAAAATCGCGTGGTGAGATCCGTATCAGCACCTGGTCCATTTTGAATATGAAAGACGGTTCCAGCTTTTCGTATGTCAGGTTGCCCACAAGTGTTCCGTTGGCTTCCGGATTCAAAAAGGATTTCACATGCAGATTAATATTCTTATTCTGCAGCGGTTTAATTGTTTTCGGATGAATAACACTGGTGCCATAGTATGCCAGTTCAATGGCGTCGAGGTAAGATAATTTATCCAGGAGAATTGTATCATCAAAATATTTTGGATCTGCATTCAACACACCCGGTACATCTTTCCAGATTGTCACTGAATCAGCCTTCAGTATATGGGCCAGTATCGCTGCTGTATAATCGGAACCTTCTCTTCCCAGAGAAATGGTCTGATTGTTTTTATTTGAAGCCAGAAAACCCTGTGTAATAAGCAACTGCTCTTTACCGAAAATAAAATTTTTTCTGACCATTTCAGTCGAAATATCCCAGTCTACTCTCCCCTCCCTGAAAGTGCTGTCAGTCCTGACAGATTTCCGTACATCGATCCACCTGGCCCTTATTCCTTCATGTTCCAGGTAATGTGCAATTATTTTCGTACTGAGAATCTCACCATATCCGATGATCTGGTCATAATCAAAGTCATAATTCATCGTTGGCTCCTCAGCCAACCTGTCGGCCATCTCTTCAAAAAGATCACTTATATCAACAAATGCATTGTTACCCTTATCCTCAAATAGTTCATTCAGAATCTCCATGTGATAATCCTTCAACTCATTGAACTCCTTCTTCAACTCCTTTAGATCACTGGTGACAAAACTTTCTATGATCCGTTCGATCGCGTTGGTAGTTTTTCCCATGGCCGAAACAACTACAACTATATTTTCTGTGTAGCGTTTCAAAATATCCGCCATGTTTTTTACAGCAACAGCACTTTTAACTGAGGCACCACCAAATTTGAATACCAGCATAGGTTTTATAAAATAATTGATTCAGATTTGTAAAAATAGTAATTGTTTGTGAATTAGAAAGGTGGAGCCCTATGCTGCCTCGTCAGTCTCAATACCCTGTTTCGGGATAACTGATCTTCTCAAACCGCAACCCGGTCATCATTTCATAAGCTTCCGCGGTATCCAGCATCTCCAGGTCATCCTCCTCATACATCCATTTCACATTGAAAAGATGATCTTTGTCTGCCAAAATGCGTATTTTCCGCAGAACCTCCAGAAGATACTTAGAACTGCTCGTGTTAAACAGTTCCAGGTTGATTGTAACATCTGTTTTTTCTGCAGGATAATTGATATACTCGTCTAACCAATCCAGAACAGGTTGATAGAATTCCCGCGCATTTTCAGGATTGGATCTGCCTTCAAACAACATCATTCCGCTATCTGCATCCATTTGAATATTGGGCGTTTTGGTTGTTCCGGCAATTTCGAGCTTTTCCATGGTCAGTCTCTTTTATAGTAAAAGAATCAGTTAATATTATGAAAATCAAAAATCAAAAACAAAATAGTTCGGAAAATTCTGAATATTCGTCCAAATATAACAATTTCGAATTCGCTATTTCGAAAAACCATCCATGTAATGATTCCAGATTGATAAAAATAAGCAACTTAGTTCAATATCTTATTTAGAATGTAATTATATTTGTGCCAGGTTTTGAAATTCGAATGATTATCTGCTTTTTTTTGATTTCAACTGTCATCAGAAAATCAATGAAATGTTTTCAATAGGACTGTTTTCCACGTATTTGCCCTACATCGTACTCGCTATGTTTTATGGCGTCTATGTAGGCATACACACTATTATCCAGGAAGAACAGCTATTCGATTCAGACACATCCGGCTCCGCAGCAAAAGTGATCTCGAAAGTGTCTGACAACAGTGAACAACAATCAATTAAAAATACATATTACTATGATCAATATTCTAAAACGGTGTGCCAGGAACCGGATATACCATCCCATGCAACCGTTTTTGTAATTCACCCTGCAGGTAACATACCGCTGGCCCGATCGTGGTTTTTCAGCACCCTATTTTCAAGACCTCCACCAATAACCTGATTCCACTCCATACAAATAAACTTTTAAGACCTTCATTGGTTACAGGTTCAATGTAATCTGTACGGACATCTTCGCATTTTTAAATAATCCGAGTAATGAAATATAAGTATACTGCCATACTTTTTCTCTTGCATTTGTTCATTTTGCCAGGAATAGCTCAGCAGGTGATCATCTTGACCGACAGTATGGAAATCCCTGAATTAAGTCTGGAAGAGGTAGAAATTAAAGCTTCCAAAGATAATCTGACGATGAAGAGAATGCCTGCTTCTGTTACGCTGTTCTCCTCCAAAAGGATCATCGAAAATGAAGTTCATTCGCTCACCGATATTTCTTCACTCACTCCGGGCTTCTTTATGCCCGATTACGGCTCAAAACTTACATCCCCGGTCTATATCAGGGGTATCGGGTCGCGTATCAACAGCCCATCAGTAGGTTTGTACGTTGATAATGTCCCTTACTTTGAAAAAGCCTCTTACGATTTTGACTTTTTTAATGTTGAACGAATTGAAATACTGAAAGGACCCCAGGGCACGCTCTATGGCCGTAATGCCATGGGCGGGATAATCAATATTGTTACCCGTTCACCCATGAATTACCAGGGAACAAGGGTAGGAATTACAACAGGTTCACATGGTGTTCTGGGCGGATCCCTGGGACACTTCAATAAAATTGGAAAAGCGTTCGGATATTCAATATCGGCCAATTACCGGCATAAAGAGGGGTATTATTTTAATAGCTTCCTGAACGACAAAGTTGACAGGTCCAACACCATTGGTCTTCGCAATAAACTCTCCTGGCAGATCAATGACAGGCTAACGGTTGAAAACATCGCCTCATTTGAGAACAGTGCTGAGGGAGGTTATCCCTATGCTTTGCTGAATGACTCCCTCTTAATTCCTGAAGAGATTAACTACAATCAGCCTAGCTCTTATGCCAGGTCCATGTTTTCTGATGCTGTGGTCATTAGCTACCAGGGAGAAAATGTTGAAATGAAGTCCACTACATCTTACCAGTACCTCGATGATTTACAGGAGATTGACCAGGATTTTACGCCTGACTCTGCTTACTTTGTAATGCAGGACCAGAACCAGCACATGCTTTCCCAGGAGTTCATCCTCCGGTCGAAGGGAGAAACCCGGTTCAAATGGCTCTTTGGCAGTTATGGGTTTATGCAGCGCTTTGATAAACAGGTAGATGTAAGCATATACCAGGCAAATATGAATGTTCTGAAAAATTATGACCATACCATTGGCGGAGTTGCACTATTTCATCAATTCACATTGAATGACTTAATTGTTCAAGACCTGTCACTAACCGCCGGTGTAAGACTGGATGCTGAAAAAGATATCCTGGCTTACATATATGACAGGGAAATTGCAGGCAATTTAACGCATCTGGAAGATACCCTATACCCGACCCTTGCATACATGGAACTGCTTCCTAAAATAGCCCTGAATTACGTTGTCCACCGCAGTAGTTTTTATGCGGTCATAGCCAAAGGATATAAAACAGGGGGATTCAATTCAACTTTTTACAAGGAGGAGGACCTCTTCTTCGCCCCTGAGTTCAGCTGGAATTATGAAATCGGTATGAAATCAGCGTTGTTCAGCAACAAGATTTATACCGATTTATCATTATACTATATCGACTGGAAAAATCAGCAGATCTATCAACCGGTATTTTACAAAGATGATACTCCAGCGCCGGGTTCACTACTTAAAAATGCCGGTAGATCGGTGAGTAAAGGTGGTGAGATTACCATGAAGAGTGTACCGTTTGCCGGTTTCTCACCAGTTGTTTCCTATGGTTATACACATGCCATCTTCAAAGAGCACAAAGTGGATGACAACACCGATTATCGTGGAAATTACATTCCCTATGTTCCGCGACATACGGTTGCCGCCCAGGTAAATAAAACATTCCGGATGAATAATGACAACCTGGTTGAAAAGATCAGCCTGAACCTTCTTTACAGGGGTATGGGTGAAATTTTCTGGAACGAGGAGAATTCATTTTCAACAGATTACTATGGCACCGTGGATGTGAAAATGTCGTTGGCTAAGGGAGGAATAAACATTGAATTCTGGGGTAAAAATATACTGGGAGCTGAATATGAATCATTCTATTTCCAGGCATTGGGCAATCAGTATGTACAGACCGGGAAACCCCTGCGTTTCGGTTTTAATTTAAATTATGAATTCTGATGGCTGAATCGAAAAACTGGACGAAGTTCCCCACCCTCTTTAGTTTGTACATTGCACAATCTGTACCCATGAGTTTTTTCTCCACCGTGGTTCCTGTGATCATGCGACAGGAGAATTATTCTCTGGAATCCATTGGGTTATTACAGCTGGTTAAACTTCCCTGGATAATCAAGTTTCTCTGGGCGCCAATGATCGATAATAACTCCAGGACCTCAAAGGACCTCAAAAAGTGGATTGTATTCTCAGAGCTCTTTTATGCAGTCGTGATCTGTAGTATTGCCTTTCTGAGCCTTGAAACTGATTTTAAGTTAATCGTAGTTTTAATGGTGGTGGCATTTACAGCCTCTGCCACCCAGGACATAGCCACCGATGCGTTTTCTATCCTGATCCTTGATCCGGATGAACGTGGCCTTGGAAATAGTATGCAAACAGCAGGAAGCTTTGTTGGCGCGCTTATCGGTACCGGAGTGCTGCTGATCGCTTACAGTTTCTTTGGCTGGTCGGTCTTCCTGTTCATGCTGGCAGGCTTTGTGCTCTTCGCACTTATACCATTACGCTTATATAAAATAAACCGAACCATTGAAAAACGCCGGGGGTACAGACTCAATATACCGGAAGTTGCCCGCTTCTTCCGTGTCCCGGGTATTCCAAAACGGATACTGCTCCTGTTCCTTTTCTACTCAGGATTTATCGGGATTCTGACCATGCTCAAACCATTTCTGGTGGATCTGGGTTACAATATCAAGCAGATTGGCTTCATGGCTGGAATCGTGGGTACAGGGGTGGCAACTGCCAGCGCGCTGCTGTCGGGAATTCTCATTAAGAAAACAGGCCGGAACCGGGCTATTATCATTCTGGCCACTATAAATATCATGGTGGCTTTCTACTTCTGGATAATCGCCGCAGGTACCCCGTCCCTTGGACAGATCTATGCAGGAATATGCCTGGTTTGGGCTGCATACGGATCTTCCGCTGTCATCATCTACACCACTTCCATGGACGTGGTCCGGCCCGGTTCAGCAGGAACAGATTTTACAATTCAGATCGTCATTACCCATGTCGGCAGCATGATTGTCGCTATATTGAGCGGGAAAGTAGCTGGCATGATCGGCTACAGGGGATTGTTCGGTGCAGAGATATTAATGGGTATACTGACATTGATGGTGGTAATGTATGCCATACCAAAAAAAAAGAACGATAAAAATGGAAAACAGATTACTTGAAAAATATAATAAACCGGTTCCAAGATATACCAGCTATCCTCCGGCAAACTATTTTAACGAGGAAATTACCTCAGCTGAACAGATTGAACTGATCGGGAAATCAAATAACTGGAAGCCGGACCATATTGCCCTCTATGTACATATCCCTTTTTGTAAAAAGATCTGCTTCTATTGTGGGTGCAACGTTTGCAAGCTGAAAACCACCAGCGAGGTTGAGATGTATATGGAAGCACTTAAAAAGGAGATCCTGCTTACTGAAAAATACCTGGATGACAGGCGTAAGGTTACACAGCTTCATTTCGGGGGAGGTACCCCCAATGCTATCCCTGTTGAAATGTTGCAGGAGATCATTGACCTGTTCCGGTCAAAATTCACCTTTTCACCGGATGCTGAAATCGCCATTGAAACCAACCCTGCCTACCTCGATCACGAATACCTGGATGCACTTAATAACGCCGGCTTTAACAGGTTTAGCTTCGGTATACAGGACTTCGATGAAACGGTACTCAAACTTGTAAACCGGGAACCAAGTGCCATGCCGGTCTCCGCACTCATGGAATATGTGAGGAAGGCCAACCCCAAAGCTGCCATCAACCTCGACTTTATTTACGGACTACCGGGACAAACCGTAAAAAGCTTCTCCTCAACTATTGAAAAAGCTGCAGGATTACAGCCCGACAGGCTGGTAACCTTCTCCTATGCACATGTCCCCTGGCTGAAAAAACATCAGCAGATACTTGAAAAACGAGGATTACCGGGACCAGAGGAGAAATCAGCCATGTTCGGTGCAGGCTACAACATCCTGGTCTCTGCAGGATACCAACCTATTGGCCTTGACCATTTTGTAAAAAAAGATGATGAACTCAGCCTTGCCTTGCAAAACAAACAGTTGCACCGGAATTTCCAGGGGTACTGTACCAGGGAAACTACCGGACAGGTATATGCATTCGGGGTCACTTCCATCAGCCAATTTGAAAAGGCTTATGTACAGAACACCAAATCCATGGAAAAGTACATACATGAGATAAACAATAACAGGTTGCCCGTGGAAAAGGGACTTCGGGTCAGCGATGAGCAGATTATTATCAGGGAGACCATAACCCGGTTGATGTGCAACAAAATTCTGGATTGGAACCAGCTGGCTTCCTTTTTTGAAATAACGCCTGCTGAACTGAAGAAAGTGCTTAAACACGATCCGAAAGAACTGGTCGAACTGGAAAAAGACGGGCTGATAGAAAGTACAGATAATGGTCTGGTTATCACGGATGCGGGCTCCATGTACATCAGGAACATAGCTGCTACATTTGATCCGGCATACAAGGAGCAGGTTAACAAATACTCCAAATCAGTATAACCATGGAAAAAAAGGATGCAGATGTTACCGTCATTGGTGCTGGGTTGACAGGCCTTACAACTGCCTTCTTCCTGGTAAAAGAAGGGAAACGGGTAAGAATCATTGAAAAGGAAACCCGGGTTGGTGGTGTGATCAGGACCGTCAAAAAAGAGGATTTCATCTATGAAACAGGCCCGAATACTGGTGTATATTCGACCCCGGAACTGGTGCAACTGTTTGATGAACTGGGAGATCGATGTACTCCCGAATTTGCCAATCAGAAGGGTAAGCAGCGTTGGATATGGAAAAAAGGAAGATGGCACGCGCTTCCCTCCGGATTGATTTCAGCCATTGGAACGCCCCTCTTTTCATTTGGAGACAAACTCAGGCTCCTGGGTGAACCATTCAGAAAAAGGGGGACAGATCCGTATGAATCAGTGGCACACCTGGTAAAACGCAGGATGGGTAAGAGTTATCTGGAATATGCGGTGGATCCGTTCATTTCAGGCATTTATGCCGGGGATCCGGAGAGGCTGGTTACCCAATTTGCACTGCCAAAGCTTTACAGGCTAGAGCAGACGTACGGCAGCTTCATCGGTGGGGCAATGAAAAAAAGAAAAGAACCAAAAAGTGAACTTGAGAAACGAGTCACCAGGGAAGTCTTCTCAGTAAAAGGTGGATTGCAGTCGCTTACGGATGCCATCGCAGAGGTCATTGGCAGTGAACATATCCACACCGGTTCTTCCGGGCTCTCGGTAACCTATTCAGAAAAACGTTACCAATGCAGTTTCAGTCGGGAAGGCAAAGAATTTTCCATTGAATCAGATTATTTAATTTCCACCACAGGAAATGTACCAATGCTTAAAAATATTCAATTCATTGATCCGGAAGATGCCATAACGTTGAAGAATCTCCGTTACGCGAAGGTGATCCAGGTGGTGGCAGCGTACAGGAAGTGGCAAGGTTTACCTTTGGAAGCTTTTGGGGGTCTCATCCCGTCAGGAGAAAAAAGAGAAGCATTGGGAATCCTGTTTACTTCTTCCATTTTTCAGGGAAGGGCTCCTGAAGGGGGAGCCATTTTATCTGTATTCATAGGAGGAATGCGGCATCCGGAATATTTTGAACTGGAGGATGACAGGATCAGAGATTTGGCCCTGAAGGAGATACAGGAAACATTAAATACAGGTGAAACCTTACCGGATCTCATGGATATATACCGGTATGAACATGCGATCCCCCAGTATGAAAAGAGTACCGGAGAGAGACTGGTTGCCATAGAGAAAATTGAATCGCAGTTCCCCGGATTGATTCTGGCAGGGAATATCAGGGATGGTATCGGCATGGCCGACCGTGTGAAACAGGGGTATGCCATTGCTCAAAAGATAATCGGAGAACAGCATGGGTAAACAACTCTTTTCTGGTACCTGAGACAACAAGCTGGAGTCGTCACAGTGCCTGAACAG
>JBBDIE010000131.1:0-2992 GCA_040880545.1 Bacteroidales bacterium | reverse complement strand
CTGAACAGGGTAAATTACTTGCCGAGTGAATTAAAAAGGTCGGCCACAATGCTGTCCCTTTCAAAATTTTCCCAAAGTAGTACCTGTCGTTCACTGCCGGGATGTTCGACCCAGCCGGTTGTATCGTATCGCGGACCACGGACCAGTCTGGATTCTGCCCACGCTGGATTTTTAAGAATGGCCGCTGCAGCCAGGTCATACAACGACCTGCTGGGCGGATCATCATAAAGGTCAATATGCTGAAATAAATTAATTGCATAAGCGCCAAAATTATTGAATTCTCCTCCGTGGCGCCCGGTAATTGTGCCACCTATCACCGGCCCTTTCCCCGGCATCATCGTTTCGATCTCCTCCAGGGAAACAAGAATGGCCCAGGTACCCGTTGCCCGACCGTAGCTCACCGTAACCATTTCAAAAGGAACATCGCTGGCCAGAATGTACGATAATGCCGAAGTATCATTCTCCAGGTTGTATTCCCCCGGTCCAGGATAATTGGATCCCAGCCAGACAATCCTGATCCGGTTGGCAATGGAAGGTTCCTTTTCCAATGCAAGGGCAATGTTGGTAAGCTTGCCGATAGGCAGTAATACCAGCTCATGATTCTCAAATTGCGCCGCCTGCTGAATGATAAAATTCACCGCCTCTGCTCCGTCGAACTGCCCGGACCCAAGGCTTCCCCTGATCTCTGCAAAAGATTTGTCCGCCCCGCGCTTTACCTGGATATTCTCCTGTTCATTAAACAGAGTCAATACCCGCATGGCCTCATCATAATGTTGCTGGATAAGCCCTCCATTGTATGTTGTATTTACCGTAATTCCCAACAGGTTGAATACATCCAGGTTCTTCAGCATGTAGGCGATGGCATGCTGGTCGTCCAGCTCATTGTTGGCATCGGTATCCAGGATCACGGCGATCCTGTCATCGTTGTCTTCCGGCTTCTGATTGCAACTACTTAACAGAGCAGCCAGGATTACAAAGATTATAAAAGTATTTTTTTGCATAGGTTCATGGTAAAGTTATACTGGTAATAAAGGTATGAATTATCCGTCATATCCAGTTAAAACATGGATTATTAATTGTAATTCAGGCTATTTCAATTCCATTCCTCTTAATCTCATCCAGGAAGCCTAATGTATCATTATTTTTTTCAATCAGAATCGGTTCAATTCTATCGTCAATTTCTCTTCTTAGTTTCCATAAAAGCGGGTTCACAGCAAAGAAGTCTCCGGGAATATCATTCACAACAATCGCCACATCTATGTCACTGTCTTCCATGTTTGTCTCTTTTGCATAAGAACCAAACAGATAAACGGCCTCAAGCTTAAAATGCTTCCCTAACAATACCTTGTATTGCCTTACTTTTATAATAGCTTCTCCTTTATCCATTGCTGCAATTCCTTTGTTTGCTCAATAATATCTTTACATTTTTCATGGGTTAGACCCTTTAACAATCTATCCTTATGGGATGGATACCTTGCCTCAATATTTAAGGGCTCAACCTGATCAATAAAGTCTTTTTGGTCTTCTGTGAATTCCTCATAAAACTCACCCTTTTTTGCTAAGTAGTGCTCGAAAGAAAACTAAGTCTTTTTGCCGGTGGCTAGTAAGAAGACTTCATTTTCAAGGCTTGCGAAGTCTGAAAATGAGGAGTTTACTAATCGTAAATGACGAGTTTTCAGACAAGCGTAACGCAGAAAATGGAGTTTTCTTGCAGCCACTAAGTAGGATAAACTGTGAGAATAAGGTGCTGTCTCGGACCATAGAGCTGTGAAATAAGCCTTGAAAATTTTCTCGATAGTCTGATGACACATATATCCAACATACAAATATCTTTTGCTATCCAACATTGCAAAAGCTGTTTCAAGATCATAATCTGATAGTTCAAGCCAATATTTTGATTTTTCGTCCACAGTAAAGTGTTTATACCTATCAAAGATAAAAGGATTTTTTCATTATCAGGTCCACCGGCAACTCCTCCTGCTCGTCAAACCCAAGCATGGCATTGATCAGTCTGAAGGATTTGTAGTACCGGAGATTCTCCACTGTGATATCTGCCTCGGCAATGCGTCCCTCACTGATCAACCTGTTCCGGCCGGTGCCTGCAAGCAGCGGGTAAATAGGCGTGACCCACCGTTCGCCGTTAAACAAAACAATATTGGTGTAGGATGTGTCGGTTATTCTGCCATTACGCACGATAAGAATATCATCACAAGATCCCTTCTGTTTCAGCAACTCTTCCAGCGCATAACGGTCGGTGAACTTCATCGAATACTCCAGGTGATCGCCGGTCACCAGCTGCAATGTACGTACCCGCTTTGGAACATATTCTGCAAACTCCATCGCAGTTGTGGTACGGTCATACAAAAACCGGCATTTCACAATTCCCTTTCTGAACTCAACGGGTACCTTCAGCACACGCGCCAATAACGGCGCTCCCGGACGCCCGAAATAGCGCAGAAAGGAGTCATCCATCCTGGCCTGGTGCCAGTCAGGATGCTGTGGTACTCCATCAATGATCTTTATGGCTTCAAACAATGGGAACATATTATTTTATAGTTATGCGAATTCGTAAACGCTTGAAAAAACCAGGCTTTCGATCCCCGGGAAAGAAAAAACTGCGATAGAAGTGATAGATTAAATTTCAAACAGAAATTGACATTAAACATACCTCGTAATATTAAACATACCTTATTAGAATCTGTCAATGTTATCCCAAGGCAGATACAGAATATGCCTAAACCCTGATAATTGGCACATACACCTTCTCAATCATCTCCCGGTACTCCGACTCAGCCTCACTGTGCCCTGTAATTCCACCTCCGCTCCTGAATTGCAATCCCCCGTTCGCCATACCCCCGTTCGCCCTGCTCCCGCCAGCCTGCTTTCCGACAGCCTGCATACCAGAAGCATTCCCAACAGCATTCCCGACATCCCGTCCAACATCCTTCCGAACGGGCACCCGCTCAATATTCCGGATCATCAGCGCACTGTC
>JBBDIE010000130.1:0-19596 GCA_040880545.1 Bacteroidales bacterium | reverse complement strand
AATGCCTTTTCAATTCCCCCAACCTGGTTATAGGTATAGTTCTTTTTATCCGAAAAAGTTTTAAACTCCGGAAGCAGTTCCTCCTGGTTTTTCAATAAATGTTTCTGAAACTTTTTTATCTGGCGCCTGCAGACTTTCGGGCCTACTTTTTCAAGAAATGTATAGATCCGTGTATCTTCCAGCTCTTTATTTAATGGAGCGACATAAGGAATTCGGGCATCAACATCATCAGGGTAGTAATAACTGTGGAACATCACAGACTGACCCCCCTTGCTAATTCCTGTGGTGATCCATTGATCGGTGTAAAATTCCCTGAAATTAGCAATGATCCTGTGATGGTCGCTGGCTGCCTGGTAGGTTGTCAGGTATTGCCATTGCACTGAATCGGGAACGCTTTCTCCAAAATACCTGTGCTCCGCGATGATTTGGTTGCATTTCAGCATGTATGCAGGTTCACTGGTATAGTAATAACCTGCAGAATATCCTTCAGTGACCAGCACAACTGGTTGGGATTCGTCTACATGGGAAATGTACAGGCGCTGGGTGAAAGACCCCGCTGCAGGGTTTTCATGATCCAGTGGTTGTTCAAATTGTACCTCGTAAATATTACTGTAAAAGGCTTCTCTTTCAAGAATTTTAATATTTTCCAGGGGCAGTCTTTTCAGAAACTCATCAATACTTTCCGTTGCGTCTGCTGTGGCAGAAAGTATGAACAACAGGATCAGAAGTAGTACAGGTTTTTTACTTAATTGATTCATCAAGGATAAACAGGGATTTATGTTATGCAAAGCAAATGTAATCAAAATGAAGCATTTCACCGACAGATATATCACCGGTAACCTGATTGTATCACCAAAATTCATTAAATTTAGTTGCATCAAAAACCAATACAATGAAAAAAATTTTAACCACGGCACTGGTCATCGTTTTAACAGGGGCAATCACACCGGCAATCGGCCAGGATTGTGAGATATACAAAGACTATAAGGAAGGCACCTCCACAACCATGGTCCATTACGATAAAAAGGATAAACCCACAGGGAATACTGTTACAACTGTTAAAGAGAAAAAAAACATTGTAGGCGGGGTTTCGCTGCTGTTCCATCAGCAGTACAGCGATTATGAAGAGTACTCCTTTGAAAGCGAATTTGAGATCAGGTGTGTAAACGGGGATGTCATTGTTGATATGGGGAAATTTATTGATCCCGCTACGCTGGCTGCTTACGAAAATATGGAGATCGATATTGAAGCAGACGACCTGTCCATTCCGCGCAATGCTTCACCCGGTGATGAACTGAATAATGGGACAGTTACCGTGACTGTAAATACGGGTACACCGATAAAGGTAACGGTACAGGCAACGTTGTCAAACCGCAGAGTAGATAGCAGGGAAAAAATTGAAACACCGGCAGGCACTTTCGATTGTCTGAAATTGTCGTATGATATGTTGACCAAGATCGGTTTTCTGAAGATCCAGTCATCTGCATCCGAATATTACAATAGTGAACACGGCGTGATCAAATCAGAGACCTTCAATAAGAAAGGAAAGTTAACAGGGTATTCCGTAGTTGAGGAGATCAGTAACTGATCTTTCCCGTAAATCTGTATACCGGGTACCTCAGGTAGGTTGGCTCCGACCATGGCGACCGCTCGTAAATCCATCGTAACTGGGAATACCCATTTGATGCGAAGGAAGGGTCATTCTTTTTCTTCTCATTGAACATGGCTCTCAGTTCCAGGTCGGTTTCCAGTAGTTGTTCAGCATTTTCCTCAAACAGGTACGGGGAAAAATACTCCTGTCTTGCCAGTATTTCATCAAAAAAATTCCAGCTGAAGAAGGAGTCATACCCTTGGGGTTCAAGTGTGTGTGCCAGGTAATAGGCGCCCCTCTGTGATGCAGGAATAATATAATCGCCAGCATAAAATTTGATTTCAACATGTTCCCTGCTGGTTTCAGTATCATAATGCCAATAATGTCCGTTATAAGGGCCAGCGGTGGTCTGATAGTTTTCAATGGTATATGATTCCACGGTCAGTGAGGTATCATTTTTAAACTGCTCCATCTCAATATGACTGTATTTCAGCCTTTCAATCACCTCGTGCCAGGTTCCCGGAATTAAATAATAGTCGGGCGGTTCGATCACAGTGGCGGGTGTGAAGTAATTATAGAATGGAATTTCGGTTGTCCAGGGGTCATGTTGGTCGTACCAGATCATATCGAGGCCGGTGACACTGCTTTTCCTTGTTTTGGCACGATAGCCGTTAAAGGTAAGCATATCGAACATTGTGGTATCGTTGTTCCATTTCACCACATGTTCTTTTCGCTGGCGTATTGCTCCGATCGCCGCCAATTTATTTTCAGTAATTACATCTCCGTGTTCGTGTGTAAAACGCACAAATTCTTCCAACAGGTATTTGGTGGAAAGCACCCGTTCATGGTAGGGTTTTAACATGTGCGTTTCTATGGTGAACGAGAGGATCTGGAAGGTGGTTGCATAGCCGGCCAGGTATCTTGGATAATCAATGAAACCTTCAAATCCGAACTCCGGACTTTTGTTGAATTCATTCACATACTGAAACATTTTGTAGGGTGAATTATCCATGGCATTGAATAGATGCGGCATCATTTCATCCTGCATAAATGAGGACTGGGGTTCTACAAGCGACTGGGGGTGACTTGGAATGATAGTTATAGTGTATGGATAATCGGCGCCGTTTGTGCTGTGGGTATCGATAAAAATATGGGGATCCCAAGCGTGTATTGTCTGAACCAGGGAGCGGGCGTTCCTTGAATCCATCTTTACAAAGTCCCTGTTCAGATCCAGATTCCGGGCATTGCCCCTGAACCCGTGTTCTTCCGGCCCGTTCTGATTTGCCCTGTGATATGGGCTCCTGTTCAGCGTTCCGCCTACATTGAAAACCGGGATGATCAGGATCACTGTTTGCTCCATGAATGCATCCAGTTCATTTTTGCCTGCGAGGAGCTCTGCTGCAAATTCTAAGCTGGCATCAATTCCATTTGACTCACCCGGATGAATGCCGTTGTTTATTAAAATGATCCGCTGATCCGCATCATGGGCCCGTTCCGGGGTAAAGCTACCGTTGCCGGAGATAATAAACAGGTGCAGTGGTTTGCCCGCATCAGTCTCGCCGATAACCGTAAGTCTGGCATGCTTATAGGATTGATCCAGCTCTTTGTACATGTCGATTATTTCGTGCCACTGGGGCGTCTTATTTTCGTTATAAGCTAATTTTACCTGGGAAGGGGTGTTGCTGTGGATTAGCAGCATGAGGGTTACTGCCATTAAATTACGCATTGGTCGCATCAAGATCAGATTTCAGTTGTTTAAAATAGTCGTTGATTATTTTTCCGGCCCTTTCAGTCTTCATAGCTGCAGGAAAATCTTCCGGCCGTGTAATTCCATCCACACTGAGCTTCCTGATATAATTAACTACCCCGATATGTCCCATAAACGTCGTTTCAGGTTCAGGTTCCGTGATGATCTGCTGGTTATACAGGTCGAAAAACGCGATGATTTCCCGGTAAGGCATTGTTGCGGATTTAACCAGAGCCGGGAAAAAATAGGATACCTTAATAAAGTTATTGAATCGGGTGGCCACATTCTGCATCACCTGAATTCCCAGGGATTTATGCGGAATTTCCCTGTGCAGGTAGATTTCCGTATACCTGTATATGCCAATGGTCCCCAATGCATCCCTGTCATCTGCAATACTTGTAATGGTCAGGACGTTGGGTGGTTCATCGAGGGTAAAGGGCAGGTATACAAATTTTTCCTTTAGGTCGTGATTTTCGATGGCCCTCAGAATATCGTGGTTCAATGATGGCGTAAGCTCCGGATAGCCCTCAAGGAATTTGCTGTAAATATACTTACCGGCCTCCCCATGCTGTGGATCCCGGGTGACCGTCATGCCTGTATCATGGAACAAGGTTGCCAGTAGTACCGCTTCCACCAGGTGATCATCAATGGTATGATTGTATTCCGCAATCTCGGTGATCATTGATCGTGCAATTTTCCATGTACGCACATGGTGGGTATGATCGTGCGACGGCAGAAAGACCTTATTGAAGTGCCCGACAAGAAAGTTTGTCGCCTTATCCAGCCAGCGGTCTTCAACCTGTTTAATGATATCGCAGATTTGCTCTTTCAATCCATTTAATTACTCAACCTTACTAAGCTTGATCATGTTGGTTTTTCCCTTCATGAAAACAGGGATACTCCCAACATGTACCACAAGATCGTTCTTTTTTATCAAATTCTGGCTTAGCAGAAAGCTGAGCGAGTAATCGACATATTCATTTACATTCTGGCAATCGGGGAAGTAAAAAGCACGCACCCCCCATACCAGCGACATTTTCCTGAGCAGTTCACTGTTCATGGTAAAGGTGAATATATTGGCCCTGGGCCGGTGGGAACTAATCCGGTATGCGGTATAACCCGAGTTGGTGAGACATATGATGGCAGTCGCTTCCGACTGTTCAGCCATGACTACGGCATTGTAGCATACACTATCCTGAAGAAACGTTTCATTGTGTATTTTAGGGGGATGTTTTCTGAAGAAATGGAAACCCTTAAATTCGGTTGAATCAATGATCTTCTGCATATTGACGATGGTCTCCGCCGGGTATTTACCCACGGAGGTTTCACCACTCAGCATTACCGTGTCAGCCCCGTCCAGTACGGCATTGGCCACGTCATTGGCCTCCGCACGTGTGGGGGTGGCATTGGTGATCATACTTTCCATCATTTGGGTGGCAATGATTACAGGCTTTGACATGGAGATGCACTTATTGACAATGCTCTTCTGGATAAGTGGTACTTTGTGAAAATCTATCTCCACCCCTAGGTCACCACGGGCAACCATAATGGCGTCCGAAACTTCGATGATCTCGTCAAGCTCTTCCAGTGCTTCGGGTTTTTCAATTTTTGCAATTACACTGGTATTTTTTCCAGACGCTTTGATGATCTCTTTCAGATCAAGTATATCCTGGGCCCTCCTGACAAATGAAAGAGCGATCCAATCCACGTTATGGTCCAGGGCAAATTTCGCATCCTCTATATCCTTTTCAGTGAGGCTGGGTTTGGATATTTTGGTACTGGGCAGGTTCACTCCTTTTTTCGAGGAGAGCGGCCCCCCTACAATTACCTCCGTTTTCACGATGGAATCTCCCTCGGTACCAAGCACCCTTAACTGAAGTTTCCCGTCATCGATCAGAATGATATCCCCTTTTTTCACGTCCTGTGGGAGCAACTCGTAACTGATATACGCCTGTTCTTCTGTTCCTTCACATTTTTTTGTGGTTAACCTGAACTCCTGTCCTTCAGTAAGCATTACCTCATCGTTCTTCATAATACCAACGCGCAATTTCGGACCCTGTAAATCGGCCAGTAATGCAACATTGGATCCCAGCTCTTCATTCAGTTGTAATACTGTTTTAATTCGCGCCAGTTGCTCATCGTGCCCCCCGTGTGAAAAGTTCAGCCTGACAACATCAATCCCCTCATGGAACATCTTTTCCAGTACTTTTTTATCTTCACTGGCAGGGCCAATCGTTGCAATTATCTTGGCATGTGATCGCTCGTGTCTCATCGTATGTATGGTTTATTAAATTGAATAAATAGCAGATATCCTGATTAAGCGGAACATTCTTTCAAATATCAGCCTGACTGCATGCTTTTCAAAAGTTTTATCTCAGATTTCCATCTGGATTCATCAGGGGTTTCCAGTATCAGGGGTATATTGTCAAAACGGCTGTCGGTCATGATTCTTTTAAAGACTTCAGTTCCCAGGGTGCCATCTCCCAGACTGTCGTGCCTGTCAACCCGTGAACCCAGCTCTTTTTTCGAGTCATTCAGGTGCATTCCTTTCAGGTAATCAAAGCCGATGATCTCTCCAAATTGTCCGAACACATCATCAAATCCCTCTCCGGTTTTAATATCATAACCTGCGGAGTAGGCATGACACGTATCGATACAGACGCCCACCCGTTGTTTGTCGTCTACCAGGTCGATTATATATTTCAGTTGTTCAAAAGAGTAACCCATATTGGTACCCTGTCCGGCAGTATTTTCGATTACGGCGGTGACCCCTTTTGTTTTATTTAGTGCAATATTAATGCTGTCTGCAATGATTTCAAGGCACTGTTCTTCCGAAATGAGTTTCAGATGGCTACCCGGGTGAAAGTTGAGCAGGTCTATTCCCAGGAGTTCGCACCGCTGCATTTCGTCCAGGAATGCGCTCCTCGATTTATCCAGTCCCTCTTTTTCCGGGTGTCCCAGGTTGATGAGATAGCTGTCGTGGGGCAATATCTGACCGGGACCATAGCCGTTATTTTTGCAATTTAATTTAAATGCATCGATGCTCTCCTGCTGTAATGGTTTAGGGGTCCATTGTCTTTGATTTCGCGTAAACAGGCCGAAAGCGGTAGCTCCGATAGTTTTGGCATTCAGAGGGGCATTTTCCACTCCCCCTGCTGCACTGACATGTGCTCCTATATATTTCATAAATGAACCTGATTGTTTTCGTAAAGATACACAGATATGTCTGAATAGTAACAAAAAAGTCGGGCCATTGCCCGACTTTTGTCAAAATTACGAACCCAATTATTTCAATCGAATTATAACGTTTCGCTACTGCTTTTCCCCAGCAGAATCTCGTCGATCATTTGAGAAAACATTTTCTTTGTCTCTTCCGGGGTCCTTGCTATACCATTACTCATGGTAGGTTTGCCCTTTTCCGGAACGAAAAGAAAGGAAGGAATACTCCTGATCCCGAATACGGAAGCCAACTCACGTTCCACCTCTGTATCTATTTTGTAAACATAAATCTGGCCGTCATATTCTTCTGCCAGTTCTTCCAGTATGGGAGATGCAATTTTGCATGGTCCGCACCAGTCGGCATAAAAATCGATAAGTGCCGGACGATCACCCTCATAAATCCATTCTTCAGGATTTGCTTCGTAATTCATCACCTTTTCCAGAAACTCAGCTTTGGTCAGCTGAATGGTGTATCCTTCTGAAGATTTCTTACTATCAGCAACGATGGCAGATGTCTCTTTTTCCGTTTCATTTCCCGTGGGCTCACTTCCATTGCTGCCACAACCTGTAACTGCAAGTGAGCCAAGGAACAACGCTAATACGTATTTTCTAAGCATAGTTATTCTTATTAATTTACATTCAATACTTCTGAAATTGCCTGTTTGAAAGTCTCTTTCGGGAGTGCTCCCATGGCCATTTGCGGTTGCCCTTCCGATGGAATGAACAACAGTGAAGGAATACTCTGAATACCGAATACAGAACCTAATTCTCTTTGCTCTTCGGTATTTACTTTGTAAATGGTTAATTTATCACCATATTCTTCCTGCAATTCTTCAAGTATTGGAGCAATAATCTTACAGGGTGCACACCAGTCGGCATAGAAATCAATGATCGCAGGCTTGTCGCCTTCATATTTCCACTCCTTGCCGGCTTCGTAGTTAAATACTTTCTGTTTGAATGTATCTGCAGTTAAATGTTCTAAACTCATAATGTAATCTGTTTAATTTCTGTTTTGTACTTAGTCGTATAACTCTCTCAAAACTTACGCTGCAAAAATATGCAGAACAATCGGGGTGGAATGTAATAAAAGTCACATAATTGTAAACTTGCTCATTTTCTGCTGTTTTGTTGGTTTTTTGTATACCTGCAGTGTTCGATTCTGTTGTAACGGGGGCTTATAATTAATAGCATAAAGAAAGCAGATAATATGTTGACGTGCTAGCCTAAAAACGTTAATAACTGCTTTATTCCCGACTTCAAAACAGTCATTTCATCCCTGGTCCGTCCGGTTTACTTTCATAGATCGAATCTGTCCACAAGGTACCTGTCGTCACAATGCACAGATTTGTATAGAATGAAAATAATTAATTTCAAAAATTTTGATTTTCCATTATAACAACCGGGAAATTAATTAGTTTTGAATAAATGAGAGGACAGGTGGCATTTCTGAGCCTGATCACCTGTAGCTGGTCATTATTTTAAGACAGGCATGCACTATATAGATAATGAGCGAATTACTTCGTAATAATATTCCGCCGGAATTTCTGAATCCGTCTGATATTTTCAATGAGGCGATGAATGCTGTGGACATCCACTGGTGGTATTGGGATGTCTTAAACCAGCAGCTGATCATTAGTCCGAAGCTGAGTGAAATATTGGGGTATCATGGTTCGGATTTCACCGTACCGGTGACAGCGTTGAATAAACAGATACATACGGATGACAGGGAGGAGCACACAAAAGTATTCGACAAGTTTATTTTCGGTGAAATTGAAATTTACGAGTTTGAATACCGTTTGAAGGTGAATGATCAATGGGCATGGTACTACAACAGGGGGACGGTTTTTTCCCGGGATAAGCAAGGGAACCCGATACTTACAGGAGGAATAGCCATGGATATTTCTCACAGGTACGGACATATGCTCAGCAAAGCAGAGGATTGGGGTAAATTTGAATTTATTTTCAGAAACAGCAACGAGTCCATTTTAATTGTTTCCATGGGAAAGGACAGGGAACCCGGAAAGATCATTGAGGTCAATGATGCCGCTGCTAAATTGTACGGCACCAAACCGGAGGCACTCATCGGACTAGACCCGTATGTGTTGGTGGAAAAAAGTATCGTAGACAGCAGGTATCAGATGAAGAAGGACCTGTATGATAAAGGCAACATGAAGGTAGAAGTGAATACGAATGATTATCATGGCAATAAGATCTACCTTGAGGTCCATGCACATCTTTTCAGGGGAACCGGTAAAGATCTTTTTATTGCTATTGTAACCGATAAAACCGAGTCGCAACAGTACAAAAAAGAGCTGAAAGCATCAGAGCTGGCATTAAAACAGAGTGAGAAGATTTATCGTTCACTCATTCAGGCAGCCGACGACCGGATCGGGTTGTTTGATACGGATGGTAATGCAGTTATCCTGAATAATGCCTATACTGAGATGCTCGGATATACCCTGGAAGAGTATCGTGTTCTGGAGGATAAAGATCGAATACACCCGGAGGATATCGACAGGATGAAAAGCCTGGTTCCTGAATTGGTCAAGAGTGGCTATATGGCCATAGAATACAGGGCCAGGCACCGGGATGGGCACTATATGCACATGAACTCAAAAAGTGTATTGGTAAAGAATCCTGATCTTGATAAGGATTACGTGTTGTTTATCATCAGGGATGTGAGCGACAAGGTTGCTTTTGAAAAAGAGTTGATCGCAGCCAAAGAGAAAGCTGTGGAGAGTGACAAACTGAAATCAGCTTTTCTTGCCAACATGTCACATGAGATAAGAACCCCCATGAACTCCATCGTTGGGTTTGCAAATCTGCTTACCGAAAAGGACATTGATGCAACATCCCAGGCAGAATACGTTAAAAGGATCAACAGGAACTCGGAGCAATTGCTGGCTTTGATGTCTGATATTATAGATTTGGCCAAGATTGAAAGCAATCAGTTATCGGTCTCCTATACAAAATTGATTCTGGAAAACCTGTTCAATGAGCTGCTTACATACGGAAGGTTGCAGTTGGAGCAGCGTGGAAGGAAGAACGTAGTGATAAAGTACCTGCCTGACCCGGTAAAAAGGACAGAAGCTATGGAAGGGGACCTGGTCCGGCTTACCCAGATACTTCAGAACCTGATAAATAATGCGGTTAAGTTTACTATCCAGGGTGAAATAACCATTGGTTACATGAATATGAATGATAAGAGTATCCGGTTTTTCGTGAAGGATACAGGTATTGGTATCGACCAGAAAAATATCGAGATCATTTTTGATCAGTTCAGGCAAGTGGATGGTTCCAATGTGAGGAAGTATGGAGGTACCGGACTGGGACTGGCTATTTGCAGGAATCTTACCGGGTTGCTCAATGGGAAGATCTGGGTGGAATCGGAAAAGGATTCCGGTTCAACCTTTTACCTTGAACTTCCCCTGAAGAGCGGGTTTGAATTAAACGAAAACAGGGATGCCGCATCACGGGAATTTGCTGTTTCGTCGAAGATAAAGGTGCTTATGGTTGATGATGATCAGGACAGCCTGATGTTAATGACCACTATATTGCGTTATGAGGGAATCCAGACTGTTACAGCCGATTCGGGATACAAAGCCCTGAAGATACTGGAAAGGGAAGAATTACCAGACATTGTCCTGATGGATCTACAGATGCCGGTAATGAGCGGGATACAAACACTGCATATCATTCGGGAACAGTATCCCGCATTAAAGGTGGTGGCACAGTCGGCCCATGCACTGGAAGGGGAGCGCAGAAAATCCCTGGGGTTAGGGTTCAACGATTATATCTCCAAACCTTACAGCAAGCAAGGATTACTGGAAGTAATAAAAAGGGTAGTGGAAGGGTGAAGGCAGGTGGTAAAAGTTACGACACCGCCAAACGATCGGATTATGTACTCCGTTGCACTGTTTTTTTGTTATTTTTAATCCCTGCAACCAAAAAATAGCTTTGCATGCAAAAAATTAACAACTTTCTTCTGGGGTTGAATGATTATCTGGGCGGTCATTGGTGGTTTGTTTACTTACTGTTACTTACCGGTGTATTTTTTACCATATACCTGGGATTTCCCCAGGTACGTTATTTTGGCCATGCGCTGAAGATCGTCAGGGGAAAGTTCGATCGTAAGGGAGATATCGGCGACACCTCTCATTTCCAGGCGCTCACCACGGCCCTGTCGGGCACGGTGGGCACAGGAAATATAGCCGGAGTGGCTCTGGCCATACACCTGGGGGGACCCGCCGCATTGTTCTGGATGCTGATAACCGCTGTTTTTGGCATGTGTACTAAATTTGTTGAGGTCACCATCTCCCATAAATACCGTGATATTCTTCCTGACGGTACAGTTTCAGGTGGTCCGATGTATTATATGAAAAAGCGGTTGAACATCAAAACCCGTTCAGGTAAACTCATCAAAACCGGTGCAATTCTGGGTGCTTTTTTTGCATTCGCCACCATCCTCTCCTCATTTGGCACAGGCAGTCTGCCGCAGATCAATAGTATTGCTGCTGCATTGTTCAAATCATTCGGGATCGAACATGTCATCACCGGTGCAGTACTTGCTATATTATTGGGACTGGTCATTATCGGCGGTATCAAGCGTATTGCCAACGTAACTTCGAGGCTTGTTCCTGCGATGGCGCTGATCTATGTAATCGGCGCAATTCTCGTGATCGGTACCAATTACCAGAATATCATTCCCTCGTTTTTCTCCATATTCACAGATGCCTTCACGGGTACCGCTGCTGTGGGAGGCTTTTTGGGTGCCTCGTTTGCATTTACCTTTAATAAAGGCGTGAACAGGGGACTGTTTTCCAATGAGGCCGGTCAGGGTTCTGCGCCCATAGCACACTCGGCGGCCAGGGCTCACGAACCCGTTTCGGAAGGAATGGTGGCCATACTTGAACCGTTCATCGATACAATCATTATTTGTACCATTACCGGCCTGGTGCTGCTATCCTCCGGAGTGTGGAACGAGAAGATAGACAACAGGTTTGAAAAGGCCGATTTGGAGATACTGGCAGAAAGCTATCACGAATCTGAACTATCAGCCAAAGAGTTGCTGAGCAGGTATTTCAGCAACGATACTTTATTACGGAAGTTTGAAGGTAATCTGGAAGTTTCCGAAGGAGTGATCACAACCTCCGGAATTACCGTGCTGCATGCGGAGTCCTTCGCAGAAGAAGTGCTTGTTTACCAGGGCGATGGCCTCTATTCGGGTACCCTGGGCGTTCGTAACGGGCGCCCCGACTTTTCAGGTGATAACATGAATTTTCATGGAAAATCACTGATACATAGTGCGGCCCTGACCACAGAAGCGTTTAAAAGAAGTATTCTCGGGAATTCAGGGCAGTATATAGTAGCCATCGGATTACTGCTATTTGCGTTTTCAACAGCCATATCCTGGTCGTATTATGGCGACCGTGCCGTGACTTACCTGTTTGGTACCAGGTATGTGATCATTTACAGGATGTTTTACGTGGTAGCATTTTTCGTGGCTTCGTTTACCGATACCACCATTGTATGGAACCTGTCGTACATTACAATTGCCCTGATGACCGTTCCAAACCTGCTGGGGATCCTTATTCTCAGGAAGGATATTAAATCGACCATTGGGGAATACTGGAAGGATTTCAGTAATGACTGGCCGGATGAAAAGCTGCCACGGGGAAATTAGGATTTTTTCTCCAGCAACAGGATATTTTCAATATGGTGTGTATGGGGAAACATATCCACGGCCTGGCTTCTGATTACATTGTAACCTTCGGAAAGCAGTTGCACATCCCTGGCCTGTGTGGCAGGGTTACAACTTACATAGACGATCTTTTTCGCACCCGATTTCAGGATCTCCACAACCACGTCCTGGTGCATTCCAGCCCTGGGCGGATCTGTGATAATCACATCGGGAGATCCATTTTCTGCCAGAAATCCGGTGCTGAATATATCTTTCATGTCTCCCACATGGAAAACGGTATTGGTAATATGATTCAAACCTGCGTTCACCACGGCATCATCAATGGCTTCAGGTACCGATTCGATGCCGATTACCCTACCGGCAGCGGAGGCGATATAATTGGCGATGGTGCCTGTTCCTGTATAGAGATCGTAAACGGTTTCATCTCCTTTTAATCCGGCAAATTCCCTGGCTGTACGATAGAGCTGCAATGCCTGTAAGGTATTTGTCTGAAAAAATGATTTGGGACCTATCTTAAATTGCAGTCCGTCCATCTCTTCGATGATATGGTCTCGCCCCTTGTACAGCCTGATCTCCTGGTCAAACAAGGTTTCATTCTTCTTTGGATTAACCACATACATCAGGCTGGTAATTCCCGTCACTTTTTTACTAAGGTCATCGAGCATCTCATAGACAACCGGTTGGTCATACTGAACTGCAAGCACCACCATCAGTTCACCTGTAGTGGTGGTTCGTATGATCAGGTTCCTTAGCAAACCTTCATTGGACCTGTGATCATAAAAGCTGAGCCCTTTTTTATGGGCAAAATTCCTGGCCGTATCCCTGATGAGATTACTTGGTTCATCCTGCAGGTAACATTTATCCACATCCACTACGCGGTCAAATCTGCCCGGCACATGAAATCCAAGTCCATTCCGGTTTTCGATTAAATCATCCCCGGCAGCCTCCTTATCCGATAACCACCGGTGGTTTGAGAATGTATATTCAAGTTTATTTCGGTAAAATTCGGTTTTTTCCGAACCGATAATGGGATCAATGGTAGCGATGGCTGTTTTTCCTATCCGTGTAAGCGCATCCAGTACCTGTTTTTCCTTGTACCTGAGTTGCTCACGGTAGGGGAGGTGTTGCCATTTGCAGCCCCCGCAGATACCAAAATGGGAACAGAACGGCTCCACGCGCTGTTCAGCATATTTAACGTACCTGGTTACTTTCGCCTCCCTGTAGTTTTTCCGCTTCCTGATCACCTGCAGATCAACCACATCACCAGGAATCGCACCGGTAACAAAAACCACCACATCATCCACACGTACCAGTGACTTTCCTTCTGCTGCGATGTCTTCTATTGTAACGCCCTGATAAGCAGGCAACTTCTTTCTTCCCATCTCTGTATTTTATGGGGCAAAGATAGCATACCCGCGGTACAAATTATCAATCTGCCATGCTAATTACAGGTTTTAAAATTTGTTCCGTTTCGTCTGATGCGTCCTTCATTGTTGTACGGATAATTTTCCTCATGGGTTTGGACATCAGTCCTGCATTCAGACGCGAGAGGTAAACGGATCCGTCGGATTTTTCGTAGATCGCAATCCGGCATGGCATTAATGAAGATACGATGCGCTCATCATCCTGACTGAGGATTTTGTAAGCATGTCCGGGTTGGCAGATCTCGTAAACCTTGACCTGCTTCACCTCTTTACCAAATTTGTGCATTGTCTCCTGCATATCATTTACATGGGGAATTTTCCAACCAACAGCCTCCACCGATTTTTCCAATTCGGTAATTGTTGTTTGAAAATCATAATTACTTTTGTTCTCTTTGAACATCATGGACGGTGCACTAAAAAAGATGATCAATAGCGTGATTGTTGTTCCGGCGATGACGCCGATAATTAGACCTGTTACCATTTTATTCATTATCATGTGGTTTATATATTATGTACAACACAGGACGAAATTTGTTCGTTTAACTATTTTATGATGCCCCGGATAGGACGTCAAATACCACATTTTGAGCATATTGAGTTGAGCTCGGTTGAAGCGGTCTTTTCCGGTGACGGCTGTTTCAGATACCTGTTATCGATGAAATTCGGGGATACACTACTGGATCAGGGCAGGAACAAAACGGCGGCAGTGATCATGAAGAACCCGAGTGCAGCGGATGAGCAAATGGCTGATGCCACAATCAGGAAGGTGGAGACGTATATTTACCACCGACTGAATGATGTACGGTGGCTGCACATTCTGAATATATTTGCTTACAGGGCAACTGAACCGGAAGACCTCAACGAAGTGTTTCTCCGCGAAGGGCCGATGAAGGCCATTGGTGAGGAGAATGACCACGTGATCCGATCCACGCTGCAGGAGTGTGATTACGTGATCCTGGGCTGGGGAAATACCAGTGGTATTGACAGAGCATTGTATGCAGAGCGCATATACCGGGTGAAACAGTTACTAAAAGAAATTCCCGAACAGAAAATATTTTGTATATCAGGGAAAGTGAAAACAAAAAACCCGTTGCATGGTTTGATGTGGGGATACGATTACACAATGGATCCGGCGGGGGAATATATGGAGATGAAATGATATCAATAGATAATATTACCATAAGATTTGGAGGATTCACCCTGTTCGACAGTATTTCGTTTCAGTTGAACAAAGGTGACCGTGTAGGACTCGTGGGACGCAACGGTGCAGGAAAAACCACGATCCTTAATCTCATTGCCGGGAAGCAACAGCCCGATGAAGGATCCGTTGTTAAGGCTGAAACGCTGGACATCGGTTACTTACCGCAGCAGATGAAACATTCGGGGGAGCGGACCCTCTACGACGAGACCCTGCAGGCCTTTGCGCATATCCTGAAACTGGAGGCGAAGATGGCCGAAATAAACAGGAAGCTGGCCGAACGTGAAGATTATGAATCGGATGGTTATATGAAGCTGATTGAACAGCTTGGGACGGTGAGTGACAGGTTTGAAATAGAGGGGGGCAACGCGATACATGCCGACATTGAACAGACATTGGTAGGGCTTGGTTTCTCACCAGGGGAGATGGACCGGCCCGTGAATGAATTTTCAGGGGGGTGGAGAATGCGTATTGAGCTTGCCAAGATTTTACTGAGAAAGCCTGACTACATCCTGCTTGATGAGCCTACCAACCATCTGGACATTGACTCCATCGAGTGGCTGGAAAGCTACTTATCGTCCTATTCGGGCGGGGTACTGGTGATCTCGCACGACAGGGTTTTCCTGGACAATGTAACCAACAGAACACTGGACCTGTCGCTGGGTAATATTTATGACTACAAAGTAGGTTATTCGGAATACACGAATTTGAAGGAGGAACGGATCGGGCACCAGCTGGCCTCTTACCAGAACCAGCAGAAGATGATCAAAGATACCGAGAAGTTTATTGAACGATTCAGGTATAAGGCCACCAAAGCGGTTCAGGTACAGTCGCGGGTCAAGCAACTGTCGAAGATTGACAGGATTGAGGTGGAACAGGAAGATAACCTGGTGATGAATTTGCGGTTTCCACCTGCCAAACGATCGGGAAAGATCGTTGTTGAGGCGAAAGGGCTCTCCAAATCCTATGGAGAAAACCAGGTGTTGAAAGATATAGACCTGGTGATCCAGCGAGGTGAAAAAGTGGCATTCGTGGGGCGTAACGGTGAAGGAAAGACGACCCTGTCGCGTATCATTGTCGGGGAGCTTCAACATGCAGGGAAGTTGCAGCTTGGCCATAACGTGGAGCTGGGATATTTTGCACAGAATCAGGATGAGCTCATGAAGGAGCATAAAACGGTATTTGAAACCGTGGATGCCATCGCGGTGGGTGATATTCGTGCAAAGATGCGGGATATCCTGGGCGCTTTTCTGTTTCGGGGAGATGACATTGACAAGAAGGTGAAAGTTCTCTCCGGGGGAGAAAGATCAAGACTAGCCATGGCGGTGATGATTCTTCAGCCTTTTAACATGCTGATTTTGGACGAGCCAACCAACCACCTGGACATGCGGTCGAAGGATATATTGAAAAATGCATTGCTGCAATACGACGGTACACTGATCGTGGTATCGCACGACAGGGAGTTCCTGGATGGTTTGGTTGATAAGGTATTTGAATTCAGAAACCAGGGAATCAGGGAGTACGATGGCGGAATATTTGAATTTTTGGAAAAGCGGAAAATAAAATCCATCCGTGAAATAGAGCATAAGGGAAAATCTGAAAAAAGCCTGGCAAGGCAGGAAAAACCGGTTACAAAACTTAATTACCAGGAAAAAAAGGAGTTCGATAAGAAGATTCGCAAGGCTGAAAGGAAGGTGAAAGAGATTGAGTTGCAGATTGGGCAAATGGAAGATGCATTGAAAAAAATGGATCAGGAGATGGCCGAAGGGGACAATATCGGTGACCCGGAGATGTTCATATCTTATGAGAAGAGACAAAATGAACTGACACAACTGATGAAGGAATGGGAAACAATGTCCGACCGGTTGGAGAATTTGAAACGTGGTTGAAATTGAGTATTTTGTACACCGGAACAGGAAGCCAGATGAACAAAATTAAATATATCGTTCTTATTGTTGGGGTGCTCTCGGGATGCGTTCTTACAAAGGATGTTTCAACACCGGCCGCGCAATATTCTGCACTCTATAATCCAAGTGAATTTTCACTGAATGCGGAATACCGGTTCTACCATCTGAGCGACAATATGACATCGTTATATATCCGGCTTTTTCCTGGAGAATTGCTTTTTAACCAGGCCAATGAGGAGGCGGAGTACAGGGCCATGGTAGCCATCAATTATACCATTTACGAACTGGATGAAGCCGGGGCAATCGTTGCCATGAGTGATTCCGCAGGATTCACCCTGAAACTTGGAAGGAAGGACCAGGAAAGATCGGCCTATTTTTCCACCAGGGTACTGCTTATCAACGCGGGCAAACAATACATGATCAGGCTCGAATCCAGGGATATGCAGCGGGGAATACTGGGGCTTAAGCATCTCTATATTGACAAAACAAATGTGCTTTCTGCACAGAATTTCAGCGTTGTATCGGCCCTGACAGGCTACCCCAGGTTTTTGAATTACATATCCCCGGGAGAAGTTTTCAGTTTAAAATACCGGCTGCCCGGTTATGATACGATCTTTCTGGACTTTTTCAAACCCGAGCATGAAACTCCCCGGCCCCGGGTTACCCTGGATGCTCCCTCTTATTTTAATATTGAGCCCGATACAACCATCGCACTTGCCTATTCAGACACCACGATCTTTACACTACCCGAACAGGGTATGTATCATTTCAGACTCGATTCCGTGAGCCGTGCGGGAATTACACTTCATAATTTCGGAGTTGATTATCCACAGGTGAAATCGGAGCGGGGACTCATGGAACCGCTGTTTTATATCGCCACAGAAACGGAATACAGGAATATGGAGAGGGCAGCGAACCTGAAACGTGCCGTAGACGATTTCTGGCTGAACCGGTCAGACACACGGGATCGTTCCAGGGAATTGATCCGGGTTTATTATAACAGGGTGCTTTACTCGAATCTTTACTTCACCGCTGACAGAGAAGGGTGGAAAACCGACAGGGGAATGGTTTTTATGCTGTTCGGGCCACCCGACAGGATGAAAGACAGTGGATCGGAACAGCGGTGGTATTATATTTCACGCAGGCAGGGAAAAGTAATAGAATTTGTTTTCGAAAGGAAACAGGGGATCTATTCGAACCACGATCTGACCTGGAGAAAGAATCTGGAAACAATGCAATACTGGTCGGCTGCTGTTAGTTCATGGCGATCGGGAAAAGTTTACTCATTAAGCAGGTAATGGAAAAACAGAAGGACCAAATCGTATTTGGCATACACGCGGTAACCGAGGCACTGGAGGCCGGAAGGGAACTGGAGAAAGTACTGATCAAGAGTTCACGCGGAACAAGTGATTCATTCAGTGAACTCAGGAGCAGGCTGATAGACGGGAAAATTCCGTTTCAGCATGTACCCATGGAAAAACTGAATTCCATAACCCGGAAAAATCACCAGGGGGTGATTGCCTATATATCGGAAATCACCTATGGTGAAATTGAGTTTATCCTGCCACAGGTGTTCGAAAAAGGTAAAACGCCATTGATTTTGGTGCTGGATCAGATTTCTGATGTGCGTAACTTTGGAGCCATCGCGAGAACCGCAGCGTGTGCCGGTGTGGATGCAATTGTGATACCCCATAAGGGGGGGGCACGGATCACCTCCGAAGCGATTAAAACCTCGGCCGGGGCACTGCACAGTATCCCGGTGTGCCGGCACCCCGATTTGCGGGTGCTGTTGGAGTATCTCAAAAACAGTGGATTACAGGTTATTGCTGCCAGTGAAAAGGCTGGTAAAACGATGTACGGGGCCGATTTATCAGGTCCGGCCGCTATTTTAATGGGGGCCGAAGATGTGGGTATCTCCAAACCATTGCTGGAATACGCGGACCAAACAGTGTCTGTCCCGCAATACGGCGGCATTGGCTCGCTGAATGTTTCCGTGGCGGCCGGGATCCTTATGTATGAGGTAGTCAGACAGCGGTTGTTCCTTACTACTCCAGGGGGATCTGCCGGTTGAAACTCTCCTCCAGTGAAATGAAAGTTTCCGTTCTTGATACGCCTGAAATAGCCTGGACCTTATCCACAAGCACGTGCTTCAGATCTTCGTTGTTCCTGGTGTACACCTTAATGAATATGGAATATCCACCGGTGATATAATGACACTGGGTAATTTCCGATATTTTTTCCAGTTGCTGAACCACTTCGGGGTAGAGCCCTGCATTGTCGAGAAAAATGCCCACATAGGCGCATGTATGAAATCCGATCTTGTTCGGGTCCAGTGTAAATTCCGAACCGGAAACGATACCCAGTTTCAACAATCGCTGAATACGCTGGTGAATGGCAGCCCCGGAAACATTACACTCCCTGGCCACCTCAAGGTAGGGGATCCTGGCATTCTTTGTGATCAGTGATAATATTTTCTTATCCAGACTGTCAATTTGTATTGGTACTTCCATTTTCTGTTTGTTGTATTATTACCCTAAATTCGGGAAAAAGAATTAACCAGGTTTGGCGAATCGCTTGCTGTTTTTCCCTAATCTGCAGGTTTCAATTAATAATTAATGCCGATTTATCTGATTCGGTTTGAATGTTTAAATTTAATGAAGCCAATGGTTAATGCAATGAAAAGATATATGTTATTAAATAGTGTCTGTCCATAATGTACAGTTGTAACACCTCACCCCCTGGCCCCCTCTCCACGAGCTAATCTTTATACACATCTTTTTACAGGATTGATTTTACTGTTCTTTGGCAG
>JBBDIE010000129.1:0-19779 GCA_040880545.1 Bacteroidales bacterium | reverse complement strand
ATGCCGGCCCATCTAAAATCGTCCATGCTTGGGAGCTCATTAACCATACCCATTACAAAGGGAAGGCTAAACCTGGGGACGTGGCAGGGTATCTACCTGTGTGAATTCAGAAATCATGGTGGTCCGCGAAAAATGGTCCTTACTGTTTACTCCTGACAGATGCTGAACAATATATTCCTACCCTCCTTTTTTTCTCTAATTTTGAAGACAGAATCAAGTAGGAGAAAAGATGGACAAATTAGTATTACTGGGAGATGAAGCAATTGCACAAGGGGCCATTGATGGAGGTATTTCGGGCGTATATGCATATCCCGGAACGCCATCCACGGAGATCACGGAATATATTCAGCGTTCGAAAACTGCCCGGGAGAGAAAAATTCATTACGACTGGTCGGCCAATGAGAAGACCGCGATGGAAGCTGCCCTGGGCATGTCGTATGCAGGGAAGCGCGCCCTGGTATGCATGAAACATGTGGGATTGAATGTGGCCGCGGATGCATTTATCAATTCCGCGATCACAGGTATTCATGGTGGCCTGGTGGTACTGGCAGCCGACGATCCTTCGATGCATTCTTCACAGAACGAACAGGACTCCCGGTTTTACGGTAAATTTGCCATGATTCCTGTGCTGGAGCCGGCCACGCAACAAGAGTGTTACGACCTGACATACAAGGCCTTTGAACTGTCTGAAAAATATAAACTACCCATCCTCATGCGTATAACAACCAGGCTGGCCCATTCCAGGTCTGGTGTCCGGTGCAGTGACATTCAGCATGAAAACCAGGTCAGCATTCCGGCCGACAGTACACAGTTCATACTTCTGCCGGGCTTTGCACGTAAGAGGTACAAGGGATTGCTGGAGATACAAAGTACGCTGGAAAAAGATTCCATGGAAATGGGATACAATACCTTCACTCCGGGCAGGGATACGAAATGTGGAATCCTGGTAACAGGTATCGCTTACAACTATTACATGGAGATTGCCCGGGAATACAACCTTGATTACCCCGTGCTGAAAATCTCACATTACCCGGTACCCGATGAACTGCTGCGTATGCTGGCAGACAGTGCCGGTGAACTGTATGTATTCGAGGAGGGGGCCCCCATGCTGGAGGAACGGATGAAGGGGTCATTGAAATCGGAGTACAGGATCCGTGGGAGGCTGGATGGTGCAGTTCCACGCGACGGAGAATTAACCCCAGGGCACGTAGCCTCTGCACTGGGAATTGTAATCAGGCGGGGACCGGAGATTCCGGAAGTTGTAGAAAACAGACCGCCCGCGTTGTGTAAGGGTTGCAGTCATATTGATATGTATAACGCATTGAATGAATCGTTAAAGCCCTTTGGACTGGGCAGGGTATTTTCCGATATCGGTTGCTATACCCTGGGAGCCTTGCCTCCCTATAATGCCATCAACTCCTGCGTGGATATGGGAGCATCGATCACCATGGCCAAAGGGGCCTCTGATGCCGGATTAAGACCTGCAGTTGCAGTAATCGGCGACTCCACCTTTACCCATTCGGGCATGACCGGTCTTCTGGATGCCGTGATGGAACAGACACCCATAACTGTGATTATTTCTGATAATTCCACAACCGGCATGACAGGAGGTCAGAAATCCCATGCAACCGACAGGCTATTCAACATTTGTAAAGGACTTGGTGTTGAAGATGATCACCTGATAAGCATCAATCCTTTAAAAAAGCACCATGAGGAGAACAGCAGGATCATCTCACAGGAATTGGCATTCGATGGTGTATCGGTGATCATTGCCGGCAGAGAATGTATTCAGACCGCTTCAAAGAGGCGTAGCGTAGAAAAGGTTTAAAATGATAATAACAGACAACCTAATATGAAAACGGATATCATACTATCAGGTGTGGGAGGACAGGGCATCCTGTCGATTGCAGCGGTCATTGGAATGGCTGCAATAGACAATGAGCTTTACGTAAAACAGGCTGAGGTACATGGAATGAGTCAGCGTGGAGGTGCAGTACAGTCGCATTTACGAATCTCGGATAAACCGGTTTATTCCGACCTGATCCCCACAGGGAATTGTGACCTGATCCTATCCGTGGAACCGATGGAATCTTTGAGGTACCTGCCATGGCTTTCGGAGAATGGCTGGTTGGTAACCAACAAAGAACCTTTTCTGAATATCGGTAATTACCCCGATCTGGAAGTGCTCTATACCGAAATAGGGAATTTAAAGCAGCAATTATTGATAGACGCTGGTGCTATAGCCCGTATAGTGGGTTCTCCAAAAGTATCGAATATGGTTATGTTGGGTGCAGCATCTGCTTATATAGGGGTAGATTTTGAATCACTTGAAAAGAGTGTCGATGCAGTATTCGGAAGAAAGGGTGATGCGGTTGTTCAATTGAATATCGAAGCATTGAGAGCCGGCAACCGGGCAGCAAAAAAACAACTGGTCGACTGATAATGCAAGATACCCA
Organism: Bacteroidales bacterium; assembly: GCA_040880545.1. Classification (GTDB taxonomy): domain Bacteria; phylum Bacteroidota; class Bacteroidia; order Bacteroidales; genus M55B112. Next base: position 17,323 of record JBBDIE010000129.1, on the reverse strand, counting down.
GTGTTGAAAATGGATTAAAAGATTACCTCCAGGTGCAAATACAACACCTGGTCCCTGGTCCCGGAGGCTGCATATTCATACCAATCCTGGTAATCCAGGGTAAAGTGGAGATTTTTTACCGGCGTGAACTGAATTCCCGCTACGATGGCATCACCGTCCTCCGTCAGATTCCAGGGAATGCCGCTGCTATCCACAATATTGGATTCAAGCCTGTCGTACCTGAGAAAGAATTCCACTTTTTCGGAGAATACATACGTCCCATACACGGAGAATCCAAACCTGTTGTGGTTCAGTATATAATCATGATTGAACCGGTAGTTGTAATCTCCTCCAAGGCGAAAAACACCAGCATCGTACCCTGCAAATCCTGTCAGGGTCATCTGTGGGATATCAGTAAGAAATATGGAATAATAACTTCTGAAAATCAACCGTTCTCCCGGCTTGACGGTAACTCCCCAACCAGCTTTTAATTTATCATCCAACTGTGGGCTATTGTATCCTTCTCCGTTTGAGAGTACCAGGTCCGTCTCCAGCATATTACTGAATGCATAGCTTACCCCTGCACCCAGATCCGCACTGGGACCCAACCCAAACCTGTCCAGGTACGATTTCTGCAGATACCGGTATCCCCAGAAATTTTCCTGCACCTTGAACTGCACCATATCGAACATCCCTCCCCAGGCGGTTACCGCTCCGTTATTGTAGGTTATATTTGCATTTTTAATATAGGTATACTGTCTGATATCCAATGGTTCTGAAACATCATCAAGACTACCCACATCAACCTTTACGTTGGCTGAAAAGTGATCGCTTATGGTCCTGGAAAATCCAAAGTAGGCACGTGTGAGCGCGAATGAACCAGCCTGGTCGGGTGAATGTAAACTGTAATTGAAATTACTGTAGATCTTCCCATTAACCTGACCTTTGCTCTCATACTCTTCCTGTAATACTGGTTCCTGTGAGATAACCGGAAAAAAAATTCCCCCCAGTAAAATATAAAGTGTTATTTTTCTCAAATTTATCTTAAATAATAATGAATCCTTGAGGAATAATCCCGGAAAATGTATACTTCGACAAAAGTAGATGTTTCTTGTGGGAAACTAAACTGAATGGGTTATGAGATTCTGCTAATTTTAAACAGTTTTTCAACAAATTAAGGTAATTATAAAGCTCTTTGTTCACAAATTATTTGAAAAACCATATTGTTACCCGGTTTTTTCAAAATATTTCAAATTGGATTCTTCATTCAATCCTCTTTTTATTACTTTTAAATCTCAATTATGCTGTTATAATGAACTGGAAAGATTTTAAGATACTCCTTGTGGATGATGAACAGGATATTCTTGAGTTTCTGAGTTATAACCTGAAAAATGAAGGATTTAAGATCCATACAGCTTCCAACGGGGCCGATGCCCTGAAAATCGCTGCGAAAGTATTTCCCCATCTGGTGTTGTTGGATGTGATGATGCCTGAGATGGATGGGATAGAGACGTGCGAAGGGATCAGGCGCATTCCGGGTATGGAAACAACCTTGGTCGCATTTTTATCTGCAAGGGGGGAAGATTACTCCCAGATAGCAGCATTTGAGGCTGGGGGTGATGACTATATTACGAAGCCGATCAAGCCAAAATTACTGGTAAGCAAGATCAAATCACTCCTAAAAAGGTACGATTACAATAATAACCAGCATGAAGTTTCACCTGAGAACATGGTTGTATCAGGAGACCTTACTATCGACAGGGACCGGTACCTGTTGATTCTCAAAGGGAAAGAAATATTTTTCCCGAGAAAGGAGTTTGAATTGATTTCACTGCTGGTTTCCAGGCCGGACAAGGTTTTTACAAGAGAAGAGATTTTCGACCGTATCTGGGGCGAAAACATTGTTGTGGGTGAGAGAACCATCGATGTGCATATAAGGAAACTCAGAGAGAAGTTAGGGGACGAATACATTAAGACCGTAAAAGGTATTGGTTATAAATTTGTAAAGACGGTTTAACCGGCTTTAGATGTCTTACTGTTTGTTCTGTTCTTTACTTCTTATCAGATTTCTTCAGGGAGTCGATCATATGTGTATTCGCCTTTACCAGCTGTACAATATGCAGGATCAGGTTCTTTGTTTCCGTTAGCATCTCAATGTAGGTCATACTGACTTTTGTACCTTTCTGGGTCTTCTTCAGTATTTTTATCCTGTTTTTAATGATCTCATTGACGGATTCAATCAGCCGGTCTCTCCGCTGGCTGTATTCTTCCAGATTTTCCGTGTTATGGCTCTGCATCAGGGTGATACTGAAATTAAAGAATTCATTGATGGTTTCATTGAATTGTTTTAACTCCTTTCCCTGTTCCTGATCAAGTGCATGGTTATTGTCGATGTGGTTATACGCAGGCAGAATAATGTGACTTAATGCATTGGTAACCTCCTTCAAGTGATCCACCACCTGTACATAGTGATGTCCGCTCTCAAATTCACCCACCTGGAATGTTTTCAGGGTTTCCGCCACTGAATCTTTAATTTCATTTACCTGTTTTCTCAGTTTTTTGGCCTGTTTTTTAATGGATTTCAGCTCCTTATGGTTTTCTTTTGCAAAACTGTCGTACGTGAGGAACAGTAACTTGGAAGTCTGAATAATAGCACTTTTCACCTCTTTTTCACAATTATCCAGAATCTGATAAGACTGGGTCACTTTACCGTTCAGCCTCAATTCTTCCTTTTCAGCCTTTCTTTTGTGGAAAGCATGGGTCCGGATAAGAATGTAGATAGAAACTGCCAGCAGAGCGACAATCATCGGGAGTTTTCCAAAGAAAATCACAGTGGCAATGATGAATGAGAAGCAGAAAGCGGTTAAGGCTGTGAAAAACCAACCGCCTATGACCGTCAGTACTCCCGAAATCCTGTAAACAGCGCTTTCCCTGCCCCAGGCACCATCGGCAAGTGAGGTTCCCATGGCAACCATGAATGTTACATAGGTTGTGGAGAGGGGAAGTTTAACCGAAGTACCGATGGCTATCAGAATACTGGCCACCACCAGGTTGACCGATGCCCTGATCAGGTCGAAGGATATTTTTTTCTTCCTGTACTCATCTGAACTCTTATTTGTATCGAACCGGGAAAGTGCATATTGCTTTACCTTTTCCGGGGTGATCCGGCTGATAACATTTGAAATTTCAATTGACCTCCTTACCAAAAACCTGGCTATACCCGATGATTCAAATCGCTCACTTCCCTCATTCTGACGACTCAGATCGATGGTTGTGGCAGTAACGGACCTTGCCTTTTTTGATAACCTGAGCGTAACCACCATAATCAATCCTGCAATAAACAGGAATATCAGGGGTGTATCAACCTTTCCGCTTAGTGCTTCCATCATAAAGGAGTCGGCCCCCATACCGGATGCGGCAAAAGCCTTGAAAGATTCATAACCTGCAAGTGGTACGCCGATAAAATTAACCAGGTCATTCCCTGCAAATGCCATGGCAAGTGCAAATGTACCTATTAACACGGTGAATTTTAAAATATTAAGTCTTGTAAAAAGGACCAGTACCTGCAACAATAGGGTCCAGCCAGCAAAACTGACCAGAAGTATTTTAATGGTGTTGTTCTGCAGATAGGCCAGCATTTCATCGGTCACCAGGGTAGATCCTTTGGCGCCTTTGATGAGCAGGAAGTATAGAATTGTTGTAATGGCAAATCCGCCCCAGATTCCGCCCCAGTATTTGTAGGTCCTCATAATATTGAACGAGAATGCAAAGCGCACGATTGTCATGATTATAAGTCCCACAGTAAATGCAATGATCACCGACAGAAATATCCCTGCGATGATCAGCATGGCACTGTCCGTATTGATAAAGGTGGACATACTGGTGAATTCGCCATTGGACCCCATGATCTTAAACAGCGCCACAGCAACAGATGCACCCAGTAATTCGAACACGATTGAGACAGTGGTTGAGGTAGGCAATCCCACCGTATTAAAGAAATCCAGGAGCAAGATGTCGGTCATCATTACTGCAAGGAATACCACCATGATTTCAGCAAAGGTAAATTGGTCGGGATGAAATATTCCCTTTCTGGCAACCTCCATCATCCCGTTTGAAAATACAGCACCAAGCAATACACCGGCGGCAGCTATGGTAAGGATAATGGCGAACGGTGCAGCTTTTGAGCCAATGGCTGAATTTAAAAAATTTACAGCATCATTACTTACACCTACAACCAGATCGGATATCGCCAGGATAAAAAGGACAATAACGATTAACAAATAGTAAGATTCCATTGTCAGATTTTAAAAATATTCCTGATAAAAATAGTGCTAAATTTAGTCCCGAATATTAATCAATTGTTAAGTTTTGGTAAAATTAGATCTATTTTACTTGTATCATATAATTTCTTATTTTTATGAACCTTTCATATTTGGACTGTTGAGACAAATACTTTGATCTTGGTTTACGTGACCTTAAAATCTAAGAATGATGAAAAAAACAAAGGTGCTCGTAATTATTGTCCTGGTGATCTTACTTATACCACTGACCGGTTATGCCGCCTGGATGATAAAAAAAGGAAAATCACTCGAAATCTTTGTTGTCAATAAATCGATGACAGATTTCAGGGGGAGTGAGAACAAGGCGATGAACTATATACTTCATTCGGAGAAGGTATTTACTGCGGGTAACAGGCTGTACGACCTGACCATCGATCATTATGGACTGCTCTGGAACAACGGGGATTACAGTGTTAAATTTCCACGGTTAAAGGAACTTGAACGTACCGTGGAAAAGTCAGACCTGGTTTATTATGCGGATGTATCAGGCATCAGGTCTGCTGACATAAAACAGGGAACGCTGGCAGGATCAAGTAAAGTGGAATACGGAGGGCTGAATAATTCAGACTACACCTTTATCAGGGAGTATATGCGTGAGAACAAACCACTTATTCTGGAATTCAGTTTTCTTGAACCACCTACCGATCCGCTTATTCGTTACAACCTGGAGAAAATAACTGATATCTATTTTCTGGGATGGGTAGGGAAATATGTAAGCGATCTGGCTGGAGAGCTGGGGAATTACCAGGATATTGACTGCAAAGAGTTATTCAGGGAATATACCGGCAGTGAATGGTCTGCATCAGGTCCCGGGATCTTTATGGTTCACCAGGAACTTGGCCGGATCTTTGTGCTTGAGGAAGGAAAACATATCCAAACAACCGACGGGCTTGTTGTTTCTACTGCAGAAGCTGCAGAACGTTTCAATGTATCTCGGGCTGTGAATTTCAACGGGTGGTTCACCCTGCTTCATGCAGGTGAAAACGAGGTTTTATCTCAGTTTGATCTGAATGCCACGGCACAGGGTACGCAATTGCTCAACGAATTCGGGATCCCGGAAAGATTTCCGGCTTTGATAATGGTTGATAAGAATGTTCATGTAATGACAGGGGATTTCGGAAAATGCAAACCCAACATGCTCCTGCCAAAAATGATGGGATTAGGCAGTGTTGTGGAAGGAATGAAGCGGAAGAGTAAGCGATCATCCAATTTCTTCTATGCATATTTTCAGCCATTTATGACCGCTGTACTTGAGGATGCCAGTCGTATCAGGGAATCTGAAGAGGGAGGTGGGATTTGAAAAATACCATTACAGTTGCCATCGTACAGTCAGCACTTTACTGGGAGGATATTGACAAGAACCTAAGCCAGTTTGAGGATATGATGGACAAGATTCCGAAAAGTGCAGACCTTGTGGTATTTCCTGAAACCTTCTCAACAGGGTTTACCATGAATGTAGCCTCCATAGGCGACAGTTCCGGCAAAACCCTGGCATGGATGCACCGGATGGCTGAAGAACACAAAAAGTTCATTGCCGGCAGCTGTATTATTCAAGAAAACGGCAATTATCATAACCGCTTATTTTGGGCCACACCTGAGGGTGAGGTTGAATATTATGATAAACGTCACCTGTTCAGGGTGGGAAGGGAGCAGGAACAATTTACCAGTGGTGATCGAAGGGTGATTACAGACCTGGGACCTTTCAGGATTTTACTGCAGATCTGTTATGATCTCAGATTTCCTGTATTTTCAAGGAACCGCGGAGACTATGATGCGATATTATATGTGGCGAATTGGCCTGCAGTACGTCAGCATGTCTGGGATACCCTTCTGACTGCCCGAGCCATGGAGAACCAGGCATATGTGATAGGGGTGAACCGGACAGGTGTGGATGGGGAAGGGGTGGAACATACGGGTGGTTCATGTGTAATTGCACCCACCGGAATAATAAAGGCCCGGCTGAATCATCAACCAGGCCTTCTTGTTTCATCACTGGATATCCAGGAGATCAGGGCATTTCGAAGTAAATTTCCCGCTTCGGAAGATGCCGACGATTTTCAACTCCTGTAAAATCCCAAACGCAAATTAATGTCCGCAACCACAGCTGTGACCATCCTCCTTGTCGCCACAACTGCCATCTGCGCAACCGCCGTTGTGAATATGTCCATGGGACAGTTCTTCCTCTGTGGCATCCCGTACTTCAGTTACTATCCCTGCAAAAAAGAGGTCCTTGCCGGCCATGGGATGGTTAAAGTCCATGGTTACTGTTTCAGCATTGATCTGTTCGATCTTACCATTCAGCCTGTTGCCTGAATTGTCCATCATGGGAACCATGTTACCCACCTGTAAAATGGTGTTGTCAATCTGGCCATCCACCTTGAATACATCCAGGGGCACATCCACGATCGCATTTTCTATGACAGGCCCGTAAGCATCCTCAGAATTCAAACCAAAACTGAATTCCTCACCAGATTTCATTCCGTCCAGGTTTTGCTCAAATTTCGGAAGCATACCACCTACACCATATAAAAATGTCAATGGATTTTCATTGGTAACCTGTTCCACAACTTCACCATTTTCCGTGTCTCTCCTGAGTTCGTAAGTAATTGATACTACTTTGTCTTTTGTAATTTCCATATAGTTCTGTTAAAATTGTAACAAAGAAAGTAAATATATTTGTAACACTAAAAGAATAGCGCTACTCTTCAGTTATTAACAAAATAAATTCCGATAGGTTCAACATTTTTTACAAACTGAACAAGAAAAAGGAAAGTCCGGTTTCACGCTGCCATTTCATGAAACCAACATACTGATAAAAAATATACAAAATCTCTGTACATTTGAATAAACTTCAAATAGCATGTGTATGACTATATTGATCACAGGAGCGAGCCGTGGTATAGGAGCAGAACTGGCAATTCAGCTGGCCCGGGAACCCCATCGGCTTTTGCTGGTAGCTCGTAATGAAAAAAATCTGACGGCGGTGTGTGAAAAATGCAATACAATTGCAGGAAAGAAGACCGCCATTCCCCTGATCCGGGATCTGAACGGGATACTGAATGATCCGTCCGAATTTGAACGAATGATCGGGGACCATACAGATACACTGGATGTTTTGGTGAATAATGCCGGCATGATCATTAAGAAACCGTTCGAGGAATTAAAACGGGAAGAGACCCGGCAGATTTTTGACACCAATTATTTTGTTCCCGAACAATTGATAAATATATGTTTGCCAATGCTTAAAGCATCAGCCTCGGCCTCTATAATCAATGTGACCACCATGGGTGCAGTACAGGGGAGTAAAAAATTTCATGGAATGTCGGCATATAGCGCCAGTAAAGGGGCACTGGCAACCCTTACTGAATGTCTGGCGGAGGAATTTAAACCTTTGGGAATCAGGGTAAATGCACTGGCATTCGGGGCGGTACAGACAGAGATGTTTGCAGAAGCGTTTCCCGGATACACAGCATCCACCAACCCGGAAGAGATGGGTAGATTCTTTAAATGGTTCGTGCTGGAAGGCTGGAAGCGGTTCAATGGGAAGATGTTACAGGTAACCGAAAGTACACCTTAAAAGCACTAAGTAGCGTGTGTCAATAAAGTCAGAGTGGCTGGTGCAGAATGTTCGAGTTCATCGTAATTGTCCTTTTTTTAACCACAGAGGGCACGGACCAGCAAGCTGGCACAGAGTTTAGCGCAGAGTCCCGACATTTGTCGGGATTAGAGGGATTTTTTAGCGTACTAAAGATGGGGAGTCAGGAGCGAGCTCTTGCGTGGTGGATACAGGGAGGATTAAAGGGCATTCAGATCAAGCCCATTCACGAAATTCTCGCTTTTATACTCCTTAGCCTGAATGCTTCCTTTCAGTAAAAGCAGTCCATTCATGGCCAGAGCCCGCATTTCATCTTCCCCCGGGTATATAAATACCGGGGCAATGAATGCCACACGTTCTTTGATGTAGCTGGTAAGGTCCGGATTGTGTGCTATCCCTCCGGTAAGAATAATTGCATGCACCTCGCCTGACAGTACGGAGGCCATAGCACCAATCTCTTTGCTTATCTGGTATCCCATGGCCTGTTGCAGCAACCGCGCCTTTTTGTCTCCCTCCCTGGCACGAATCTCCAACTGATGCGCATCGTTCGATCCGGTATAAGCCTTCAAACCACCGTCACCCGTGATCATTCTTTTAATCTCCTCATGTTCCAGGTTGTTCTTGTAACAATACTCGAGCAGTGCACCTATGGGAAGTGAACCCGTTCTTTCCGGACTGAAAGGGCCGTCACCATCCAGCGCGTTATTCACGTCAATAACCCTGCCTTTTTTATGGGCTCCCACCGATATTCCTCCACCCAGGTGTGCAATGATGAGGTTTAGATCCTCGTAATTCATCCCACAGGAATGGGCGTATGTGCGTGCTGTGGCCTTCTGGTTCAGAGCATGGAAGATGGAAAGGCGTTTAATCTCCGGATGGCCTGTGATACGGGCCACATCGTCCAGTTCATCCACTACAACGGGATCGGCAATGTATGGTTTCGCATTGGGAAGGTCCCTGCAAATGTCTGCTGCGATCAATCCACCCAGATTACTGGCATGCGTGCCAAGTACCCCTTTGTTCAGGTCGGCGATCATCATATCGTTCACCTCATAAACCCCTGATACAATGGGCCTGATCAGTCCTCCACGGCCAATTACGATTCGAATCTCCTCAAGAGGGATCCCGTTTTCATGTACCTCCTTCATGATGAGGTTCTTCCTGAATTCAAACTGGTCCGTAACCTCTTTGAATTGTGCAAGCTCTTCACAGTCATGACGTATTGTTTTCAAAAACAGGGAGCTGTTGCCCTTGTATACAGCGATCTTTGTGGACGTTGAACCGGGATTTATGGCAAGAATATAACGAATATCCATTATTATATTAATATTAAAATTATTTATTAATAATCAATGTTATTATTAAAATAGATTATAAGGGGCTTTTTAAGGTCATTTATAACTTAATTTCAATATTGCGGCTAAGTACCTCATTCCCCGGCATGAAGCTTGTACAGTCCCTGTTATCATTGTTTTACCGGTTCGGGTCAACCGGCCGTTGATTTCTGAAACGTATGTCCACCGTATTAATTTAACATTCAAGTCGTTGCACGTTTACCTCGAAGCCGTGGCAGCAGCAAGCAGAATAGAATCGAATTTAGCCTGTTCAGAATCTGACCGTGATGTTAGCACAATGGGTACGGCCGCACCAACAATCATGGAGGCTACTTTTGCCTTCGCAAAAAAGACCATTGATTTATATAATACGTTCCCAACCTCAATATCAGGCATGAGTAACAGGTCGGTTTCACCGGCCACTTCGCTTTTGATCTCTTTATGACGGGCGCTCTCCTTGCTGATAGCATTGTCGAATGCCAGTGGACCGTCTATCAGGCAGTGCCTGATCTGTCCCCGCTGGTTCATTTTCGACAGCAGTGCAGCGTCCAGTGTGGCGTTCATGCTTGTATTAACCTGCTCCACGGCACCCAGAACCGCTACCTTCGGCTCCGCAACGCCCAGTTTATTAAAGACCTCCACGGCATTGTTAAGAATGGCGATTTTCTCTTCCAGGGTGGGAGCAATATTCATGGCTACATCGGTAACACCAATGAGCTTATAATAAGTTTCCACCTCAAAAAGTGCAAAGTGAGAGAGTAGTTTCCCTGTTCGGAGACCAAAATCTTTATTTAGTACTGATTTGAGTAACAGGGAAGTACCTACCTTACCCTTCATTAAAACTTCAGCCTTTCCATCATGGATGAGTTTTACAGACTTTTCAATGGCCTTCAGATTGTCGGGCTCATTGTAAAACTGGAAGCCTTTAAGGCTGATTTGCATTACCTCGGCAAGGCCCTCCGTTTTTTTCTGGTCTCCCACAAACACAGGTTCAATGATGCCTTCTTCAGCAGCTCTGGCCACTGCTCCAATGGAGTGAGCATCTTCAGATGCCGCCAGTACCAGCTTTTGTGGTTTTTTTGATTCAGGAAGGAACTTCCTTAAATCATCAAGTTTTTCTAGCATGTGTGTTCAGTTATCTCTTTTGTATGTAAACGGTTATCAGGTAAATAATTGCTGGGGAATGAGCATGATGTTAAACACATTTTTCTAAGATCTTGTATGTATCGGTTGCTATCAGCAACTCTTCGTTCGTACGGACAACAGCTGCAACCACTTTGGATTCGGACTTGGAGATAATACGGTCCTGGCCCTTTACCCCATGATTGGCCACCTCATCGAACATGATGCCCAGGTAATCCATGTTCTGGCAAATCATCCGCCGGATATTAAAGTCATTCTCACCCACACCTCCCGTAAATATGACAGCATCCAGGCCGTTCATGATTGCCGCATAGGCCCCAATGAATTTTTTAATTCTATAGGTGTACATGGTAAGTGCCAGTGCTGCTTTGTTGTTACCTTCATAATAGGCAAGTTCCAGGTCGCGCATATCACTTGAAATACCTGAAACACCTTTCATTCCGCTGTTCTTATTGATTAAATTACTTACCCCCTTTAAACTCAGGTGTTCCTTGTCGGCAAGATACAAAAGTATTCCCGGATCAATATCGCCTGTCCTGGTTCCCATGATCAGACCATCCACCGGGGTGAACCCCATGGAGGTATCGATGGATTTTCCGTATTCAATAGCAGCAACGGAGGCTCCATTGCCCAGATGACAGGTGATCATTTTCAGTTCGCGGGTATCCCGTCCGATTACATTGCTGGCTGCACGGGATACAAATTTATGGCTGGTGCCATGGTAACCATATTTCCGAATCTTGTATTTGGTGTAAAATTCCATGGGTATGGCATACATGAATGCATAGGGTGGCATGGTCTGGTGGAACGAAGTATCGAATACTGCCACCTGGGGCACACCCGGCAGCAGGTTTTCCACCGACATAATTCCTTTCAGGTTCGCCGGGTTGTGCAACGGGGCAAGTTCAATGTTTGCCTCCACATCTTTTACCACATCCTTGGTAATGAGGACACTTTCAACATACCCTTCACCACCCTGAACCACCCTGTGGCCCACTGCCTTGATCTCCTTTACATCTTTAATCACACCGATCTCTTTATCGGTTAATAACTGAAAAACCTTGTTGATGGCGATGGTATGGTCCGGAATCCCGGCAACTTCAGTAAATTTTTCCTTACCTGCCGGCTTGTAATTTATTATGGCATCATTGAAGCCAATCCGCTCAACAATACCTTTGGCTATTACTTCCGATTCTTCTGTCATGTTAAACAACTGGTATTTGACCGAAGAGGATCCACAATTTAGTACTAGAATTATCATATATAAGGGTATTCGGGTTTAAATATTCTTCATTCCAATAGCCTGGTTGGCCGTTATCGCAACAAGATTTACAATATCACTGACTGAACATCCACGGGAAAGATCGTTGATGGGGGCCGCCATTCCCTGTAAAACAGGACCTATGGCTTCGGCGTGGGCAAGACGCTGGACAAGTTTATAGGCAATATTACCTGAATTAAGGTCTGGGAAGATCAGTACATTGGCATTACCGGCCAGCGGGCTTCCCGGAGCCTTGCTTTCACCGATCTCGCTGATCAGTGCGGCATCTATCTGAAGATCACCATCGATGATCAGTGTGGGATCCATCTCTTTTGCTTTCCTGGTTGCATTGACTACCTTATCAACCATGGGGTGTTTGGCGCTTCCCTTTGTTGAAAAACTGCACATGGCAATACGCGGTTCAAAGCCGAGGATATGCCGAACTGTACTACTGGTGGCAACAGCAATTTCAGCCAATTCATTCTCGGTAGGATCGGGGTGTACAGCTCCATCGGCAAAGACCAGGATGCCATCTTCACCGAACTCTTTGTCCTTCAATATCATAATAAATGCGCCCGACACGACACTAATCCCCGGCATGGTTTTAACTATCTGAAATGCAGGCCGTAGTACATCACCCGTTGCATTTCTGGCACCGGCAACCTCTCCGTCAGCATCTCCAGCCTTGATCATTAAAGTTCCAAGGTAAAGCGGGTCTTCAACCTGCTTCAATGCCTGTTCTTTTGTCAGCCCTTTCGATTTCCTGATGGAATAAAGCAGATCGGCATAATCCTGTTTCCTGGGATGATCCTTAGGATTAACAATTTTTGCCTTTTGAATGTTGTTCAGTCCATATTTATCAACCAGCTTATTTATCTCCTCAGGATCACCCAGGAGAATTACATAAGCAAGTTTTTCGCGGATCACCTGGTCGGCCGCAAGGATAGTTCTCTCCTCATCGCCTTCAGGTAAAACGATCCTTTGACAATTCCGCGAAGCCTTTTCGCGTATAATGTTTAGTAAATCCATTGAATATCAAATGTTTAGTTTATTAATTTTTAGTGATTAAAAGTACTTATTTAAATGGAAGTTACATAAAGAAATGATATGATGTAAATCATGTTTTAGCAATTAAATAGTGCCCGTCCATTATGTCCGGTATACGCATATATGGTTTATTTCAGCGGTATTCGTGAGCTCGTAATGTTATTCCCTTCGGTCATGAGTTCCCGCTGGTCGGTTCACTCGGTTCTGCGTTATGTTTGTAGCACCTCACCCCCCGGTCCCTCTCTCCACGTGGAGAAGGGGGGAGGCGCTTCGTTTTAAATTCTGGAAATTCGACGATATTTTGGGGCTCTGTCGTTTTGATTCGGTATTCAGAGTAAAAATGTATTCATCGTTTGAGCCCTTTATTTAACCACAGAGTTAAGGGAGTTTAAATTTATGTTGTATCCCACCACGCAAGAGTTTGCTCCTCACACCCCCTTTTTAGCACGTTAACAAATACCTCTAATCCCGACAAATGTCGGGACTCTGCACTAAACTCTGTGCCAGCTTGCTCTCTGTGTCCTCTGTGGTTAAATAAAGGGCTCATACGATGAACTCAAACATTCTGAACCAGCCACTTCATTCTGATCCAGCCACTCTACACGGTTAACATAAACTATAGGAGTCAAACTTTTTCAATCCTGATTGGTTTCATAAAAAGAATAAGAATGCCTTGTATTAAAAATACCAGAAAAATGAAAACAGACAAGATTTTTGAAATTCTCTGGGAGCAGTATGCAGATCAGAATCCTTCGGTCCGTAAAATACACCAGTTATTTGAAAAAGAGGGGGAAACGGTGGTTAATGACCACATTGCAATACGAACGGTGAATGACCCGCGTGTGGGTATCGATGTGTTGGAAACTCCATTTCTGGCTGGTGGATATAAGGAGGCGGGCAGTTATGATTTTCCTGAAAAGAAACTATTTGCCAAACACTTTGAGATGGACGGGTACCCGCGGGTTTTTATCAGCGAGCTCCTGTTGGAGGAATTTTCAGATGAATTTCAGGAGACAATTAAAACGTTGATCGACAATGTATCCCCGGAAGTTCTCGCTCCTGACAGGCTCATCGTTTCCGGAGCAGTATTTGGCACCATTTCCCATGTACTATATGAAAAGATCAGGGAGGAATCGGAGTATGCTGCCTGGGTATCTGTTTATGGCTATCGTGCCAATCATTTTACCGTCAGTGTAAACCACCTGAATAGGCTGGATACCATCCAAAAAGTGAATAGTTTCCTGAAAAAAAATGGGTTCCCGCTTAACAGCGCAGGCGGAGAGGTCAAAGGATCACCCGCAGAATTGCTGGAACAATCCAGTACATTGGCCGACAGGGTGACCATGGAATTCAGCGAAGGTTCATTCGAGATTCCCTCATGCTACTATGAATTTGCCCGCCGGTATCCTGATGCCCAGGGGAAGCTGTTCAGCGGGTTTATCGCCGGAAGTGCGGATAAGATCTTCGAAAGTACGAATTTCAGACGAAAATAATTTCTTCTATCTTTGCTGTAGAGACAGGGCAGGCCGTGTCGCTGTGTTCAATTGGAAGGATAGAAGACATGAATGGTACCACAGATGTAAAGGAGGTAAACAGTAAGATAGGTGAAAAGCTGAAGGAGGCCTTGCATCTACTGAATGCAACCATCGAGGGCGATCTGTTCTGGGATCATTCAACACGCCTGATGTATTCCACTGATGCTTCGGCATACCGCGAACTTCCCCTGGCCGTATGCATGCCCAAAACGGAATCAGCAATTATTCAACTGGTTACTTTTGCAGCAGAAAACAAAATTACCCTGATCCCCAGGGCCGCAGGGACCTCCCTTGCCGGACAGGTTGTGGGGCGTGGCCTGGTGGTGGATATATCCAGGTATATGAACAGGATCATCGGGGTAAGTGAAAAAGAGCGATGGGTAGCTGTGGAGCCGGGCGTAAACCTGGATGAACTGAATATGGAGTTGAAGCCAACCGGCTTGTTTTTCAGTCCCGAGACCTCCACGGCCAACCGCTGCATGATCGGGGGGATGATCGGGAATAACAGCAGCGGACTCCATTCAGTTATTCATGGAACCACAAGGGATCATCTGGTGTCGGTAAGAATGGTGCTGGCGGACGGATCTGTGGCTGAATTTGGTGAACTGGACAAGGCCGGTTTTGACAAAAAATGTGCCCTGGAGAACATGGAAGGGGCACTTTACCGGAGTATTCGTGATATCCTGGGGAACCAGGAAAACGCAGCCGCCATCCGCGCGGAATTCCCGGATCCGGGTGTTGTACGCAGAAATACAGGGTATGCGCTTGATGAATTGCTGAATTCAAAAATATTTTCGGGGTCGGGGGCAAAGTATGACACGTTCAATTTCTGTAAACTGATCGCCGGCTCGGAAGGAACACTGGGAATTATTACCGAAGCACGTCTTCATTTAGATCCATTGCCTCCCGCCTCTAAGGCGCTTGTACCGATACATGTCGATTCAGTAATGGATGCCATCAGAGGAAATGTTATTGCCCTTGGTTTCAACCCTGCCGCTGTGGAGCTGATGGATAAAACGATCCTGGACCTTACCGATGATAATATCACCCAACGTAAAAACAGGTTTTTCGTGAAAGGCAGTCCCGGTGCCATCCTGATCGTTGAGTTTATCGCAGATACCATGGAGGAGATCCGTCTGAAAACCAAAGCCATGGAGCAGGAGTTCAGGGCTGCAGGGGTGGGATATCATTTCCCGGTTATCACAGGAGAGGATATTGCCCGTGTATGGAACCTGAGGAAAGCCGGACTGGGAGTACTATCTAAAATGAAGGGCGATGCAAAACCCGTTTCAGTGATTGAAGATACAAGTGTACTCCCTTCAAAGTTAGAGGCATACATTACAGAATTTAATCTTTTACTCGGACGTTACAAATTGGAATGTGTTTACCATGCACATATCTCTGTAGGGGAGCTGCATTTGCGACCCGTACTTAATCTGAAAGAAGAGAAAGATGTTGAATTGTTCCATACCATTGCTCTGGAAACGGCACATCTGGTAAAAAAGTACAAGGGATCGCTCAGTGGTGAGCATGGAGATGGCAGGTTAAGGGGTGAATTCATTCCACTGATGATCGGTGAAAGGAATTTTAAATTAGTGCGTGATATTAAGGATACCTGGGATCCTGAGAGGATATTCAATAGCGGAAAAATTATCGATACACCCCCGATGAATACCTTTCTCAGGTATGAAGCCGGGAGTATCACACCACAGCCTGAAACCATATTCGATTTTGGCGCTGATGGGGGGATAGTGAGGCATATTGAACAGTGTAACGGTTCCGGCGACTGCAGGAAAACGGAGTTGACCGGCGGAACCATGTGTCCCAGTTACATGGCAACCAGGGAGGAACGGACTACCACGCGCGCCCGTGCCAATATCCTCCGGGAGTTTATCGGTAAAGCAGGCAAAGACAATGCATTTGACCACCAGGAGGTTTATGATATCCTTGATCTCTGTCTCTCGTGTAAAGCATGTAAATCTGAATGTCCCTCCAGCATTGATATGGCAAAACTTAAGAGTGAGTTCATGCAGCATTGGTACGATGTTCATGGCATCCCCCTGCGGGCAAGACTCATCGCTTATATTTCAACCATAAATAAACTTGGTTCCTACGTTTACTGGCTCTATAATTTCTTGGTTACAAACCGCTTCATGTCTCACCTCATGAAACGCACCGTTGGGTTTGCCACTAATCGGAGTATACCAACACTGGGAAAAATTCCCCTGCATCGCTGGATTGCCCGAAATCTTGAAGAACTCAACAGTAAACTTCCGGCAGATGCTCCTGAAGTGACTTATTTTATAGATGAGTTCACTAATTATAATGATCCACATATTGGAATGGCCACCATCAGGTTACTGAACAAGCTGGGAATCAGGGTTTTTGTTTATAAAGCCGCCTTAAGCGGAAGAACATTCTTGTCCAAGGGATTCTTAAGGACCGCCCGGGAGCATGCCAGGCGAAATGTTACCATTTTCCGGGGTTTGGTAAATGAGGAGCGGCCACTCATTGGTACCGAACCTTCTGCCATCCTCAGTTTCAGGGATGAATACCCGGAGCTGGTGGGCGGGTTTCTCAGGGATGATGCTGTGGAGCTGGGAAAAAACACATGGATGACCGAAGAATATATAGTTCAGTTGCTGGATAAGAAACTAATTGATAAACAAATGTTTACAAAAGACAGGAGGGAGGTCATGTTACACGGACATTGTCAGCAAAAAGCAATCGCCAGTACAGCAGAGACAATACGCATGCTTTCCATCCCTGAAAATTACCATGTACGTGAAATACCTTCAGGTTGTTGCGGAATGGCAGGTTCCTTCGGATATGAAAAGGAGCATTACGAACTATCGATGAAGGTGGGGGAACTGGTATTGTTCCCTGCGGTAAGGGAGGCCGGTGCATCAACGATCATTGCAGCACCCGGAACAAGCTGCAGGCACCAGGTCATGGACGGAACAGGGGTGAAGGCTTATCATCCGGTGGAGGTACTCTTTAATGCGTTGATATAATTAGTGTCTGTCCATAATGTCCGATATCTGCGTTATGCTCGTCGGGAAATTGCTCATTTACGCAAGTAAACTGCG
>JBBDIE010000128.1:0-20099 GCA_040880545.1 Bacteroidales bacterium | reverse complement strand
TAGATACACGTTATACATTGGGAGGATTTAAATTGAGCGCCCAAATGTACTACGCTGGTTTATCCAATACGGATCAGTACAATGAGTTTACAGCAGATAAAAACGGGGGTGACCTGGGCAGCGCCTTGTTCGGCTATTATGTTGACCTGGGTTATAACGTGTTGAAAAGTACCAAATCTGAAATGCAATTATATCCCTTCGTGAGATATTCCAATTATGATACACATTTTGCAGTACAGGGCATCACTAAAAATGAAGCATACCATAAAAGCGTTGTTACCAGCGGAGTTTCATTATTTTTGGCAAAAGGAGCAGTGTTGAAAGCAGATATGCAGTTCATTAAAGACGGGGTTTCTGACAGCTATTCGAAGACTTTCAATGCCGGTTTTGGTGTAATGTTTTAAATTCAAACAAAAATGAAGATGCGTAAGTTCTATATGGTAATATGTATTATATTATGCAGCGTGGTAACTTATGGTCAGGCTGAAATCGATTACCAGAACAAACGAATTCAGAGAAGTTTACAAAAGTTTGATATTTCTGACTTTCATGATCTGAGGGAGATAAGTTATGATGACTCTTTAACCGGGCAGCAAATTGCAGATGGTAAATTTTTTGAACTGGCAGATGATGCCGGAATTCATCCGGTTCAATATATATACATTGGCCGGGTGAATAGCTGTCGCGGTGGCGGCTGTACACCAGATCCGGGGGCGGGTGCTGATTTCTCTTCCGAATATTTTGATTATTTCATGCTGCTTGATTCAACCCTGACGGTTCAGCTGGTAGAGGTATTCAATTACCAGGCAACACATGGATACGAGATCACTTCACGGGGATGGTTAAAGCAGTTCAGGGGCTTTGATGGTAGCAACGACTTACGGGTAAACAAGAATATTGATGCACTTACCGGTGCCACCATCTCTGTACATGCAATTACCGATGATATAAAGACAAAGGTTGGCTTTTTACATCTCTCCCTGACGGACAGGTATCAATGAAGGATTGGTGGTAATTAAGCGGTTTGGGTTATGTCGGCAGATTAGTTTTACCGAATAACCATTTAAAGGTTGCGTAAGCAGCCTTTTTTTGTCCATGGAGGCAAAAGGATGATACTCCGGTCAACATATACACCAAACCAATAATACGGGATGGGCCCGTTTAGGAACGTAGTGTTCCGGTGTCTGCATGTATGGTATTCAATCCATTCTCTTATCTTTATGTTGGATTTACCATTCAGATTTAACCATGCTTTTGCATTGAACTTCCAAAAAAGAGGCTATATGATGACAAAAAGATCAACCGTTTCACAGTTAATGGCATTATTGGTTCTGTTTTCACTATCTGCCACACACCTGGAGGCACAGAGAAGACACAGTGACAATGGCGACGGGACCTATACAAACCCCGTCATACCTGCCGACTTTCCAGACCCTGATGTGATCTGTGTGGATGATACCTACTACATGATCAGCACCACCATGTTCATTTTTCCTGGTGTAACGATTCTTAAATCAAAAGACCTGGTGAACTGGGAATACTGCAGTCATGCTGTACCGCGGTTCGATTTCGACTCCTGTTACAACCTGGATGGGTGCAACAGGTATGGCCACGGGCAATGGGCCACCAGCATTAAATACAATAACGGGAAATTCCATCTGCTTTTCATTACATTGGATGAAGGCGGGTTTCATTGTACGGCAGATGATCCTGGCGGTCCGTGGGAGATCAGGAAACTGCCCAAAGGGTTCTATGATCCGGGGTTGTTTTTTGATGATGACGGAAAGATCTATGTGTCACATGGATATGGAAAGATTTTCATCACAGAGGTGAATCCTGATCTCTCACCAAAGGGGGAGGATGTGTTGGTTTTTACTGGAAATATTCGTGGGGGCCTGGAAGGAATGCATGTATACAAGATCAACGGGTATTATTACCTCTACGGCACATACGGAGGCAGGGACGGCATTCAGGTGGCGCTGCGTTCAGAAAATATTTACGGTCCCTATGAACAGAAAGTGGTGATCAGCGATGCCACTCCGGGAGTGAATTTCGGCATTCACCAGGGGGCGCTTATTCAGTCTCCCCAAGGTGAGTGGTGGACCATTCTTTTCGTGGACAGTGGCCCGTTTGGGCGTTTCCCATCACTGCAGCCTGTTACCTGGGAGGATGGCTGGCCCATGGTGGGGGTTGATGGTAAAGCAGTGGTTACCTGGAGGAAACCGGATATGGGAAGGAGCTACCCGGTAACCGAACTTCCGGTCTCTGATGAGTTCAGTGAAAATAACTTGGGCATGCAATGGGGCTGGAACCACAATCCAGATCCTGAATACTGGTCGCTCTCCAATCGCCCGGGATACCTCAGACTTACCACAGGAAGGGTAGTTTGCAACCTGAGGGAGGCTCCCAATACGCTTACCCAGAGGCCATTTGCCAACTATGCCCAGGCCATCCCCACCACCGGCGTTACAAAACTTGAGGTAAGCCAAATGAAGGATGGTGATATCGCCGGTCTGGCGGTGTTCCAGGATCCCTATGCGTATATCGGGGTTAAGCAGGAGAAGGAGTCAAGGAATCTTATTATGGTGAATAACGGGGAGATCATCGCAACGGTACCAATGAATGGGGAAACTGTATACCTGAAAACCATTGCTTCCAACAGCACCGGAGAAGCCACCTTCTGGTACAGCTTTAACAACAGGAAATTCAGGCAGCTGGGTGATACATTGAATATGAAGTTCAACCTGAGCGTTTTTACCGGGAATAAATTCTGCCTGTTTAATTATGCTACAGAAGAGGCCGGAGGGTATGTGGACTTTGATTGGTTCAGGATGGATTGAAAGCTGTCACGAAAGGTGAGCGTCAAGAACTGAACCTGGATTTCTAAGGACGGTTCCAGGCTAATGGTTCAGGGCTGGGTGATAATCGCTGCTTTTACTCCTGCTCCAATACCTCCTCGATTATCAAATCTTCTTGCGTGTTTATGGATTGCAGGAGTTTTGCATCTGCCTTAACCAGCTGAACCACATGTAGCAGCAGGTTCCTGGTTTCCGAAAGCATTTCAATATAGGTTACGCTGACCTTAACGCCCTTTTTAATCTTTTTAAGGATCCGGATCCGGTTCAAAAGTATATCATTAGCCATGGAGATCATTTCATCGCGCCGGCTTACCAACTCATCCATGTTGTCATAATCCCTGTTTTGCAGTAAGGTCAGCACAAAACTGAAAAATTCGCCCATGAGGTTGTTGAATTCCTTTATTCTATCGTACTGTTCCCTGTCGAAGGCATGGTTGTTGTCCAGGTGATAAAATGCAGGTTGAACGATATGGGCCAGTGAGTTACTCATCTCTTTCATATAGGTTACGATCTGTACATAATGATGGCCGCTCACCAGGTCATTTTCTTCGAATTTCCTGAGCGTGTTGGGTAGGTCCTGCTGGAGTTCCTTCACCTCTTTAACCAGGTGCCTGGATTCTTTCCGGAGGTTCTTCAGCTCTTTGTGTTTCTCCTTTGAAAAGTTGTGATAGGTAAGGTACAGAAGTTTGGAGACACGGGTGACGGATCTTTTCACCTGTTCATCACATGATCTCAACATTTCGTAGGAGGCGGTAATGACCTCATCATGCTCCACATACTCTTTCCGGGACCTTTTGTTGTGAAATATATGGGTTCTTATCATTATGAATAAGGAAACTCCGATGAGGAAGAGAATTGCCGGTAATTTTCCGAAAAAGATGGCAAATGCGATTATAAATGACGCCAAAAAGGCAATAAATGCAGTGAAGAACCAGCCCCCTATGACGGTTAAAACGCCGGTTATCCGGTAGACTGCACTGTCTCTGCCCCATGCTCCGTCGGCCAGAGAGGTACCCATGGCAACCATAAAAGTTACATAGGTTGTTGAGAGGGGAAGTTTGAGGGATGTTCCTATGGCAATCAGGATACTGGCAACCACCAGGTTCACCGAGGCACGGACCAGGTCGAAGGCAAGTTTCTCCTGCTTTTCACCTTTGGTTTCCTGCGATTCGAAACGTTTTTTCAGGAATCCGGATACAGCCCGGGGGGTGATTTTTGTTGCTCCGTTGCTGATCTCAATGCTCTTTCTGACAATAAATCTGGCCAGTGAAGAAGATGCAAAGCGCTCGGAGCCCTCGTCCTGCCTGCTCAGGTCAATTGTGGTGGCTGTGACAGCCCTGGCTTTCCCTGAATACCTGAGGGTCAGGACCATAATCAGACCGGATGCTATTAGAAAAAAGATGGGCGTGTTTACAGGCTCCAGCAGTGATTCCATGCGTAAACCACCTGCATCCGCTGATCCAGATGCCATAAATGCCTTGAATGACTCAAAACCGGCCAGGGGAACACCGATAAAATTTACGAGGTCGTTCCCTGCAAAGGCCATGGCCAGTGCAAAAGTACCTACCAGTACTGTAATCTTAAGGATGTTAAAGCGGGTGAAGTATATCAGGATCTGGAAGATCAACGTCCAGCCGGCAAAACTGAAAAGCAGGATCCGGGCTGTGTTGGCTTTGATGAAGGAGAGCATCTCTTCAGTAACCAGTGTGGAACCTTTTGCACCCTTTATAAGCAGGAAATAAAGAATGACCGTAATGGCAAATCCACCCCAGATACCCGCCCAGTATCTGTATGTTTTTCCCAGGTTAAAGGTAAAAAGGAGCCGTACAACCCACTGGATGATCATTCCGGCATTAAAAGCAATGACAATGGACAAAAAGATGCCAACGATGATCAGAACGGAACTCTCCATATTGATGTATGTTTCCAGACTGTCCTGGGAGCCGGGTCCTGAAATTTTCACTACAGTTACAGCTGTGGCGGCACCCAGGATTCCGAAGACTATGGAAATGGTGGTGGAGGTGGGAAGAGCGATGGTGTTGAAAAAATCCAGCAACAGGATATTTGTGAGCATCACGGCAAGAAAGATGACCATAATTTCACTGAAGGCGAACTGCTCCGGGTTGAAGATCCCCTTCCTTGCCACCTCCATCATTCCGTTGGAAAAGGTGGCGCCTATGAGGACCCCTAAAGCGGCAATGGTTAAAATCATTTTAAAGGAGGCGGCCTTTGAGCCAATGGCAGAATTCAGAAAATTTACAGCGTCGTTGCTGACTCCTACGATGAGGAGTGAAATGGCCAGTAGAAACAGGAAGCTCACAATTAAAATATAATATGCCTCCATGTAAAAGTAAATTGTAGTGGGATTAAGATTTAAAGCATTAAATATACAATCTACGGATTTGATAATCTACCAAATACCCCATAAAAATTTATATTAATATTGAAACATATAAGGTTTATAGGTCTGTAACCTGAATAAGGATAACCTGGCTATTAATTGCTAGTCGATAATCAACTATAAAAGCAGTAGAACAACGTAAAAATAAACAGATCAACTAAAAAAGCAGTAGATTCATTTCTTGATTTCTTCGGTGCTTATATGGCTGGTGGAATGTGACATAAATAATGCAATAGGAAAAACGGAAATTCCTCCATATTTTTATGGGGCAAAATATACTATTAAGTTATGGCTTACAGCGAAAGTGCCGGAAGGCTTAGGGAGATGATCGAGAAGGCAATAGAAGATCATCAGATTACCCGGGATGAAATGGATAAGATCGTTCATATTGCCATGGAAGATGGTCATATCGATTCACAGGAGCAGTCATTGCTTGATATGCTCCATGATATGATTGAACATAAGGAGGTGAAGATCATTCCGTAGAGCAGGGGTGAGTATTAAATTCCAGGCTTTTGTTTCCCCTAAAATATTCGGTACATCCTTTACATTTAAATTTTTATGGATAACGGAAATTGGAATCTGTATGATCTGCGTATTGTGGACCTTTATAACAGCGTGCGATCAGACACAAAAGGAAATTAACCAGCGTATGATCCGAAATGCTCAAATAGCTGTGGCAAATAGAGGACAGGCCGGCACGGCAAGGATTATCAAAAGAACCAACCGATACTACTAAGTGTTATTGGAACATGGAAGGATTTGACCTGAATTTAATCAACCTGCTGGCAATTCTCGTTGCGGCCTGGCTGGGTGGGGCAGTTGCAAGGCGGCTGGGATATCCGGCCATCCTTGGAGAACTTCTGATCGGGATCGTACTCGGGCCGGGATTACTGGGATGGCTCGAATATACAGAAAGTATTCGTGTACTATCGGAAGTAGGGATCATCCTGTTGATGGCTTACATCGGCATAGAGATCGATTTCCGTGATCTGAAAAAAGCCTCCTGGCCTGGGTTTATGGCGGCTATAGGGGGCTTTCTGGTACCATTTATTTTTGGATTTCTGATCATTCAGTGGTTTGGTGGAACCGCCATTTCCGGACTCTTTGTAGGGATTGCTGTCGGGGTCACTTCCCTGGCTACAAAAAGCAGGATCCTTATTGATCTGAAACTGTTGAATACAAGGGTGGCCTATATCCTGATGGCCGGCGCCCTGGTTTCCGATACCCTGGCCCTGTTGGTTTTTGCGGGAATTATGAGTTTTGCTGAACCCGGATCGCTGGATCTTGTGGGACTGGTTATTGTAGTGGGAAAGGCAGTGGCATTTTTCGTGGTGACCATCACCATCGGTTTGTATGTCCTGCCAAAGCTGGGAAGATATCTCTCCAGGCTAAAATTCAGAAACAGCACCTTCTACTTCACCATTCTGCTGATCATCACCTTTGGTTATGCCGAGCTGGCCGAACTGGCAGGTATGCACAGTATTTTGGGAGCCTTTATGGCAGGACTGTTTATCAAGGACAACCTTTTCCCAAAAAATATCTCAAAAGAGGTTAACAAGACATTTTATGATGTCTCAATCGGCTTTATGGCCCCGATTTTCTTTGTTTCAGCAGGGTTTTTCGTCAGTGTAAGTGTGTTTCAGACCGATCTTCCCATGCTGATCATCATTATTTTGATGGCAGTGATCGCCAAGATCATCGGGACGGCACTGTTTTACCTGCCAACCGGTAATGGATGGAGGGAAGGAATCACCATTGGTGCGGGGATGAACGGAAGGGGTGCCGTGGAGATAATAATAGCCGGGATTGGTTTGGAGATGGGGATCATTGACCAGAACATCTTTTCCATCCTGGTGTTTATGGCCATTTTTACTACCATGACAGTGCCCTTTCTGTTGAAATGGACCACTGACTGGTTAAGAAGAAGGGGAGAGCTGGTGTTGGTCAGCCGGAGATCCGGTTATCTGATCCTTGGAGTAAACCCATTGAGTATCAGGATAGCGAGCCATCTTAAGGAGCAGGCGTCAGTCAGCCTGATGGATTCCAACATGGACACGGTGAAGTATGCAAAGGAAGCGGGATACAGGTGTATTCACGGGAATGCACTGAAGGAGGAGGTGATGGCAGAGGCCGGAGCGGGATCATTTGAAACGTTTATCGGTATGACCGAAAATACAGAGGTCAACATTCTTGCTGTGCATCTTGCTGTTGAGTCTTTTCAGATTCCTCAAAATCACGTGGTTGTATCGCGCAGTGAAAGTGGAGCCGGTATGGATATGCTTGAGAGGAACAATGCAACCAGCATGTTTGCAGCGGGGATAGATATCAATTACTGGATGAACAGGATACGGAACGATGAATTCGTTGAAGAGCTTGTGGATCTCGAAGAAAAAACCGGTGCAAGGGAGTGGGTAAAGAAGATGCGGACAAGGGAGGAACCACTGCTCCCGCTACTTATCGTGGACCATTCCGGAAAAAAGCGCCTTTTCAATTATGGAGCGATCATTGAACCGGGTGAGAAGGTGGTGGTTTTAAAGTGACTCTACCTGAATGTGGGATCGTTACCGGCATTTTCATCCGCTGATGAGTGATTAAAAAATATATTAGGTAAAGATAACTTTCATCAATTTTTGTAGATCATGTTGTATTTTTGCAATGTCATACATTGTAAATTTCTTTCCTGGTTCTATTTCAATTAAAATGTCAATGTCACTTTCGGAGATATCTTCTTCTCTGGCAAATGAACCAATTATCCATGCAGCGAAATGGAATCTATCGATTGCAAATGATGGTTGATTCGTTTAATAATCCTCTTTTTCTTATCATTGCGGGATCTTTTTTTCATTCGTTTCTGATCATAATGCACCCTGACTTCAGTGATTTTTAATATTTCCATAGCCTCATCTTCATCTTTTTTATGATTAAACAGCTGATCGGAATACCATGAATTCAGGAACTTTACTCAAACATTACTGTTTAATAGGATACTTTTCAGTAGAATTCTGTAATATTATACTTCCTATTTGATGTAAATTGGATTTTCGCTGCAAGATTTGCTGAAACCTGAGTTATTTTTAATTATGGAGGTTACCGATACGAAACATCTGAAGGAATGGGTTGAAATTTATACTGATGATCTGTATTCATGGGCTTTGCACAAGGTTTCAGATGCTGAACTTGCCAAAGATATGGTACAGGATACCTTCCTGGCTGCAGCGGAAAAGGTCGGGGGTTTTAAAGGAGACAGTAGTCCAAAGACCTGGTTGTATTCGATTCTGAATCATAAGATCATTGATTATTACAGGAAAAAAGTACGGCAGCCGCAGCAGGTGAAAATCCCGGTAATTTTCACTTTTTTTGATGAAGTGGGTCACTGGAGATCGGGAAAACTTACCGGCAAGTGGGAAGAGCCCGATAATGAACATTTGCTTGATAATCCTGAATTTCAGGAAGTATTGAAGGAGTGCCTGGAAGAACTTCCGGAAAAATGGAATACCTGTATCAGGCTGAAATATCTGTTGAGTAAAAAAGGTGAAGAAATTTGTCAGGAACTGGACATTACGCCTACTAATTTCTGGCAGATCATACACAGGGCAAAGTTACAATTGAGAAAGTGTGTTGACGAGAATTGGTTTAACAAATAGGAAAAGAATGAAAAAGGTAACGAACTGGCTGTTTTTATCCTGTCTCAAAGCTTCTGAGCTGATTGAGAAGAAGATACATTTCAGGCTATCATTGAAGGAAAAGTTGCAATTGAAAATTCACAAGATGATGTGCGAGGCCTGTACCAGTTATGAGAGGCAAAGTGTTTTCCTGGAGAAGGGAATTTCATTGCTTAAGCAAAAAGATATATCTACAGAAGAATTGCACCATTTGAAGCTGGCTATAAATGAAAAGCTTTCCGAATTAAACGGTTAAGGACCACATAATTCTAAATTATCCGATTTTTTCTTCCCGGTTATAAACAACTTACCCACAAGCTCAATATGCTGCACCAGGTTATTTTACACCAGGTAAGTTGCGCAAGTTGATTGTCAGGTTTCTTCTGATTTTCGACTATCTGTTCAGACACTTAAAATGCTGATATGAACAGGTACATTCTTATACTCCTGCTACAAACGTTTACTCCACTGGTCAGGGGTCAGGCTGAACACGTGAAGCAACTTCATGCTGCAGAACTCCAAGCTATCCTCAAAAATGAAAGGGTAACATTGCTTGACGTCCGTACCAGGTCAGAATTTGCCAATGGCCATATTGAAGATGCAGGTCAGTTGAATTATTACGCGCTGGATTTCAGGAAAAAGCTATTGCTACTTTCCAGGGATAAGCCTGTATATCTTTATTGCAATACAGGTTACCGGAGTGAACGTGCAGCCGAGATCCTGGTTAAGAGTGGTTATGAAAACGTATACAACCTGGAGAAGGGTATCATGGAATGGGAACTGCTCAATTTTGCCGTTGAGGTTGAACCTGATGCACGGCCGGATACCAGAGACAAGATGGAAACCGATGAATATTTCGCGTTAATAAATTCGGAATTGCCCGTTTTTATTGATTTTTATGCACCATGGTGTGGTCCGTGCAGACAGATGATGCCCATGATTGACAGTCTGAGAAAAGTCTTTGCCGGCAGTATCGACGTGGTGAAAATAAATGCCGATGCCAGCAAAAAACTGGTGAAAGAGTTAGCGCTGGGCAGTGTGCCCTGGTTCAAAATGTTTCATCAGGGTGAAGAGGTATTTAGCCATTCGGGATTGCTGAAAAAAGAAGAGGTTACGGAATTATTTGAAGGTGTATTATCTGGAAAAAATTAGAGGTATGATCTTTCGCGGGAAGGGATTCCGGAAGCGTACAAAAATATTTTGTTACAGGTCAGGAATAACAGACCTCATTCCACAGTTGGAGCCGGGTTGTGCCTGATCTACAATAATAGTAATGTGATCTCTGTTAATTATGGGATATCAACCGATAAACAGATGGGAACCAGGGGGTTGTATATCGGTTCCGGATTTTTATTTTAGCATATTAGTTAAGCCGGATCCGCGTTTAACATCCCGGATCTTTTTCCCTGGAAGAAGGTATAGCATTGAAAAGCACAGGCATCCGTTCAGGAAACTTAACCCTGGATAATTTACAGAGGAACCTCTCCGGGAGATAGTGAAATGATAATTAACTGTTAAA
Organism: Bacteroidales bacterium; assembly: GCA_040880545.1. Taxonomy (GTDB): domain Bacteria; phylum Bacteroidota; class Bacteroidia; order Bacteroidales; genus M55B112. The sequence continues at coordinate 9,656 of JBBDIE010000128.1, read as the reverse complement.
ATCGGACGGAACATGTAAGGAAGTTCGGATTATCCTACTAACTACAATGAACAGATTAGTTAACCTTTTAAAATAACAAAACCATGAAAACAAAAAATTCATTAGTAAGTATTGCGTTAATCTTGTTTATGTCGGTTACTGTAATGGCTCAGAAAGAGCACGATGTCATCGCAGTAGTTAACGAGGCAGCGTGGTGTTCGGTTTGCAAGAGTAACGGAGAAAGGGCAATGGCCACATTTAAGGAAAACAACAAGGAAGGTACCATTAAATTTGTGGCGAATGACCTTACAAATGATGAGACAAAGAAAAAATCAGCTGCCAAACTTAAAAAATATGGTTTGACTGAGGCGATGGCCGGGAACAAGGGTACCGGTATGACTTATTTTTTTAATGCAGAGACAAAGGAGCTTATTACCACGGTAAGTGTGGCGAAGTCAGACAAGGTGTTGGCTGAAACGGTTTCATCTGCTAAAAAAGCAGTAAAATAAACAGCGGATCGCTTTCAGAGATTAATTCTGTCCATAATGTCCGTTTGCTACGTTACGCTCGTTGGGAAATTGCTCATCCCGACAAATCGGGACTGCGCATTTCCCGACTTCGCAACCGAAAAACTGAAAGTTTTGAGCTCATGACCGCAGGGAATAACCCTTGTATTTGACGCTTTCTTATCAAAGACTGAAAATAACTTAGTTTTCTTGCAGTCACTAATTAGAGCATGCGCAGATCCTGCCGGATTGGTACCGATTCTTTTCCCATCAGGTAGATGGATCATACCAATTCAGGATAACAGGGAATTAATCTGATAGTTACTGCCGGAGAGCATAAGATCTGTAATCCGGCAGTAGCTATTGCTGTTTAACCAGCAGTATGATTTATTTTGTATTTTGCTGACAAAAACAAGCCAATTGTAATTTTAAATCAATTAATTATGCAGAACAGAACAGCCATTCTCCTTACGATTTTAATCATTTCTTTTGCTTCTCAGGCCATGATGGGACAAAATGAGCCTCAATCTGCGGGGGGCGATTCACTGGTAATTGTATGGACCAGTGACGATCCCTACCTGGCAGAAAGAATGGTACTGATGTACACCCATGCAGCAAAAACGGCAGGATGGTTTGACCATGTAACCCTGATCATCTGGGGGCCATCTGCGAAACTTACCGCGGAAAATCTGAAGATCCGTGATAAACTGGCTGCCATGCAGGAAGATGGCGTGGTGATTGAAGCATGTATCGTTTGTGCAAATGCGTATGATGTAACGGGTGATTTAAAGGATCTCGGTTTCGATGTGAAAGGGATGGGCAAGCCATTATCAGATTACCTGAAGAGCGGAAAAACGGTGTTGACTTTTTAGTAAATACAGCAAACCATAAAGGAGTTACCCATTGACCCTTCTTGATTATACCGGCCATATTTCCCCGGTCAATCCAGACACTTTATCAATAATTCATTCCCCCGGGATGTCAACAGCCATGATGATCGCATGAATAGTTTCACCTGTTTTGTCAGGTGGGGCAATTTTTCCGACTGTTCCTACAAAATTAAAGAATCAGAACATGAAAAGGAAAATGATTATCAGGATCATTGCAATTCTGGGAATTTCAGGATTCATCGCAGGAGCAGCAATAGTACTCTACATGTTAAACATGCCGCAACGAGATGTGCAGGCAGCCAAAACCGATTATTCAGTGAGCAGCACAGAAATCGTAACGGAATATCTTCAGGACAAGTATGCTGCCAACCAGAAATACCTGGCATCCGACGGTAATTCAAAAATTCTGGAGGTTTCCGGAGTTGTGGACAATATTTCCGAGGATTTTAATGGTCAGAAGGTTGTTCTGCTCAAAGAACAGGGGGCACCGGCCGGTGTAAGTGGCACATTCACCTCTGATACAGAAAGCAGTTTAAAGGGAATCAGTGTTGGTGAAACGGTGACCATCAAGGGGGTTATACGGTCCGGCGCTTCCTATGACGAAGATCTCGGTCTTTACCTGCATGTGATTATTGAAAAGTGTGCACTGGTAGAATAAAAGATGGATGAGGGGGCAGTGGATTACGAAGCAATAAACAGCTGTGCACTTCCACTTTTTGAAAATAAACCCTTAGAACAGTCATAATAATTCGGAAAAGAGCCAAGGATCTGTAAGGATTATGATTTTTATCGACTCTTCCGACAATCAAATATTCATTAATCAAATAATAACAAAACAGTATGAAAAAGTCAATTTTATTATCCATTGCAGCGGCATTTTTTATTTCCACTGCAGGATTCGGACAGAGCAGCAATAAACTGGTCAGCACAAAAAGTCACATCAAATTCTTTTCCAGCACACCAGCTGAAGACATCGAAGCTAATAATACAGCATCTGTAAGCACCATAGACAAAAGCAGTGGCGATGTTGTCTTTTCAGTTCCCATGCAGGGATTTGAATTTGAAAAAGCCTTGATGCAGAAACACTTTAACAGCAAAAAGTTCCTGGACACAAAATCTTTTCCTGATGGCAAGCTAAAGGGGAAGATTACCAATATTGAAAATGTTGATTTTTCGAAAGACGGAACTTATGCAGCCACAGTGAAAGGTGAACTGACCATTAAAGGGGTTACAAACAAAGTGAGTGAAAGCGGAACCATTACAGTAAAAGGAAATGTGGTGAAGGTTGGAAGTAAATTCAATGTCACCCTCGCCGATTACGATATCACTTTTGTGAAAGGTAAGCCGTCCACCAATATTGCCAAGACTGTAGAGGTTACTGTTCAGGCGGAATACCAGAATTAGCATTAAAAGTTATCCGGCTATGATTTTCCTGAATTGTGAAGGCAATATTATCTTCAGGACATCTGTATTCAGGGAACCGGATGAATATATTGCCTTCGGGAAACGTGTTTAGAAGAATGGAACCTGAATAAAACAGGAAATTTTTTCATGTTGACCAAACCTAAAATACTGATCTGCCTTCTGTTTTCAGGTGTAAGTTTGGGCAATTCATCATCGGCTATGCCGGATACACTCCATAATAGAGGAGAAGAGGTATTGTTCATCATTGAAAGGAGCAGGGATGCAGATGAGATTTGGTATACAACCAGCAAGGATGCGTATGGCCGGTTGGATCCTGCGATGCCTGTGAAAGTATTTTGGGTTAGAAAGAGTAAGGAGAACAGGAAGGAGCAACTCACCAGGATTCAGAACAGGTTTTCCTATGGTATTCAGCCCGTATCCCTGGATAATTTCCAGGGCAAAGGATGGAAATTTAAACTGGCTGCATATAAGGACAGAATATTTGAACTGCGCAGTGTTGGGGAAGGCAAATACAAGGTGTTTACCCAATCGGGGCAGCGGGAAATTGAAGTTATAAAACTGTATGTGGAATTTGATGGGGGAGATTTTCCGGTTCCTTCCATTGCATTTGTTCTTCTCACTGGACGGGACATGAAAACAGGGGAAGAGATTGGGGAAATAATAACAGGCGATATCGGAAGATGATGAATCCAATAGTAACTATGGTATCAGCAATATTTATAACCATAATCGGGGCCTTGCCATTCGGGTTGGTGAATCTGTCGGTACTGGATATTTCCTACCGCAGAGGGCAGGGTGAAGCAATGAACATTTCCCGGGGGGCAGCTGCTGTTGAAGTAACATACGGATTAGCAGCACTGGTGACAGGAGGCTTGATTGGCCAGTTTATTAAAAACAACCACGTAGTTCAATTCCTCGTGTTGTCTGTCCCCGCACTGGCAGGCCTCTTTTTTCTTCTGAAAGGGAAGCAAAACCAGTCGGTGGAGTTGGGTAACAGCCAGGGTTTTTTAAAAGGGATGTTGCTGAATCTGATCAGTTTACAGGTGTTGCTCTATTGGTTGTTTGCGATGACCTATCTGCATACATTATGGGAAATTGATCATAATGTGCTTACCATCACCTTATTTGCTATCGGTATATGGCTGGGGAAAATGGGGGTTCTCCGGCTGTATGCAATATTCAGTAAGAAAATATCGGGCAGACTCGGCTTCCTTTCCAAAAACATTAACAGGATTATTGGCGTTGTACTTTTACTTACAGTTGTTGTACAACTAATTAGAGTCTGTCAATAAAGTAGAGTGGCTGGAGCATAACGCAGATATCGGACATTATGGACAGACAATAATTAATAGTGTTTAACTACTGCTTTTAATACAGCTTTAAATACGTTGATCTTCAGATAAGATTTATTCAATGATATTAGAAAACAAAAAAACAAAGATTATGAAAACTTTTTTTTTAACCATAGTAACAATTTTTATTGTGATAAACATATCGGCACAGGAAAGCAGGAGCGTCGATGAGGCAAGTGGCTTACCCGTTGGAACAAAGGCGCCCGACTTCCGGGCGATGGATGCCAATGGAGATGAATTTCATCTTGTTTCAGCCTTGAAAAAGGGACCGGTTGTGATGATCTTTTACCGTGGACATTGGTGTGCGTATTGCAATGAACATCTTGCAGCAATCCAGGACAGCCTGGAAATGATCACCTACAAGGGAGCAACTGTTATAGCTGTTTCACCACAGAATCCCGAATATCTGAACAAGATGGCCGACAAAACAGGTGCAAAATTCAGATTACTTTATGATGAAGGGTATACCATAGCTGATGCATATGATGTAACCTTTACACCGGAGAAAGCCAAACTGTTCATCTATAATGCTACATTGAATGCCAAATTGAAAAAATCTCAGTCCGATGATTCCCAAAGACTACCCATTCCGGCAACTTATATTATTGACCCGGAGGGTAAGATCGTCTGGCGACAATTTGATCCGAACTATAAAAACAGGGCCACCGTGAAGGAGATCATTGCCAACCTTCCGGAGGTTAATTAGTGTTTGTCCATAATGTCTGTTTGCTGCATTACGCTTGATGGGACATTGCTCATCCCGACAAATCGGGACTGCGCATTTCCCGACTTCGCAACCGAAAAACTGAAAGTTTTGAGCTCATGACCGCAGGGAATAACCCTTGCAAACGAACATTATGATCCAGCCACTCCATTTAATTGACAGACTCTAATTTGAAGCAATTTATGTACGAATCATTCTTCAAACAGTGAAATTTTAATTACCTTGAAAAATACAATATTATGAAAGCTTTATGGAACAATAAAGTCATTGCAGAAAGTGATGACATTGTTAAAGTCGAAGGGAACAGTTACTTCCCTGCTGTGTCTGTAAACAAGGACTACTTTAAAGAGAGCGATACAAAAACAGTTTGTCCGTGGAAAGGCACCGCTTCGTATTATCATATTGATATTGAAGGTGATATCAATGAAGATGCGGCCTGGTTTTATCCCGATCCCAAAGATGCGGCCAAGGAGATCAAGGGGCGAGTGGCATTCTGGAAGGGAGTTGAGGTTGTTTGAAATGTTGATGGTTATAATCATCGTATGAGCCCTTTTTTTAACCACAGAGGACAGAGAGCAAGCTTGCACAGAGTTTAGGGCAGAGTTTTTTTGAGTTTGATTTTCAGACGTGCTAAAAGGAGGGAGTTAAGAGCAATCTTCTGAGTGAATGAATACAGGATAATTTTAAACTCCCCTAACTCTGTGGTTAAAAAAAGTCCCTTACGGTGAAGCTACCTGATCCACAGAGGGCACGGACCAGCAAACTTGCACAGAGTTAAAAAACAAATGTATAAATGGAAAATGACATAAAGGAGATTGCAGGTTCAGAGATTATCAGGTTATTGGATGACAAAACAACCAGGATCATTGACATACGGCCGGTAGAGGCTTATAATGGATGGCAGTTGCGGCATGAAAAACGGGGTGGACATATTAAATATGCACGAAGTTTACCGTTGAAATGGACCGGGTACATCGACTGGATAGAAATTGTGCGATTCAAAAATATCTTACCGGAGCATCAGATCATTATTTACGGTTATGATCGGGCGGATATTGACCTTGTTGCGGATCGATTTATAAAATCGGGATATGCAGATGTTCATGCCTATTATGATTTTGTGGGAGAGTGGACAGCAAATCCTGAAGAGATGCCCATGGAAAAAATGAAAAGGTTTACACAACTGGTATCGGCCCAATGGGTTCAAACATTATTGGATGGAGGTAAGCCGGATTATTATGAAAATGACCGATTCAAGGTGGTTCATGCACATTATCGAAATCGCGACGCTTATCTGAGTGGACATATTCCCGGGGCCATCGATATAGATACGCTTGCCCTGGAGGCTCCTGAGACCTGGAACCGCAGGAGTCCGGAAGAGATTAAGGTGTCGTTGGAGCAGCATGGGATCACAGCAGATACAACGGTAGTTCTATATGGAAAATTTATGTTTCCCGATAATGCCGACGAGTTTCCGGGGAGTGCCGCCGGGGATATCGGGGCCATACGAAATGCCTTTATCATGTTATATGCCGGAGTGAAAGATGTTCGGATACTGAATGGAGGATTTCAGTCGTGGGAAGATGCCGGCTACGATGTTTCAATCCTGGATGAGCCAAAAGTACCCGTTCATGATTTTGGCAGTGATATTCCTGTACATCCTGAACTGGCAGTAGATACAACGGAAGCCAAACAGATGATTGAAGCGTCTGGTTCAGAGGTCGTTTGTGTGCGCAGCTATGCTGAATATATTGGTGAGGTAAGCGGTTACAACTATATTGAACCCAAAGGGCGGATACCGGGTACAGTGTTTGCCGATTGCGGTTCCGATGCCTATCACATGGAAAACTACCGTAACAATGACCACACTACCAGGGAGTACCATGAGATTGCTGAAATATGGAAGAGCATTGGAATAACTCCCGATAAACACCTGGCCTTTTATTGCGGAACAGGTTGGCGCGGCAGCGAAGCATGGTTCAATGCCTGGCTGATGGGCTGGCCGAAAGTATCGGTTTACGATGGGGGCTGGTTCGAGTGGAGCAGCGATCCGGATAACCCGTTTGAAATTGGTGTTCCTGCCAAAATTACTGGACAAAAGCAGGTTCAGGGATCCTGATAGAAATATAAGACAGGCATGAATAATCCAGCTACTTGACTTTATTGACAGACATTAATTATTACAATACCGATTTGTTGAACACGGAGTCAGCGGGTATTGAGGTGAGTGAATCAGGTTTTATCAGGGTCAATGATTTTCCGGAAACAAATGTTCCGGGCATTTATGCCCTGGGCGATTGTAATGGGCAAGGAGCCTATACACATTCGGCATACAATGATTATGAAATCGTGGCAGAAATTATTTTTGAAGTACAAAAGCGGAATGTGTCAGACAGGATCACAACATATTCGGAATTGATACCGACAATGCTGGAGTCGTTAAAACCGTTATAAACGTATACTGAAATTCAAAAATCAATACAGATGAGGGAGCTATCGGATCAGGGAGAACCAGGCGACGCGAACTATTCAATTTTGGAGAGGATTGCCATTCGTAATTTTCTTCAGGCAGAAAACAAATCGGAAGTGGTAAGTGATATAATAAACGGATTGTCTGCGCATCAAAAAAAGATATCCAGCAGGTTTTTTTATGATACGAAGGGTTCCTGGCTGTTTGAGAAAATTACAGCGCTTCCTGAATATTATCCAACACGCACCGAAATTTCAATATTGAACCGTGCAGCGCAAGAGATCATTGACAGTCATGAATATCCTGATTTTGTTGAACTGGGAAGCGGAGATTGCTCCAAGATCTCCATATTTCTCGATACATTTCAGCAGGATGAACTGGAACGTATCAATTATTATCCGGTGGATGTCAGTGAATCTGCCGTTCTGAAATCTGCTGAGGAGTTGGTACAAAAGTATCCCGGTCTGCAGGTTCATGGAATCCTGGCCGATTTCATGAAGCACCTGGATGCATTACCTGAAAAAGGCAATAGTTTGATCTGCTTTTTTGGAAGTACCCTGGGGAACCTGGCGAATGATGAGGCCTCTACATTCATTTGCCATATAAAACGATATATGAAAAAGGGAGACTCCTTTTTACTTGGGCTGGATATGGTAAAAGATATTAAAACCGTCGAATCGGCATATAATGATACTCAATCGGTCACTGCAGCGTTTAACAGAAATATTCTATCTGTTGTTAACCGGTTAGCTGAAACCAATTTCAATCCCGTGGACTTCAATCACAATGCATTTTTCAATTCTGAGCGATCGCGGATTGAAATGCACCTGGAGGCACGGAAGGACCTTGTCATTGAAAGTCCTCATTTGCAAACAGGCCTGATCATGAAAGCAGGAGAAACCATACATACGGAAAATTCACGCAAATTCACCCACGAAGACATCCTGGAACTCGCAAACGTGTCCGGCTTGTCGATACAGGGAATTTATACAGATCAGCGTGAATGGTTTTCACTGGTACACTTGGTTTGCAAAGGATAAAACCGGACTATTATGAAAAATAAAATTAAGCTCTGCAGCCTGTCTGAACTGGGGGAGAAGAACCCCACCCATTACACTATCAGCAACCTGGATCTTGTTGTAGTCAGGTACGGAGCAGAAGTTTCCGTGCTTTATGGCCGCTGCCTGCACCGTGGCGCACTGATGGCCGACGGACACATTGAAGGCGACAATATTATTTGCGGAGTGCATGGATGGGACTACCGGTTTGATACAGGGGTCAGCGAATACAACAATGAGGAGGTGCTGCATAAGTTCAATACGCTGATTGAAGACGACACTGTATATGTTGATCAGCAGGAGATCGATGACTATATTAAAGCGTACCCCCAGATTTTTCAACGGGATGAGTACCTGGGCGAATATGCCGATACCCATCCGGAAGAGACAGAACCATATACGGGCTATATTCAGGAGCTTTCAAAAAACGGTTTGAAGAATTACGGGCATCATGGTCCCTCTGCCGCGATGGGTGTTGACCGGAATACACTGCCAAAATGGGAAGATATCCAGTTTTTACCTGCCCAGCTTGCCACCAAACCACTGCTCGATGAAGTTGCGGTTGCCACAAATGTGGTTATTGGTCCGGCTGCGAAGAAGCCTCTACAGATAGATATCCCAATATTTGTTTCCGATATGAGTTTCGGTGCGCTCTCCCGGGAGGCCAAGATCGCCTTGTCGAAAGGTGCTGAAATGGCCTGCACAGGGATCTGCAGCGGTGAAGGCGGCATGCTCCCCGAGGAACAAGAGAACAATTCCCGTTACTTTTACGAACTTGCATCAGGAAAATTTGGCTTTTCATGGGAGAAGGTAAAGAAGGCGCAGGCGTTTCATTTTAAAGGCGGTCAGGGAGCAAAGACCGGTACCGGCGGACATCTGCCGGGCGATAAAGTATCCGCTGAAATTGCACGTGTCCGTGGTCTGAAAAAAGGCGAACCCGCGATCTCCCCCGCTACCTTTACCGACATGTCAACCCCCGCAGATTTCAAAAAGGTGGCCGATGAGGTGAGGAGGGTCACAGGGGGAATTCCCGTGGGATTCAAGCTTGCTGCCAGTCATATAGAAGCCGACATCGATTTTGCCATTGAGGCCAGTGCCGATTACATCATTCTCGACGGTCGCGGCGGAGGAACCGGTGCAGCCCCGACCATTCTGCGCGACAATATCAACGTACCAACCATCCCGGCCCTGGCTCGCGCAAGAAGACACCTCGACAAGATCGGGGCAGATCATGTAACCCTTATTGTTACCG
>JBBDIE010000127.1:0-20339 GCA_040880545.1 Bacteroidales bacterium | reverse complement strand
AAAATATGTAATCAAATGGTTCAATGAATTTGCCATTTTTATCTTTGGGATGAAAAAAGCCTGTCTCCTTATTATAGAGATTGCGGTAGTTGAACGAACCTTTCATGAACCGTTCCGCATCCTCTGGTTTATTCAACACTTCGGCCATTTGTCCGAGGCACCATTCATCGTAGGCGGTTCCGAGGGTTACGGCAACGGACTGGCGGCGTTCACGAAGATGTACTTCCGGAACAGTCTCTTTTTCACCTTCCCTTAAGGCAGGAATGAATCCATTTTCATGGTAGAACCGGTCGAGTTTACCGGCGGGCATTCCTGACCAGGGAGCCAGGGTTTTTTCAGTAACAGCAAGTTTGCCTGAGAGAAAAGCTTTTTCCAGGTCGAAGTTCTGAAGTCCTTTCCTGTACGCATCGATATAGTTGACAACTCCATGGTTACAATTCATACTTCTGCTATCGCCGGTTATTTTTGGAAAGGTCGGCATCCAGAAGTTCTCCATCTGCTCCGACATCTGTATAAAAGAGTGAAGGATATTCTCCTGTCTTTCCGTGTCAATGATTGTACGTAATGGATGATGTGCTCTATATGTATCCCAGATCCAGTCGTCGGTATAAAATGGTCTGCCTTCGTCTGAATGAACGGATTTATCAAACGGACTATAGTACCTTCCATCTTCAGAAATAGATACCGGCCGCTCATAGCACCGGTACAGGGAGGTATAGAAAACGGCAGTTTCTTCCGGGCAATCCCCCGTCACATCTATTTTTCCGAGCGCCTCATTCCAGATGTGGCGGCCCTCCTCCTGTAACTCTTTTACAGTTTTCCCTGCCACTTCGCGTATCAGGTTGGCTTTTGCCTGGGAGGCATCGATAAAAGAGATGCCATATTTAAGGGCGATTGTTCTTTCGGGCTGATGATAGGTAAGTACCATGCTGGCATCTTTTCCCTTTGCAGCATTTCCGTTATGAAGCGCTCCCTGGTGAAGAACAGAGATCTCTTCGGGTTGGGTTTCGGGAAGCAGGTAAAGGTAAACTTTTGTACCGTTGCCGATTTCCTGGAATCCTGACAGGGCCTCTCCGTCCCAGGTAAGCTCACCATCCGGCGAATTCAGAACAAGATAAACAGGGTCCTCTTTTTCAAATTCCAGCTGGTATGCGGCCGATTGATGCGACACTGCGAGGTCAGCGCTGATACTGTATTCATCGAGATAAACCGAGTAGGAGTAGGGAGTGATTTTCTCATGGTCATAGCTATATTCGATCACAGCCTGTATGTCGTTTTCATTGCCTTGAAACGGACTGAGGCTGAAGGCGGATGTTCCCCTGTGGCTTGTCAGAATAATGGGGAGCCCGTGTACCGTGACCTCCCTGGACTCTCTTCTGTGCGGGACAACACGCATCATGCTGTGTGGCAGGTGAATTGTAGGAAAGGTGGGTACCAGCAAATGGCTGATGTTTCCCATATAGGGGTTGACGAAATCTACCGGTTGTAATTTATCCTGTTTAAGTTTATCTTTTGACACCGTGCATGAACTGGCAACTGTGATGGCAATTAATATTAACAAATAAGAGGTCGTTTTCATAATATAGGGTTTTTAGTCGTTTTCTGATGAAGCTATTCGAAAATCTGAATAGCTGATTTTAATTCTGATTCAAATGCTTTTTTTGTGCTTTCCATTCTAACTGCCAGGGTTCCTTTCCCGGGCCACCAATTTGCATTGCTGGCTACTTTTATAAGAAAATGGTTCCATCCCTTTTTAAGTGGAACTCCCCAATAGCTTTGTCTTAGCCGACAGCCGGCCCGGTTATTCCTGCAAGTGGCAGCAGCAATAAAAATATTCTCAACTTTCTGTGTATTATTCTGTGGCAGAATCAAATCCAGTATCTTAATCTCCAAAGGTCTTGTTATAGAGCTGCTCGTCTTTGTCGAAGCATGCAGAGAACTGAATGATGGCATTATCATTTTCCAAAGTGATAGGGGAGTCTGACATATAATTTCTCATACGACTTCCGAAAATGGAGATGGTTAATTTCTTATCGCCTTTCACCTGGATGAAATCCCAGGACTCATTTTCAGGGACCGTGGTAAGTGCCCCGTTTCCTCCTGAGAATGCTTCCACATTGGTAAGAGAAGTATGTCCCTGACCTTCAATTACGATCGGGTGGATGTTTTTAACTTTTTCTCCGGTATTGGCAATGATCGAACCTTGTGCAATCTGCCAGTTACGGTTCTTTGTGTTGTTGCCCTTCTTATGAATACCTACGGCCACACAGTCGAAATTAAAATTGGTCAGCTGTCCGTAAGATTCTTCCCCCAATAGAATTCCTCCATAGGTGCCGAACGTAAAGAGATCAATGATCTGTGCATTGTCGGTATGATTAATGGTATAGGCGAATGTCTTTTTTGCGATGACTGCATCTACTACCTCTTTGCTGTACTGGCCGCCGATATATCGCTGTGCCGCGGGGTTTACGTGGCAATGCAAAATCCTGGGGACATCATAGCAATAATCGATCCTGATAAACTCTCCGCTGAGGGGAAAGCCGTAGCAGTGTTCGAAGGTCATCAGCTCGCAGGCATTTCCACGACTTGCGTTAAAGTCGAAAGCAAGGTATTCTCCATAAAAAGTAAGGCATGACATAAAAATACCCTGTGCCCTGCTTGTTTTAGAAACCTGGATGGTGGCAGGATACGGTATTATTGCATTCGGATCCCTGATTGTTTGTTCAGGGTACCAGAACTGTATTCCCTTAAGCTGTGTACCTGTCTCCACGGTGATAAATGGATTTACCTGATCCGTGATCATGAATACACTTCCCACAGGTTGTTTTTTATCCGGGTGAACTGTTCCCCTGTGTGTCGGGCCATGAACGCCTACAATTGAAACATTTTTCTTAAGGATTATACCACCATCCACATGGTATGGGTTTTCGGAAGGCTCGATAAAGAGCGCGGCACCCCTTAATGATGCCCAGTCAATGGCTTCCTGTAGGTTTGTTTTGTTTACAGCTGCATTGTTTTCCGGCAGAACGCCGAAATCACGGATATTTTTATAATTATTGGCAATTGTTGTATTGGTGAGGAGAAAAGAGCCAAGCGCCAGGAGAAGGATTTTTTTCATGTCTGTATAGTTATATTAATTGTACCAGCGACTAATGTAACCCCCAATGAATAACATAATATTAATAAAAGCTTAATGGGTGTTTCAATAGGCAGTTTTTTTATTCTTGACAGTATTCGCATACTTTTAAAAATGATAAGGTGTCAAAGTCTATCGGAACCTCTATACTAATTGGCCTGAATCAGGGCTGCTCCAGAATTTTTTTATTGTATGTCAAAACATTCGTTATTCAATCATGATCTTCATCGAAGTGACTCCAGCGCTTGTTTTAATCTGCAAAATGTAGAGTCCGGGCCGGTAAGTTGTAATATTTAAACTGGTCATGGAACTTCCTGTTGAATGAATGATGACATCTTTTACTTTCCTACCTGTGATATCGAACAATGCTAATTCAGGAGCTGTGTTATTCCCGGTCCATTCTATGTTTATGTAGTCGCGGGCAGGATTCGGATATACTTTAATCCCCTGGTTCCCGGATATGTCAACAGCGGTATAGTCTCCCACTTCACCGAATAGTTCCAGTTCGGCCATCTGCATGAGGCCCTGGTCATCTCCGTTGATACCTGTAATATACAATCGATATCTGTGGTACCAATTGTCATTTTCAAAGGTCCAGACTTTTATCTTGAACCTGCTATCCCATACCGGATGATCAGTCACTGTATGTAGCGTAACCCATCTTTCCGTTTCATTATCCCAACTCCTTAGCCGCCAATCCCGGGGGTCTCTTGAAGGACTATCGTTTGCTGAGGTGATCGTATATCCTGTAAGTTTGGTATACTTATTTGTTTTAACCTCCAGCCAGGATGAAACAGCCCTCACAAGGTATTTTGTATTGATGTCGTTGTCTATAAGCATTTCTATCCCTTCATTGGGTGGAGAACCGGCACCGTTCTCGCCATCTATCCAGGGCTCATCATCATTGGACCCAAAGATGATGGTTCCGTCAAGATCGGTTACATCTATTCCGGGAGGCTTTGCTACACTGCAAGTGCCAAACAGAAATGGATCCAGAATTAAATCAACAGAGGGTACAATAAGGTGTCTGTATCCTGCAATATTGGCACAATCTCCCATGTTTTGTTCTGTTACAATATCATCGGATGGATTGGGTCCGTTCTGGTAAGAAAAACTGTATTCCATGTTTCTCCCTACCATAAGTTTTAGGTTTATAGAGTAAACGGAATCTTTATCTTCATCATTCATCTCATACCTGTTGCCTGCAGGATGGGTAACCAGCCAGACACTCCCTTCTTGATAAAGATTGGTTTCGTCCCTCATATTCACATTGAAGGTGATATTGGCATAGAATGCTTCGTCGAACATATCGACAAAAAGGTATATATAATTGGATTCAAGTGTTTCGCTAACAGCCTTCAGACGGTAATGATAAGTGGCCTGAGCGATATTTTCGTCTTTATAACTTTTGGTATTTGAAGGAATTGTTGCTAATAGTACATATGATGTTCCGCCATCAGAGGACCTTTCCAGGATGAACTGGGTTTCATTGGGCACATTGTCTGTCCATTTCAGTTCAATGAACTGCGAAGTTTCTCCAGTTTCGAGTGCTGCCAATGAGAGGTTTTCCGGCGATGACAAATACTCAATACCATTGCTTGTAATTTTGCCGCTCCCTTTCCATTCGTTGAGAAGAGGGTATATTGTTCCCTGTTGTTGTTCAGGTATGGTAATGCTTTCAACTGCTGCTGTTCCTAACCGGCATTCAAGTTGTTTCAGGTACAGGCTGCGGGGTGTAACATGCGTACCATGTTGGTCATAGTGCCCCCGGTAAACTCCCGGTTGTGTGTTGTTTATATACTGACTCAGCATTTCGGTACCGGTATTCCCAATGGCGTAGTTCATGTGCCCTTTCGGGGCATCGCATATGATTGAGGGAGATTCGGTATTCCAGATAATACTTTGAATTCCTGCCCAGCTATGTCCTGATCCCGAGGTGCCTCTGTGCTCCAGGGCGATCAGGCTTTGCATTTTCAGGTTATCGAACAGGGTACCTGTTGCCCAGCGTTGATGTGGTCCCTGCGTTCCTCCGCGTTCAGAAACTCCGTCAAGGAATACATTGGGACCAGGAATTCTGGGTCCAAGTACATAATCGTGTCTGCCATTATCGGTGTAGGTGCGCTGACAAAGATTATGGCTGGATGCCGCATCTATATAAAAGGTATACCTGTATCCTGCTCTTTTGGGTCCGAGAGGTTCAATGGAAGCACAATCTTCAGCAGTAATATAATGCGAATCCCATAACTTGAACAGTGAATTGGAGGTGTGTAATACGGTGATGCCCCTTATCCAGCTATTCTCCGTATATTCATAATGCACTGCAGTCTGCAGTCTGTTCGGGTCATCGGCCGGACAGGTTGCAGTGTTTCCCGTACCAATCAGACGCATGTGTTCCACCCCAACATTGTGCAGCCTTTTTCTTGAAAAAGACAATTTCACTATCTCTCCACCACCGAATTTCATTTGCATAGGCAAAATAACCGGGGAATGGATCGTTATGCTGTCTCCTTCTATGTGCGTGATAATCCGCTCATAGTTGATGGTATATGTACTCGTTGTCCAGTTCAGGTCTCCACTGTTCAGGTAATGATTGGCATAGATTTCATCAAGCCAGGTTTGGTTCGGAGTAAACCGGACAAAGATTGTATCACCCACTGCGAAGCCTGTGATGTCTTCCACGTGAAATCCAAACCTGCCTGAACCTACGTAGGGATCAGTGATCTTTGTCTTATTGGTTGTGGCTATGGAGGGTCTTTCCGGCCTGGTGGCGATGATCTGGTGCTTTGTTTCGAACGATGTTTTGAGGATCGTGCCATCTGTTCCCTGGCCTTCCCCGCGAAGGATCACACCACTGGTTCTGATTTGCAAGGCATCATTGCCGGAAAGCAGAGCTCTGCCGAGGTCATAGGTACCCGCTTTTAGTAATACGGCGCCCCTGTACCCATTTATATCGGGCACGAGTCCGGATACAGAATCGATGGCTGCCTGGATACGCTCCTGGTCATCTCCAAATTGGGGATACAGTGTTATTCTGACAGGGATATCAGGAATGGCAATACCACCACCCATGAAACCACAATTCGAATAATCAATGATTATGTTATTGGCATTTGTCTCCTGCGTGTTGGCATGTTTCACATACACGAGATGATCATTTTCGTCGGGGTAAACCAGTGCGGGATCCGGCTGGCCCAAAACTGTTTCTGACAGGAGAATAAAGAGCATGCAGAGTATGAGGGACTGAGTGGGGTACGGGTTATTCATGGTTCGATCGCTTTTCTTTACAAAATACCTTCCCATGGTTAATGGATACTTAACAAAGAATTAACCGACAATTAATCGGCACATGACTTGTTAGGCAACTATCAATATCTCATTATTGCATGGATATTAAAATGTACTCCCTATATTAAAATTATACCCGACATGAAAGTAAATATTCCCTTCAACCTGTTGTTCTTTCTCATCCTTTCATCCTGTCAGCAACCCACTACAGAATATCATGTTGCCAGGGATGGTATTGATGGCGAATGGCTCGTTGAAGCCTTGATCTCGAACATTATGATCCAGCCACGCTACTTTTATTGACTGATTCTAATTACATATTAATTCTTAAAATATAGAGTATTTATTCGATATTCTTTAGTTATCGATTATATAATCGATAATTATGTATTATCGATTAATTACTCGATAATTATGCAGGAATCTATCTCGGAATTCAACTATTTCGGAATCGAAAAGTATGTTTTTCGGGCTTAATTGGAAAGAAATACCCCAATGCGATTTTCCATTGCCAATAATTACTGTTTTTGCACCCTTAGTTGTGGACAGACATTATTTATTGATTATCTGAAGCGTACTTTTACTGTATCCGTTAACCGATACAACCGTTACAAGGTATGCACCACTGGCAAATCTGCCGGAGTTGATCCTGATGTTCATTTCACTTTCTGGTGTTGAATGGTATACGGTTCTTCCATCCATAGTTTGTATCACGATCTCTTTAACAGGAAAATTACTCTCAATGGTAAAATGGTCATTGGCCGGATTTGGATACAATTTAAAATTATACGAGGTAACGGCTTGATTATACGTATTATTCGTGCTGAGGTACACATTAAATGTACAGCTGGCTTGTTGTCCTTTTGAGTCGATTGCTGTCCAGGTAATTGAAGTTCCATCAGGAATGGTAACTCCGTTGAGCGTTGATTTGTTATTAATGTTGTTATTGAGGGAAGAGATATTAAAGTCATCCCACACAAATTCAGGATCAAGTTCACCTTTAAAGGCAATATAGGAGTTTATACCAACCGGTTGATGGTATTGGTCCTCCTTGCAGATTAAATGAGGAGGATAGTCAACAACAGGAATACCTTTCCCGCTCCATTCACTGTCAAGAAAGGGAAGCCGGTCAACGATAAAAGTCTTTAGCAGTTGGATCTCATCTTCATAGGCGTCGGGCCAGACTACATTTGGCCATATATAAGTTCCCAATGTTGGCCATTTTTCATAGTTTCTGTCTATGGCGGGCCCCAGCTCGGCGACACAACTGTCAATGATATGTTCAATATTTTCCCAGCTAAGTACCGATTCGCAGAGTTCATCCCATCTGCTCCAGGCCAGGTTGGCATACCAGGGATCCTGCATCATCCGTTTCCAGAAATACATGCGTCCTCCCCGGGTATAAATGAATCCATCGTCTGCCTCTACATTTCCATAATTTACATTCCCCCACGAAAGATTATAGTCCCATACCGGACCGGAATGAAATTTACCCCCGTCGGAGTCTTTATCCTTAAAAAAATAGGTGCTGAAATGGTAACAGTCCACATTCATACTCATTTCATTGATGTACATCATATCGATAAATGAAAGTACATCGGTATATTTCCTGTAACCCTGAATGGAATCCTTGAAACTGACATCCGTCAAAGTCTCCTCAAAACGTGTTGTAAAATCCACGATATATCGTCGTTGCTCATAAGTCAAATTTCTGTATTTCGGATCGTAGAACTGGTAAAGGCTCCGCAAACCATAAGGAGGAGTTACAGGAGAGTTCCAGTATTCATATACCTCCATATTGGTGGTCTTGTCATTTCTTAGCAGGTATCCCCCCGTAAGTTCATCTCCTTTATTATCTGTCGGATGCAATTTTGCAATATCCACCCTGTTTCTGTCCTGCTTGATCCTTTCAATCAGAATATATACTCCCTGATATTCACCATTCAACAAGACCTCCACAAACCTGGTCCTGGGTGCATAATTTCCCATCTGGCGCGAAAGGGTATAGGTCAGCACGTTTTTTAACATGCTCTTGTCTGAATACGGTGCATACAACACCCAGTCGTTTTCAGGGGGTAACCCCAGCAATGACACATTGTATTTGGCACCAGAATCTGTCTGCGTTTCAAATGAGTACTGTTTTTTCGGAAATCCGGAAGATGATTCACCCCTTCGTTCTATGGCAATGTTACCGGAATAGATATTTGGAACATCATACTGACTGGAAGTATCTCCTTCAGTAAAAATAATCTCCATCTCAGCGGGAATTTTAGGTTCATCGGGTATTTCAGCACCATTTGTATAAATTTTGACAATGGGCAGATGACTATACAGAGTTAAGGGAGCTATGAACCATTCAACCGGCTCCCTGTAGCCGTTCTGCTGTTCGGTAAAATTAATATGCAAAAACAGATTAGAAGATAGGTCGCTTGAACCAGGTCCCACATTATGTACTTCAATGGCCAGCACATTCTCTTCATCAGTGCGTAGCAACGATATTACAGAACTGCCAAGGATCCATCTTTCGGGCAACAATCCCCTGTAAAGTGAGGCTTCGTGGTCACGGTCCAGCAGCATGTCCCAGGAATAGGGTTTGTTCAGGTTTGCACTTGCGATCTCTGTACCATTCAGGTATGCGGCGAATCCATCGTCATAATCCATATCAAGGATCATCTGCCTGATAAGCGAAATGTCCGGCAAATTGAATTTGAATCTGATATAAACGGACATTGTCCCCTTAGCGATTTCGGTCGAATCATCACCATCACCATATCCTATACCATTTATTCCATCTGTCCAGGTGCTGTCATTAAAGTCGATATCCATCCAGTTAGCAACTGTTTCCTGGTCAGGAATGATAAATTTGCAATAATCGCCCGTGGAAATTATACATTTGTAATAGCCAGGTTCCTGAGAAAATCCAATTGTTGTCTGGAAAAGAAGGAAAAAAATCAAATATTTGTGCATGTAGGATAGGGTTGAAATAAAGCAAATGAAAGCAATCTTATATAAGGTGGCTTAAATATACTAGAGGTTATTTAACAGTACATTAAAAAACAATTAACTCAGGGATTAATTTATATTCTTTCAAATGTTAAAAGGATGATTTCGATTCACTATGAATGCGTTCTTTTTTAAAAAAATCAGCATTTATTATGTACTTTTGTTTTCTTTAATACGATAATTGTGCTTTATTGAGTCTAATCTATTTTTGAAAAGATTTTCTTAAATGATCGGGGAGGTTGACATTCGTAATTCGATAACACAAAGGGGACAGATAATAGCTGTTATTCTATGTTTGGCCTTGTCAGTACCTGCGCTGAAAGGTCAATATTACGGACTTCAGTTTTCGGGACATGAAGTACCACTCAATGAGAGAACAGAACTTTACCTGACGCCCAACAAGCCCCTGAATTTTAAGAATGAATTGGAGCTTAACTTTGATTTCAGATTTCAGCCTAATTCAATTTCTTATTATGGATATATATACAGAATTTTAATAGGAACAAAAAGTATTGATTTTATACATGGATTTCTACCTGATACTCCAAAAAATTTCCAGTTGGTATTTAATGACAGCCCCAGCAGTATTTCATTTAATCTGCCCATCGAGAAGCTGACATCTGAATGGACAAAAATTCAATTCAATATAAATCTGAAAGCGGGAACTATATCATGTAATCTTGGAGATACAATACTTACAGATCAGATCCAGGGTTATAGTGCAAAGGAGGGTGTTCAGCTTTTTTTTGGTGCTCATCAGCACGATAATTTCACAACAACTGATGTGACCCAGATGAATATCAGGAATATTGAACTAAAAACAGATAATAAGCAATATATATGGCCCTTGAAGCAGACTGAAAGTGAGGTGGTATATGAAGTGAATCATCAAAAGGACGGCTTGGTAAAAAACCCGAACTGGTTACTTTCTTTGCACACAAACTGGAAAAAAATAGCGAACCTGGAATTATCAGGTTTGGCACAGACGGCTTTTAATCAGGAAGAAGATCTGTTGTATATTGCAACTTCTGAATCACTGTTCACATTAAATTTGCTTGATAATTCCATAAGAAAGGAGGAATTTACTTCACCTTACAAAATAGTCAGTACGAATACCCTTGTTTATGATTCAACAAAAAACCAGCTGATATCCTATTCAATTGATTATAATTACAAATCAGTATATGATCAGAATTCCCGGTCCTGGTCGCTATTTCCAAAAGATACTACCAGACTTACCTATTACTGGCACCACAACAATTTCGTGCATCCTGATGGCAATATTTATACATTCGGAGGATATGGACAGTTTAATTATAAAAACCTGGTATTAAGATTAGCACCGGGAGCCTCCGGATTTGATACAGTTACCTACCAGGGGGAGTTTTTTCCAAGGTATCTTGCTGCCGTTGGATACGCACAAAATAATGATAAACTATATATTTTGGGAGGGTATGGAAGCAAAAGTGGTCAACAGACATTAAGTCCAGCCTATTTTCATGAATTGCTCGAATACTCTTTTGAGGAGAGTAGATTCTCAAGGATATATGAAATTTCTGATTCAGATTATGAGTTCTGTTTTGCTAATTCAGCTGTTATCCATGACAATCAGTTGTATGCACTTGCATTTTCAAAGTACCATTTTGAAAATAAATTGCAACTCATTCATATTAATCTCGATTCTCCCAGCATAGAAAGACTTGGGTCTCCTGTTGATTTCAAGTTTATTGATATTGAATCGGATGTTGAGTTGTACTTCAGTAAAGGTTCAAATAAGCTGATTGCCATCTCCAGCTATTTAAATGGTGAGAAATCATCCGTCGATATATATTCTATCTCCTTTCCTCCGCAGAAACCAAGTAGAAACCTGGCTTTAAACAGTATCAAGAAAATGCCGGGCAAAATGAACTATTACCTGTTAATTGTTATCATTATATTACTTTTTGCCGGAATTATTATCATGTATTTTGTAAGCAGAAGAAAAGGAAAGCAGACCGCTGGTTTAATAAAGGGAAAAGGAATAATCGCTGATGTATCAAAATATGAGATAAAGCACAATGAGCCTGTTAAAAGTTCTATTATACTATTTGGGGGGTTTCAGGTTATTGACAAGGATGGGAATGACATAACCGGTTCCTTTACACAATTGTTAAAGAGCCTGCTTTTATTTATTATGCTGAATTCAATCAGGCATAAAAAAGGGGTATCCTCCCAGATAATTTCAGAAACATTCTGGTTTGATAAAAGTGTAGAAAGTGCCAGGAATAACCGTGCAGTGAACATTGTCAAAATTAAATCCCTGCTGGAAAAGGTAGGAAATGCCTCCATATCGAAAGATACCGGCTACTGGAAATTTGAGTACGACCCGAAAACAATGGATATTGATTATGCCAATTACCTGGATATCGTCGGGAAAGGTTCGGAATTAACCAGGGATGATATTTGCAATCTACTTGAAATAATTGACAGGGGCCAGTTCCTTGTGAATACGGAGGCAGATTGGCTGGATGTTTATAAATCGGAAGTTTCCAATAAGATTATTGATTCGCTGGCTGATTTTATTGAAACATCAGATAGTGAGGAAGATTTTATTCTTCACCTTACCAATTGTATGTTCATGTTTGATATTGCCAGCGAAGAGGCAATGATCCTTCAATGCCGGACCCTTTTTAAATTAGGTAAACACAGTCTCGCCAAAAAGTCCTATGCCAGGTTTGTAAAAGAGTACAAAAACCTATATGATGAGGAGTATAAGCGTTCCTTTAACAGCATCCTTGAAACAGGCGAACAGAAAAAGGGATAGTTTAATACTCAGGCAGAAACTTACATGTATACAGGGTATACACAGGTCCTCGATAAATTTTTCCAATGATTTTATAAATTAATTACCGGGTTAATTAATTATTAATCCTTTTTTAAGCATCCCGAACTATTTTGTGCCCAGAAAATTAAATTTATGAAGCACTTCATCACAATCCGGATTCGATCTTCGCTTTTAGTGATACTGATACTGGGTACGTTTTCATGTCAAAACCCGGAAGGAACCGGAGATTCAAGACTGCAATATGTTGATCCGTTTATAGGAACTGATTTTCATGGCCATACCTTTCCGGGGGCAACAACACCGCATGGAATGGTTCAGTTAAGTCCGGATACTAGAACACTTGGTTGGGATGCGTGCGCAGGATATCACTATTCCGATTCCTCAATACTTGGTTTTAGTCATACACATCTCAGTGGTACGGGTATTGGCGATTATGGCGATATTCTTTTTATGCCTTTTTCGGGTGATGTTGCACTGATATCAGGAAATGCTGAAGATCCGGACAGTGGATTCAGGTCCAGGTTTAACAGGCAAACTGAACGAGCTTCGCCAGGGTATTATTCCGTAGAGCTTACTGATGATGATATTAAAGTGGAACTGACCGCTACCACAAGGGTTGGTATTCACAAATACAACTATACCCGGGAAGAAAAATCGGGATTAATCATAGACCTTACCCACACGATACATGGTCATAAAAACACGAATCATGAAATAAGGATTGTTAATGACAGGGAGATTCATGGACTGAAAGTGACAAGCGGATGGGCAAAAAATCATATCGTCTATTTTGCGGCCCGGTTTTCAGAACCCTTTGAAGCAGAGGTGTACATGGGTAACCAACGGGTAAATGATCTGAAAAATGTAAGTGGTAAGGACATCAAGGTCAAGTTGTTGTTTAAAAATAACGATGTTGAAGAGTTGATTGCCAAGGTGGGGATCAGCCCTGTTAGCTTTGAAGGAGCAGCCAATAATCTCGAGACAGAAGCTCCGGGTTGGGATTTTGCATCCTACAGAAAAAAAGCTGAATCTATGTGGGAGGATAAATTGGCTGTTATCGACATAGAAACTGATAAACTTAGTGATAAAAGGACCTTTTATACGGCGTTATATCATTCACTGATATACCCCGGGATAAATTCCGATGTGGATGGGAAGTACAGGAGCATGCGACAGGAAATTGTCTCTTCAGAAAGCCCAAATTATACAGTGTTTTCCCTATGGGACACTTATCGTGCACTGCATCCATTGTTCACGATTATTCAACCAGACTATAACCAGGAGCTAATCAGAGCATTGCTGAGAAAATATGATGAGGGGGGCATTCTTCCCATGTGGGAACTTGCCTCAAATTATACCGGCACAATGATCGGTTCACATGCGGTCTCAGTTATTGTAGATGCTTATATGAAAGGACATCGGGATTTTGATACCGACAAGGCGCTGGAAGCCATTGTTCACTCGGTTAAATATGATACGGTAAAAGACATTAGTTATCCTTCAGAAGCGGCATGGGGGAACCTGATGCCCAAAGCAAAACTGTATGAAGAAAAATATGGTTTTATCCCCAGTGATCTGGAACGTGCATCGGTATCAAAAGCGCTTGAATTTGCATACAATTACTGGGCCATTGCAACCATGGCGGAGGATATGGGAGAGACCGGGATCGCTGAAGAATTCTTTGAAAAAGCTGGCCGGTACAGAACTTACTTTGACAGCGAAGTAGGGTTTATGCGCGGAAAGGAACTGGATGGGAGTTGGACCGAACCTTTTAATCCCAGATATTCATCGCACTGGAAGACTCCCTACGTGGAAGGAAACGCATGGCAATGGACTTGGTTCGTACCACATGATGTAGAGGGCTTAATTAATCTTTACGGTGGCAAAGAGGCTTTTTCAATTAAACTTGATTCACTGTTCACAATAACTTCAGAGATTCTTGGTGAAGAGAAGTCTGTTGATATAACAGGATTGATCGGGCAGTATGCGCATGGAAATGAACCCAGTCACCACATTGCCTATCTGTTCAATTCAGTGGACATGCCATGGAGAACCCAGGAGGTCGTTTCACAGATTCTGGATGAATTTTATACAGACCAGCCGGATGGGTTATGCGGA
Organism: Bacteroidales bacterium; assembly: GCA_040880545.1. Taxonomy (GTDB): domain Bacteria; phylum Bacteroidota; class Bacteroidia; order Bacteroidales; genus M55B112. The sequence goes on along the minus strand of JBBDIE010000127.1, from coordinate 5,973 downwards.
AATGAAGATTGCGGTCAGATGTCGGCATGGTATATTCTGAATTCAATCGGGTTCTACCCTGTTTGCCCGGGCGATACAAAGTATTCCATAGGAAGACCATCTTTTAAAAAGGCCATAATCTCTTTACCCGGTGACAAGAAATTTACTGTCCTTGCAGATAGGATGACTGAAGAAAACAGGTACGTTCAGGAGGTATACCTGGACGAGGTAAAGTTGACGGAGCCATTTATCGAACATGCCAGTATTGAAAAGGGAGGAACCCTGAGATTTGTAATGGGACAGGAAAAGAAAATATTCTGGAACGATTAACAGGAACTGTTTATTTGTTTTTAAAGATAAATATAGTAGTTAGTAGTCTTTTCATAGTAGTTTTTAGTTAGTAGTTAGTAGTAAGGAAAGCCGGGTTGTAATCCTTTACACCCGGTTTTCTTACTAAATGCTGCCCCTTCAAACAAATAAAGATAATGCGGGTTTAATAGAATATTAGTATATGTTGGACTTCATTAAAATTCTGTAATTATGAACCAGTTAAAAGTGCTCACACTCTCATTGTTGATTATTATTTTGCATGGAATATCCAATGCTCAAAATTCAGGTAGTGACACTACCTGGTTTTTTATTCAGTTGACAGATCCTCAATTTGGCATGTTTGAAAATAATGAGGGGTTTGGAAAAGAGACTGTACTTTACACAAAGGCTGTGGAAAAAATCAATGGTTTGAAACCAGATTTTGTGGTGATCACAGGGGATCTTGTTCATGATCCTGACGATGAGTCACAGATCGCCGAGTTTAAAAGGATTACCGCACAAATTGACGAGCAGATACCGGTTTATCTAATTCCGGGAAATCATGATGTTGGCGGGGAGCCGGATAAACAAAGTCTTGAAAAATATATGACTAACTATGGATACGATCGATTTTCATTTATTCATAAAGGAGTCAAATTAATTGGTATCAATACAAGCCTGATCAAGGCTGACTTGCCTGGACCCGAAAAGAAGCAGTATCGCTGGCTGAAAAAGGAGATTAAAAAGAATCGGGACGACTTACCTGTTATTATGTTTGGGCATTATCCTTTCTTTATTCATTCATTCGACGAGCCGGAAAAATATTCAAATATCGGAATTGAAAAGCGCGAAAAATATATTTCACTTTTCGAACAACTTGGCGTTGATTTTGTTTTTTCCGGCCATTTGCATAATAATGCATATGCTACAAAAGGAACGATAGAATATGTGATTACAAATGCTGTGGGAAAACCTCTTGGTGATGCCCCATCGGGTATGAGGATCATCAAGATAAACAAGGGCTTGATCAGTCATGATTTCTATGGATTGAATGAGATCCCGGGAAAAGTGAGGTTTGGTAAGTGCACCGAAGAGACTTCTTTTAAATAAAAGCTTCTCGAATATCATATTTGATATTTGTTTGATGATGGTTTCGGATCAGTAAACTAATTTCATGGCAATGAAGAAGATTCCAATTAGGGATTTCATGTAAGTAAATGGAAATTATTTTACTTTTGATTGGGAATATGAGGTATTACGATGACTTATTTTTTCCATTCACCCTGTAACAAACATTTGATTCGTTCGTCATAGTGATTGAACTGTCAGAACAGAAACCATGAAATTAAGCTTCGCATTAATCGCGCTGTTGATCTTCACCCTAACAACGATCCTTCAGGCGCAGACTGAATATCTTCCAAAAAAAGTTTACAGGGCTTACCGCGTTGAACAACCACCTATAATTAACGGTGAATTTGATGATCCCGCGTGGGAAGAGGGCCTCTGGGCCGGTGATTTTATACAGAATGAACCCTATGCCGACCGGCCACCTTCCCAGCAGACTGAGTTTAAAATAGCCTTTGATGACATGAACCTCTACGTGGCTGTCAGAGCGCTGGATTCTGCTCCAGACAGTATTACCAGCAGGATGAGCAGACGAGACAACGGAGACGGGGACATGGTATTCGTTGTTTTCGACAGTTATCATGATCTTCGTACCGGATTTTGTTTTGGCGTGAGCTCGGCAGGGGTGAGGTTTGATATGATCTTCTCTAACAATGGTCAGAATGAGGATACGAGCTGGGATCCGATCTGGCAGGCGAAAAGCAGAATCTTTGATTGGGGATGGGGAGCTGAGATGAAAATCCCATTAACGCAGCTGCGATTTAAGAAAAATTCAGCAGAAGTATGGGGATTAGAAGTAGCAAGGCAAATATTTCGTCATAATGAGATGAGTCTGTGGCACCCGATCCCGCGGACAGCACCCGGATTAATCCATGCAATGGGAGAACTTACGGGTCTCGAAGAGATTGAACCACGGAAGCAGATGGATTTGACGCCTTACGGGGTTACTTCGCTTAATACCTATGAACCCGAAGAGGGAAATCCATATGCCGACGGTAGTGATCAGAAAATCAATATTGGTTTGGATGGCAAAATAGGTGTTACAAATAACCTGACTTTGGATTTTACCATTAACCCCGACTTCGGCCAGGTTGAGGCTGACCCCTCGGAGGTGAATCTATCGGCATACGAGTCTTACTACCGGGAAAAAAGGCCCTTTTTTATTGAAGGGAACAGTATTACCAGTTTCAATGTAGGGCTTGGAGATGGTGATGTGGGCAACGATAATCTATTCTATTCACGCAGGATCGGAAGACGGCCACATGGTTATCCGTCAATCAATGAAGGAGAATATGTGAAATTGCCACAATTTACACCAATCCTGGGAGCTGCAAAGATTACAGGAAAGACAGAGAATGGTATTTCCGTGGGAATTATGGAGGCGGTTACGGCAGATACGAAGGCCATTATTGATAGCGACGGAACAGAGCGAAGAGAAACCGTGGAGCCCCTTACTAACTATTCGCTTGTGAGGCTCCAGAAGGATTTCAATAAAGGTAATACCATCATCGGGGTAGCAGCTACCAATGTTTTGCGCAGTCTGGAAGGAACAGGTATGGATTACCTGCATCAGTCAGCTACTACAGCCGGTCTGGACTTCTCCCAGTTTTTCAAGGATCGGAATTACAGCCTGAGTGCATCGCTCTATTTCAGTAATGTGGTTGGGTCCACTGAAGCCATTTCCCAAACCCAGCTGTCGTCTGCCAGGTATTTTCAGCGGCCCGATGCAAATCATCTTACCTTCGATTCGACACTGACCAGTCTCACTGGAACAGGCGGCAAGCTACAGTTTGGGAAGATTGGTGGAAATTGGAATCTCCTGTACATGAACGTTTTTAAGAGCCCCGGGCTGGATATAAACGACATGGGATACATGCGTGAGGCAGATTTTATGCTGAATGTGTTGTGGACCGGATATAAATTTACGGAACCCTTCAGTATATTCCGAAGTCTGAACCTGAATAATATTGTCTTTCTGGCAACTGATTTTGGCGGTGAAGTTAACGGACTCGGCTATGAATACAACGTCAATGGTTCATTCAAGAATTTTTGGTACGGAGGTTTCGGGGGAGGTTTTGATTTTATGAATGTTTCCAATACCATATTGCGTGGAGGTCCATCCATGAAATTACCAAACGGGAGCAGGTTTCATGGAAATATACGGACAGACGACAGAAAAGTTATCTCAGTGCAGATGTATGGATCGGGAAGATGGGGGGCAGAGAATTATTACACGGAAGGTTCCTTATCTCTGGGCATGACAGTCAGACCCATGAATACCCTGTCCATATCATTAAGCCCATCTTATTCAAAATCGAACCGTGATTTGCAATATGTTACCATTAAATCAATGGCCGGAGAGGATCGATTTGTTTTTGGCCAGATCAACCAACAGGTACTAAGCATGTCGCTGCGGGGCAGTTTTAATATCACCCCCGATCTGACCATCGAATACTGGGGACAGCCATTTATTGCTTCCGGGAAATATTCGGGGTTTAAAATGGTCACTGATCCGCATGCAGAACGTTATCAGGACCGTTACCATGAATATACCGCCGGGCAGATCAGCTATGAAGGAGGAAGCTTTAATATTGATGAGGATATAAATGGGATTCATGATTATGCATTTGGTGATCCCAATTTCACCGTGGATGAATGGTTGTCGAATATGGTGATCCGGTGGGAGTTTCTGCCCGGTTCCACCGCTTTCCTGGTATGGTCGCAGACAAGGGATCATTATGATCCTTCCGGAATGTTCGAAGTGTGGGACAATGTGGATCAGCTGTTTTCATCCAGGAAAGCGAATAATACTATCATGCTGAAAGTGTCTTACAGGATAGGTTTAAGGTAGCGTTGAAGACAGTCACTTAAAATATACACTCCATTTGGAGTCCTCAGCTTCGCTGAACTTGTCCCCAAAGGTGAACTGATTCGCTAAAACTCTCATTCATCCATATACATATCCAGGAAAATGGGTACAACCTCAGAACCGACCTTTCCGGGAGAATTGGTGAGATAAGCGATACCGATCCCATCCTCCCTGCAAACTGCAATTTCTGCACGGTAGCCCCTTACATAGCCGCCATGGTAAGCTATCTGCCTGCCTTTGTACCCAATGATCCGCCAGCCAAGGCCATAATATTTTGATTCCACCGGCCCCCACCTTCTCAGGTATATGCGTCTGAGGGGAGAGACAACCTGTGGGTTAAAAACGGTATCCACCACATTGGCCGGAAGCAGCAGGTGATCATGGTTTGTTAGAGCGGTCAGGAACTGACCCATGTCCGAGATACTGGCATTGATCCCCGCGGCAGGGTTGGTATTATAGTACCTGTCATTCAGCGGTAATACCCTGTAACTGCCGTTAATTCTGCCATGGGGCATCGCCTTGTTTTGATTTTCGGCGAAGGATGTAAATCCTGAAGAGGCGTTATCCATTTTCAAAGGGACGAAAACTTTTTCCCGTAATAGCTCTTCAAAAGTCATTCCGGTTTTTATAGCAGCAATTGTATCGTACAGACTGAAGACCACGTTCTGGTATCCGTAAAGTATTCCGGGCAATGCGCTAATATTTACGCGTCGCAGGCTGTCCATGATCACATGGAAGGGGACATCAGCCTCCACCAGGTTGTCGTATGCATGTGGAACGAGTCCGGATGTATGGCTCAGAATGTTTCTGATGGACAGGGCACCCGTACTGAGAGAGTCTTTCAATGCAAAATCGGGAAGAAATTCAATTATCCGGTCGTCCAGGTTGATCAATTGTTCATTGGCAAGAATTCCTGCAAGCACCCCGGTAACCGGCTTGGAAACCGAGGCCAACCTGAATACCGTGTTTTTGTCAATAGAGTCGTATCCTTCTGCTTCTTTGATTCCGTAACATTTCAGGTAAACAATCTCTCCATCACAGGTAACTACAACTGCTGCCCCGACTGTACTTTCATCATGGTGTAAAGCAGTCAATATACTATCATATTGATGTACCATGGTATCCATTCTGGTAGGGACTTTTTCAACCATCACCACTTCTTCCTCCTTGTATTCCTCCTTATTTGCAGAATCTGACGCAAGACTGTTGCCCTGATTGAAGTAAATAAAGAGAATTAGGGCAATTGGAATAATTATAAGTACCTGTTTTGATTGTAAAAAACGCTTCATTTTGGAGATCCGGAATGGTTTTGATTATTTCAATATGCAAACGTATAGTTTTACACAATGGAAAACGGTTTTCTTGGGAAAAAGTTTGATATACGCTGGAAATATTGTCTTTTTGAATAAACTCTGATTGTGTAATTTTTAGGTTTAAAAAACCCAATTGGATTTTCATAATCATGGTTTTTTGAATTAGTCATTCACCTATTCCATAAGAAAAGAAAATTTTAAATATATGCATCCGGTAGTAAACACGCAATCGGCAGGGTGGTTCAGTGAGGTAAAAAAGAGTGAATCAGACGCATCATTGCATGGTGTGGTATCAGGGGATTATTCCCTACGGTCATGATCCCTGGAAGGAGAGGCTTCACCACCGAAGAACCACGCCGCTCCCTGTGGTCGCGGCTG
>JBBDIE010000126.1:0-20402 GCA_040880545.1 Bacteroidales bacterium | reverse complement strand
TTCCGACCCCTCGCCCCCCAGACGAGTACTCTAAACCGGACTGAGCTACACCCCGCACAAAATGTGAACGCGAAAATAGTTAATTCTGGCGAATTGGGAAAGGATAATTGATATTAAAATCTCCTATGTTCTATTCCACCGTCTCGTCCATCTCCAACCCCAGTACTTCGTACATTCGCCTTCTCGATTCTTTGTCCTGTTTCAGTATGGCATGTGCAAATACAGCCACCTTCTCTGCATACTCCCGGGGTACACAGATCACCCCGTCTCCATCGGCAACAATCACATCGCCCGGATTAATAAGTACCCCCGCAATGGTCACCGGCTTGTTGAATGACTCCAGTTCGTTCCTGCCCGGCCTGATGCCGCGGCCCCGGTTGTCCATGTCCAGGTAGACCGGGATCCGCTGCTTGATTACCTCGTCCGTATCCCTGATGCCACCGTTGGAGACAATACCCACGGCACCTTTCTCAATGTACAACATGCTGTTAAATGAACCAACCGAACCAACATCTCCATCACCGTTTACATCCAGTACCACAACCGATCCTTTGCCCAACTCCTCAACCCAGGGTTCAGGACTGATGTTCCCGTACCAGCTGCCTTCCCATTCCCGGAATTCATCCGGACCCATGGGATTTTTAACGACCCTGTTCGTAGGCACATACCTCGCCGTTACAGCTATTCCCCTGAATATATGTGTCAAATCCTCAATATCCTTCCAGAGTGCCACAATCGATTGATCCAGTAATCCCAGGTCCCGCAGGCCCACCATATCCATGCCATCTGACACGTCTGCCACACGCAGACCCTCATAAAGTACCAGGATCTGTTCATCCGAAAGTGTTGAACCCTCCTGGGCATTGACCGGGCTGATCAGCATCGCTGTCAGTGATAGTAATAAAGTTAGTTTCATCATGGTAGTTTTCATATTCTGTAGTTTTTAATTGTTATAATTCTGCATTCCGGGTACGGCATTACCGTTATTTCCCATCTATATCCGATTCCCGACATGTATTTTATATGGTTGGATTACAGATCTGAATATGGTGTCGGATGTAACAGGTATTTGTCGATGTGCGATACCGTATTCCGATATCTTTCCAACCTTTTCATTGCAATCCAATCGGGATGCTCCCCGAATGAATTCCAGTTCTCCGACTGGGTATATTCATCTTCATGACAGGTCATGTAGATCAGATTGGGCATTTGTCCACCCGAAATAACTTCTCCGAAAAACATAGGTTCGAACCCCAGTTCAACAAAGAGATCCGATTCCCCTTCATTGAACATCTCAACTTTGCGCTGGTGAATTCTTTCCGTGGCACTCTCATAGCTCCGGAGTTCATAAACCCTGTCGGTAACTGGTGACGCAAGATCGGGTTCCCTGAATTCAGCAAATCCGCTGAAAGCTCGTAAGAGTACACTCTCTATTCGTACATAGGGAGGTTGATCGTGGGGGGCCTCCAGGTATTCCTTACCTGCACTAAGATATGCCTCGTCCAGGTCCAGGATATCCGGAAGTTCCTCAAATTGAACGGTGGAACTAAATGGTATGAAGACCATGATATAATTGTTGCTGTCGCTCTTTCTGTCGATGGGCTTAAATACCCCTGCCTTTTCAATTCCCGCCCTGTGCAGCGCCGGAAGATAAGCCGTTTCAAGGTAGTTGTCAACCACAGATTCCTGTTGAGAATTTTCCAGAATGTAAGTTTTCAGCTGGTAAATCTCTGGTTGCCGGGGCCTGTTACAGGATGTAAGGATCATGATCAATAACACACTACAGACGATTACAGATTGTTTCATATTGAAAGATTTTAGGTTTTTTAAATATAATAAATTTTTTTTCTGCCGTCTTGTCAGTAACAATAATCACATTTGATAATCATTTACCGTAACTTTGTCTGGCTGTTATCAATAATTGACAATGTATAATATTGGTATTGATTTTGTAGATTTAATGTCCGATTAAAAAATGTAATTATAAAAATATGGAATTATTTAAACCAATGGACGAAACGGAGTCAAAAGCCAGGAAAAAATCTGATCCGGGTGAAGTTTCAGAACATGTGAGATGTCTGATTCTTGGTTCGGGACCGGCTGGTTATACCGCAGCTATATATGCTGCGCGCGCCAACCTTAAGCCGGTCATGTACACCGGTATGGAGATGGGGGGGCAGTTAACCACAACCACCGAGGTAGATAATTTCCCTGGCTATCCCGATGGTGTTGACGGAACAGCGATGATGGGCGACCTGGAGAAACAGGCAACACGATTTGGTACCGAGGTACGGTTTGGAATGGCAACTGCGGTGGATTTCAGTAACAAGGTGAAGAAAGTCACCATCGACGACAATAAAGTGATCTCTGCCGATTCAGTGATCCTGGCAACCGGGGCAACAGCAAAATACCTGGGACTGGAATCTGAAGAGAAGTTCAAGGGCAACGGCGTTTCTGCATGTGCCACTTGCGACGGTTTTTTCTTTAAGGACAAAGTTGTGGCCGTTGTGGGTGGCGGTGATACAGCCGCAGAGGAAGCTACCTACCTGGCCGGGATATGTAAAAAGGTGTACATGATCGTGCGTCGTGATGAATTGCGTGCCTCAAAGGCCATGCAGGCCAGGGTATTCAGAACCGAAAATATTGAGATTCTCTGGAAACACGAAACCAAAGAGTTGAAAGGCGATAAAGTGGTGCAGTCCATAGAGCTATATAAGCATAAGGGGGAAGCAGACGAGGAGATCGTTTCTGTGGATATCGACGGATTTTTTCTCGCCATTGGACATACACCCAATTCGGAAATATTTAAAGACATTCTGGAGATGGATGAAACCGGATATGTTTATACTGATCCAGGATCCACCAAAACCAATATACCGGGTGTATTTGCCTCGGGAGATTTGCAGGACCATATATATCGCCAGGCGGTTACCGCAGCCGGAACAGGCTGTATGGCAGCCCTGGATGCCGAACGATACCTTGGTGAACTGGAATAAACAGTTGGAACTCGGAACTCTATAAAAAAAAGCCGGTGAAATTTCACCGGCTTTTTTTTCTATGACAGAACATACAAAAACTTACACTCTCAGTTTTGAAATATCCTGGAAAGTTTCTGTTTTGTACTCACCCATTTTCAGTTTTGCATTACATTCCTTGAATGCAGCAATCGTCTCTTTCACATCATCCAGGGTGTGCACTGCTGTTGGGATCAACCTGAGTAATATGTCCCCTTTCGGGATCACAGGATAGATCACCATGGAGCAGAAGATATTGTAATTCTCCCGCAAATCAAGGATCAGGTTGGTTGCCTCTACCAGGCCACCATGCATGTACACCGGAGTTACGGGTGATTCGGTTACACCGATATCGAATCCGTTCTCTTTTAGTCCTTCATGGAGTGCATTTACGACTTCCCATAATTTGGTTCTGATCTCCGGCATGGTGCGCAGCATCTCAAGCCTTTTCAAAGCGCCAATAACCATGGGCATGGGCAGTGATTTGGCAAAAGTCTGTGATCGCATGTTGTACCTCAGGAAATCGACCACCTCTTTCTTGCTTGCAACAAATCCGCCGATTCCGGCCATTGATTTTGCAAAGGTGGAGAAGAACAGATCAATTTTATCCTGGACTCCAAAATATTCCCCGGTTCCAATGCCGGTGGCCCCCATGGTTCCGAAGCCATGTGCATCATCCACCAGCAGGCGGAAGTCGAATTTGTCCTTCATGGCTGTAATGGCCTTCAGATTACCAAGGTCACCTGCCATGCCAAATACACCTTCTGTAATTACAAGTACCCCGCCGCCCTGTTGCTGTGCACGTTTGGTTGCACGCTCAAGCTGCTTTTCCAGGTTTTCCATGTTGTTGTGCGGGAATACAAACCGCTTCGCCAGCGACATCCTCATACCATCGAGAATACAGGCATGCGCTTCAGAGTCATAAACGATTACATCGTTTCTTGTGGTCATAGCATCAATGATCGATGCCATCCCCTGGTAACCATAGTTCAGCAGGAACGCATCTTCCTTTTGAACAAATTCTGCCAGGGCTCTTTCCAGTTCTTCGTGTTTCCGTGTCTGTCCGGACATCATCCTTGCACCCATCGGGTAAGCCATTCCATATTCCGCAGCAGCATCAGCATCTGCTTTACGCACATCAGGGTGGTTTGCAAGTCCGAGATAATTATTCAGGCTCCAGGTCAACACCTCTTTTCCGCGAAATTTCATCCGCGAAGATATCTCTCCCTCCAGCTTGGGAAAGGCAAAATAGCCGTGTCCAGCCTTCTGGTATTGGCCGAGTGGGCCCCTGTCGGTAGTAATTCTTTCGAAAATATCCACTACTCAAATTTTTATTGGTTAATAATGATACAAATTTACTGTTTTTTACCATGATGACAAATTAAGATCATTTAATCCTCCTCCACTAAAGCTACGGAGGACGACGGTGGTTAAATTCCCGGGACTTTTGGTCCGACTCACATACGTAAAATTTCTATAATGAGATTTAATATCATTTAACATTTTGGTTTGAAATTTGATGTGTATTTTAGCGTTTGGTTAATAGCTTCGGTTTTCCGTTGATTTTACTTGCAGGAGCAAACAGATGGCAAGTCAGATTGTACGGTCCGGTTAACGAAGATTTTTGTTTTATTTATTCATTCATTTATTGTATTTTTGCGCAATGTTAAAATCAGGGTTACAAAAGGTTAGTATGATATTGGCAACAATTTTGTTGCTGACAGGGTGTGGTGAATATGAAAAAATCCTGAAAAGCAGGGATTATCCGGTGAAATATGACAAAGCCCTGGCCTATTACGAGGACGGGGAATATGTGAAGGCGGCAACGTTGCTTGATCAGGTGGTTCAGATATATCGGGGTACAACCAAGGCCGATACCGTAAAGTATTATCAGGCTATGAGCTACTACGGACAAAGAGATTATATCCTGGCCGGTCATTACTTCAATGAACTGGCAACCACCTATTCCAGCAGCAATTATCTGGAAGAGAGTGAATTCATGACTGCGTATTGTTTTTATATGCTTTCTCCCCGTCCTGACCTGGACCAGGAATCCACTTTTAAAGCGATCAATGCTTTCAAAATGTATATGGTCAAATACCCCGCCTCTGATAAGGTGGAGCAATGTAAACTTCTGATCGCCGAGCTGGGCGATAAGATCGTTGAGAAATCTTACAACAGCGCCAAGTTGTATTACGACCTGGGGTACTATAAATCGGCCATAACCGCCTTGCGCAACAGCCTTGAAGAATATCCGGATACAAAATACAGGGAAGAGGTACTCTACCTGATACTCCGATCCAGTTACCTGCTTGCCGACAACAGTATTGAAAGCAAGAAGAAAGAGCGGCTGCAGTCTGCCGCCGACGAATACCTTTCATTTAAATCAGAATTTCCTGAGAGCAAATACAAGAAAGATGCGGAAAGGATGTTCAGTGCTACACAAAAAAGTTTAGAATCGTACACATCAAATAATTAAGAATGGATTACAAAAAGTCAAAAGCCCCGTTAACAACTGTAACCAGGGACCTGAAATCAAATGATGCAAAAACCGGGAACATCTATGAATCTGTGATGGTGGTTTCAAAAAGGGCAAATCAGATCAGCGTGGAGATGAAGCAGGAGTTGAATCAGAAACTTGAAGAATTCGCTTCATACACCGATAACCTGGAGGAAGTCTTTGAAAATCCTGAGCAGATTGAAATCTCCAAATATTTTGAGAGATTACCCAAACCAAGCCTTATTGCACTTCAGGAACTTGACGAAGACAATATCTACCACAGGATCAACGAAGAGATTGAACCGACTGAATAAGATTTTTCAATGGAGCTGTCCGGAAAAAAGATCATCCTTTCCGTTACCGGGAGCATTGCTGCCTATAAAGCAGTGCTGTTGCTTCGCCTGTTAACCAAGCAGGGGGCAGAGGTACAGGTGCTTATGACCCCCACAGCCAAACAGTTTATTACCCCGGTAACCTTTTCAGCGCTGTCCGGCAAAACCGTTCTTTCCGATTTCTTTGATGAATCGGGGGGAGATTGGAACAGCCATGTGGAAATGGGTGTGGAAGCCGACCTGATGATCGTTGCACCGGCTACTGCAACCACCATCGGCAAGATGGCGCATGGAATTGCCGATAACCTTGTGGTAACCACCTACCTGTCTGCACGATGCCCGGTCATTATCGCCCCGGCCATGGATATGGACATGTTCGCCCATCCCGCTACCCAAAACAATCTCAACATGCTGGAATCTTATGGAAATCACATCATTCAGCCTGCTGAAGGTGACCTGGCCAGTGGTTTAACCGGCAAGGGAAGAATGCAGGAACCGGAAGAGATCATGCAAGCCATTTCCGCACTCCGCCAGCCGGAAAAAAAAAAGCCCTGAATAAAAAAATTCTGATAACAGCCGGACCTACACACGAAGCGATCGACCCCGTTCGTTTTATTGGAAATCATTCATCAGGCAGAATGGGATTTGCCATTGCAGAAGCGTATGCCAATGCCGGTGCTGAAGTTACCATTATCAGTGGCCCGACAGCCATGAAACCGGTAAACAAAGGGATCAGGGTGATCAGTGTAACTTCCGCAGCAGAAATGCTGGAGCAATGCAAAAGGCTGATAGGAGAGATGGATTTGGCTCTTTTCTCTGCGGCCGTTGCAGATTTCACCCCGGAAATTACAGCTGATAAAAAGATCAGCAGGGGAAAAGAGGATTTGTTGATCAGGCTAAAACCAACTGTTGATATTGCGGCAGAACTGGGGAAAGGTAAAAGAGAAAACCAGTTATTCGTTGGCTTTGCACTGGAAACCGATGAAGGAACGGCGCGTGCTGCAGGCAAACTGCAGCGAAAAAATCTGGACCTGATCGTGTTGAATACACTGGCAGATGATGGGGCCGGTTTTGGCACCGAAACGAATAAAGTAACTTTGATTGATAAATCGGGTAATATTGATAAATTTGAATTGAAACTAAAGACAGAAGTTGCCCTGGATATTGTTGAGCGGACTATTAAACTGATGAACAATGCGTAGATTTATATGGATCATAATAATTTCCTCATTTATATACGGCGTTGAGGCACAGGAACTGAAATGCAACGTGCAGGTGGTGAGCCAGAAGGTCCAAGGCACAAACAAACAGGTTTTTGAAACGCTGCAGAATGCTGTTTTTGAGTTTATGAATAATAAAGTATGGACCGGTCATATATATGGTGAAGATGAGCGTATAGAATGTAACCTGCTCCTCAATATCACGGAGCAATTATCGGCAGACGAATTCAGCGGGTCTTTGCAGATTCAGTCACGAAGGCCCGTATTTAATTCCAATTACCACACCACCATGTTCAATTTTGTGGACAATGATCTGCGGTTCCGTTATATTGAATTTGAACCACTGGAATTTGACCTGAACTCTTTTACTTCGAACCTGACATCTATCCTGGCTTTTTATGCCTATTTTATCATTGCACTTGATTACGATTCCTTTTCACTGGAAGGGGGAACACCATATTATGAGGCAGCAGAAAAGGTGGTAACCTATGCCCAGAATCAGAACCAGAAAGGTTGGAAGCCTGTGGATGACATGGCACACAGAAACCGTTACTGGCTGGTGAAAGACATTATGGACAATGATTATGAATTGATACGGGAATTCTATTACCGTTATCACAGACACGGCCTGGATGTGATGGATTCAAAAATGGCGGAGGGCAGGGAAGAGATCCTTAAATCACTTGAAATACTGCAGAAAGTGTACCGCGAAAAGCCCGACCCTTATATGCATACCCTTCGGCTTATCTTTGATGCCAAGGCCGATGAGTTTTCTAAAGTCTATTCAGAATCGTTTCCTGAAGAGAAAAACAGAGCTTACAACATCCTTGTTGAAATGGATCAGGGAAATAATAGTAAATATAAAACCATCCTGGAGGATAACAATCAGGGAGAATTTTAATGATCAGTAATCTTAAGATCCGGAACTACGCCCTGATTGAGAGCCTTGAGATTGGATTCAAATCAGGATACATTACCATCACTGGTGAAACAGGCGCTGGAAAATCCATCCTGATGGGAGCGCTGTCCCTGATCCTGGGGCAGAGGGCCGATAGCTCCATGCTGCTGCGAAAAGATGAGAAATGCATTGTTGAAGGGCAATTCTCAACCGGGAAACATCTCAAACCTTTCTTTGATACCAACGATCTGGATTTTGAAACTGAATCATTTCTTCGCAGGGAGATCCTTCCCGGCGGAAAATCCCGGGCATTTATCAACGATACTCCGGTTACACTTAACTTACTGAAGGAGCTGGGAGATCAACTCGTGGATATTCATTCCCAACACCAGAACTTGCAGTTGAATGATCATATCTACCAGTTGAGTGTGGTCGATTATGTAAGTGAAAACAGCAGGGAATTAGACATGTACAGGATGCTCTATGAGAACTACATGGTAAAAAGGGCGGAGCATAAAAAACAGAAGGAGGAAATAGACAAAATAAGTGGGGAACTGGATTTTTACCAGTACCAGTACGAAGAGTTGTCCAAAGCAGATCTGAAGACCGGTGAAATGGAGGAACTGGAGCAGGAAATTACACAGTTGGATAATGCGGAAGAGATCAAGCTTTCTTTAACCGGAGCAGGAGAGGCCCTGACAGGGGAGGGCAAGGCGTTGAACCTGCTGAATGATGCGGTCAGTCATCAGAAAAAGGCAGGCAAAGTGCACACTCCTTCTACAGAATTTGCGAGCCGCCTTGAATCTGCATATATTGAATTGAAAGATATTGCTGGTGACATGTTGTCGCTGGCAGAGCGTATTGAATATGATCCGGAAAAACTGGAACAGCTGAAAGGGCGTATGGACCTGATTTATAGTTTGATGCAGAAGCACAGGCTGAAGGATATACAGGAACTGATTGAGTTACGTGAACAGCTGAATGAAAAAATTACGGCCATCACATTCTCTGATGAACATCTGAAGAAACTGGAACGGGAAATTGAGATCGTCTATACCGACCTGCTTAAACTTGCGGAAAATTTGCATATAACCAGGAAAAAAACGGGTGCGTATATTGAAAAGATTATATCAGACCAGCTGATGCAACTGGGCATCCCAAATGCTATGTTCAGGGTTAAGGTAGATAAAACCGATACCCCGGACAGAAACGGCATGAACGATGTTCGGTTTCTGTTTTCTGCCAATAAACAGGCTCCGCCCAAAGAGATTTCAAAGGTTGCCTCAGGTGGGGAAATTTCCAGGCTGATGCTCACCATCAAAAGTCTATTGTCGAATTTTAAAGGGCTTCCAACACTTATCTTTGACGAAATTGATGCCGGTGTCAGTGGCGAGATAGCCGAAAAAATGGGATCCATCATGAAACAAATGTCAGGCGGCCGCCAGGTAATTGCCATTACCCATCTGCCGCAAGTGGCCTCACAGGGGGAAGAGCATTTCCTGGTATACAAAGAGGAAGAGGAAAATTCCACAGTTACGCATATCCGGAAATTATCCAGGGATGAACGGATCACAGAAATAGCCAAACTGCTTTCAGGAGAGAAAATTACGGAAGCAGCCATTTCCAACGCCAGGGAATTACTGAACTACTGATCACCGGAATTTTTACAAGTCATTCGCACAAAAAACCGGTTCATTTGTTAATTATTGAATTGCTTAAAACCCAAATGATCAAATTATGGCTTATAATCTATTAAAAGGAAAAAAAGGTCTGATATTCGGAGCATTGAACGACATGTCCATTGCCTGGAAAGTAGCTGAAAAAGCGTATGAAGAGGGCGCACAAATCGTACTCACCAACGCACCTATCGCCATGCGGATGGGAACCATGAATGAACTGGCTGAAAAAACCAATGCACAGATAATTCCTGCTGATGCTACTAATTTGCAGGATCTTGACAGCCTGATGGATAAATCCATGGAAGCACTTGGCGGAAAACTGGATTTTGTACTCCACTCTATCGGTATGTCGCCCAATGTCAGGAAAGGCATCGAATACGATGAATTAAAATATGAATATTACCATAAAACACTGGATGTATCCGCATTTTCGTTACATAAAATCCTGAGTACGGCACGCAAAAAAGATGCGCTGAATGACTGGGCTTCTGTGGTAGCATTAACCTATGTTGCTGCCCAACGTACGTTTGTGGGATACAACGATATGGCCGATGCCAAAGCGATCCTGGAATCCATTGCCAGGAGCTTCGGATACATATATGGCAGGGAGAAGAAGATTCGCATCAATACCATTTCACAATCACCAACCCTTACAACAGCCGGTAGTGGAATCTCAGGATTCGACAAGCTGGAAGATTTCGCCGAGCGTATGTCGCCCCTCGGTAATGCATCTGCAGAAGAATGTGCAGATTATTGTGTGAGCCTATTCTCCGACCTGACAAGGAAGGTGACGATGCAGAACCTGTTTCACGACGGTGGTTTCTCAAGCATGGGGATGAGTCTGAAGGCGATCCAGCAATACGAGAAAAGTTTCGAGGAGTGTCCGCCAACAGGTGAAGATATCCCGTTCGACGAAAAAGATGTTGAGAAATTTAAGTAGCGTATGTAAATACTTTCCAACTTTACCACAGACTATATTTAACTGTACTCCTTACTGATTTAAAAAAATTTCTATATTTACTGCCAACCAAACCCCTGGCTGTAATGACCTTTGTAATTGTATTGCTCTACTTCCTGCTCCCTGCTCTGTTTCTGTTTCTTGGTAACAGGTATTCCATAATTAACAAGATCGGAGTTGTAGTATTTTGTTATGTCACCGGACTGATAATCGGTAATACCGGCATGGTACCACACGAAATGGAGTCCTTGCAGGGTGATTTTATGGGTGTTACCATATTACTTGGGATTCCACTGGTACTCTTTTCGGAGAATATCCTGAAATGGGTGAAAATGGCGAAATACACTTTCCTGTCGCTGATGCTGGGTATCTTTTCGGTTGTGGTAATGGTAATTATTGGCTATTTCCTGTTAAGGGATCATATACCTGAAGCCTGGAAGATCGGTGGATTGCTCATTGGTGTCTATACCGGAGGAACACCCAACCTGGCAGCCATTGCCCGGGGACTTAATGTGAATGAAGACCTTTACATCCTGACCCATACGGTTGATCTGGCCATTGGAGCACTGTTATTGTTGTTCCTTAT
Source organism: Bacteroidales bacterium (assembly GCA_040880545.1). GTDB lineage: Bacteria > Bacteroidota > Bacteroidia > Bacteroidales > M55B112. Next base: position 9,215 of record JBBDIE010000126.1, on the reverse strand, counting down.
TACCGGGGCGAAAGGCTTTTTCGGACTTTTTTTGAAACCGTATAAATCTACTGGGGACTACGATGGTGAGAAGGGTAAAAAAATGGTAAGTGAATTCGAATCGTACGAAGGTTTCTTCAGCAGAGATAACCTGCCGGGCATAGTCAAATCAATGGGATTTGCACTGGTAATTTTCGGTGTAGGGTACGGCATGACCTTTCTGTTTGAAGGAGATGCCAAAGACACTGCTGCAATTCTTACAGTGACAACCCTTGGTTTACTATTCTCCCTGGTACCGGCGGTAAACGGGAACAGGAAATCGTTTCACCTGGGGATGTATTTCATCTATGTATTCTGTATCATTGTTGCCTCCAAGGCTAATCTCAAGGAGTTATTTGATCCTGAATCGTGGGAACTGTTGATGTATATCTCCTTTTATGTGGGCATTGCCATGTTCGGATCACTGTTCCTCCATGCCATACTTTCAAAAATATTCAAAATCACCAACGATGATTTCATCATCACCTCCACGGCTCTCGCAAATTCGCCCCCGTTCGTGCCGGTTGTCGCCGCAGCTCTGAAGAACAGGGAGATCATGATTCCCGGGATGATCATCGGTGTGATCGGGTACGCGGTAGGAAATTACCTGGGTGTATTTATCGCCTACCTGTTGAAGTGACACTTCCCGAATGGTCAGCTATAAATCAGCAGGCATCTCTTTTTTTTCTATCTTCGCTCTATGCGGAAAATTATAACCAATATTGCCGGCTTAGCAGGGATTCTTGAAGCCTCAGTGAAGTGGAAGGCAGGGAAGGAGATGGCAGTTATCGAAGTGCAGAAGGATGCTTGGCTGATGATCGAAAATGGATATATATCCGGTTTCGGCAGCGGAAATGCACCGGAAGGTACTGTTGAAACAATTGATGCTGCCGGAGGTGTTGTGTTACCGTCTTATTGTGATTCCCATACCCACCTGGTTTTTGCAGGCAGCAGGGAGAATGAATATATGCACAAAGTGATGGGGCTGAGTTATGAGGAGATCGCCAAACGAGGAGGGGGAATACTCAATTCGGCAAGACTGTTGCAGAACACCTCCGAGGCCGACCTGTTCAGGCAATCGGTTGGCAGGGCACAGGAAATCATCTCCCAGGGTACCGGTGCCGTGGAAATTAAAAGTGGCTACGGACTCACAACAAAAGATGAGGTGAAAATGCTCAGGGTCGCACGCAGGATCGGGGAGGAGACAGCTCTTACTGTCAGAACCACCTTTCTTGGGGCGCACTCATTTCCCATGGAGTACAGAGACGACAGGGATAAATATGTGGACCTGGTGGTTGAGGAGATGTTGCCGGCTGTGGCACACGAAAACCTGGCCGACTACATTGATGTATTCTGCGATCGCGGTTTTTTTACAGTCGGGCAAACCAATCGCATACTTGAAGCCGGTGCAAAATTTAATTTGTTGCCCAAGATTCACGCGAATGAGCTGGATAATTCGGGGGGCATTCAGGTAGGGGTGAAAAACAAGGCCAGATCCGTAGATCACCTGGAATTTACGGGGGATGAGGAGATCAGCATATTGCTCAACAGCGATACAATGCCCACGTTGTTGCCCGGTGCTTCCTTGTTCCTGGGCATGAGTTACCCGCCTGCCAGGAAAATGATTAATGCCGGCCTTCCGGTGGCCCTTGCTTCCGATTTTAACCCGGGATCTTCCCCGTCCGGTAACATGAAACTGATCATGTCGCTGGGAATGATCCAGATGAAGATGCTCCCCGCCGAGGTGATCAACGCGGCAACTATCAACGGTGCCTACGCCATGGGATTGGAGGGAACCCATGGTTCAATTTCAAAAGGTAAGGTTGCCAATCTGCAGATAACGAAACCAATACCCGGAATTAATTTCATTCCTTACGCCTATGGCAGTGATATTACAGCCAGGGTAATCCTGAATGGTAACCTGATGTAACACGATAAAACCAGAATCATAAATTATGAGCCAGATAATCGAGTGTGTTCCCAATTTCAGCGAAGGACGCGATATGGGAATAATTAAGCTGATAACCAATGAAATTGAATCGGTAGACGGTGTAAAATTACTGGACGTGGATCCCGGCAGTGCCACAAACCGTACCGTTGTAACTTTTGTGGGTCCGCCGGAACAGGTGGTCGAGGCTGCATTTCTTGCAGTGAAGAAGGCGTCCCAGGTAATTGATATGACGAAGCATTCAGGGGAACATCCCAGATTCGGGGCCACCGATGTGTGCCCGTTGATCCCTGTTTCGGGGATTACCATGGAAGAGACGGTGAAATGGGCCCGTAAACTGGCGAAAAGGATCGGTGAGGAAATTGGTATACCGGTCTATTGTTATGAAAATGCCGCCCTGGAACCGGAGCGAAAAAATCTGGCTACCGTAAGGTCCGGCGAATATGAAGGGGTAAAGGACAAGCTGAAGGATCCGCAATGGAAGCCCGATTTCGGCCCCGCTGAATTTGTACCACGAACTGGTACCATCGCAGTTGGTGCACGTGATTTCCTGGTGGCCTATAATGTTAATCTCAATACCACATCAACACGCAGGGCCAATGCCATTGCATTTGATGTTCGTGAAAGGGGAAGGGCTAAAAGAGAAGGAAACCCGCTTACCGGAAAGATCGTTACCAACGAAAAGGGTGAGCCTGAGATGATCCCTGGCTCGCTGAAGGAGGTAAAGGCGATCGGGTGGTTTATTGAAGAGTATGGTGTAGCACAGATATCCATGAACCTGACCAATATTTCGGTCACATCCATTCATCAGGCGTTTGATGAAGTATGTAAGAAAGCTGATGATCGGGGAATCAGGGTAACCGGATCGGAAATTGTAGGGCTGGTACCGCTGGATGCAATGCTCAATGCGGGCCGGTACTTTCTGAAAAAACAGCAACGATCGCTTGGTGTATCCGACAGTGAACTGATTAAGATTGCGGTCAAATCTATGGGGCTGGATGAACTGGGGCCGTTTGATCCGGCTGAAAAGATCATTGAATATAAGATGAAGAGCGGGGAAGGTAAGAAACTGGCGGACCTGACTGTTCGGGGATTCATGGAGGAGACCGCTTCGGAATCGGTGGCGCCGGGGGGAGGATCGGTAAGCGCTTATCTGGGTTCCATGGGTGTGGCACTTGGTACCATGGTTGCCAATCTCTCGTCCCATAAAAGGGGCTGGGATGATAAGTGGGAATTCTTTTCCGGCTGGGCAGAGAAGGGAAAAGCGATCCAGGAGCGGTTGCTTGAACTTGTGGATGAGGATACCAATGCCTATAACAGAATCGTGGAGGCTTTTGGTAGGCCAAAATCTACAGATGAAGAGAAGGAGCTGCGTGACAGTGCAATCACAGATGCAACCATCGGGGCCATCGAAGTACCCCTTGAGGTGATGGAAACTGCATTGAGAGGATATGAAGTGGCAGAGGCAATGATAGCGCAGGGAAATCCCAACAGTATTACCGATGCTGCGGTAGGTGTGCTGGCCATTCACGCCGCTGTTGAAGGGGCCTGGCTGAATGTCAAAGTGAATTCGGTGGATATGACCGGACTTAACCGGGTGAAGGAACTGAATGCAACGGGAAAAAAGATACTGGAAGAATCTCAGGAAAAGAGGAATGCATTGATCAAACTGGTGAACAAAAAGATGAATATTGAATGAGGGTACTATCCAGAGAGCCACAATTAGAGTCTGTCAATCGTGTTAAGTGGCTGGATCATCATGAGAGCCCTTTTTTTAACCACAGAGGGCACAGAGCGCAAGCTTGCACAGAGTTTAGGGCAGAGTTTTTTGAGTTTTATTTTCAGAAGTGCTAAAAAGGGGGAGTTAGAGCAAGCTCTTGAGTGGTGGGGTACTGGAATATTTTTAAACTGCCAAAACTCTGTGGTTAAAAAAAGAGCTCTTGCGTGGTGGACTTCGTTGCAGTATAATAAATGGCCCGCTAAGGGCCATCGCGCGCTGGCCGGACGATTTCAGATGGCCCCGACGGTCGAATTGCTACTATAGGTGCCCTGCGGGAACGAAACATTTATACTACTCAGCCCGTTTGGACTCGTTTAAATCGTTCTTGAACTTTTTTGGTTACTTTTTTGCTTCAAGGCAAAAAAGTAACTGGGGTTTGGGGCAACGCCCCAGGGAAGGATACTGGTATTCATCGAATGAGTCCTTTTTTAACCACAGAGGACACAGAGCGCAAGCTTGCACAGAGTTAAAAGCAGAGTTTTTGGAGGGATTTTTTAACGTGCTAAAAAGGGGGGCGTAGCGCAGCAAACTGACACTCATTTCTTAATTAAGGCTGTCGTAATATTTACACAACTCAACCAAATCGTCAGCAGTCCGGAACTTCATTTTCTCCCTTTTCCGGAATGCATCCAGTGAATCTGCGTGATCGGGGAAGATTACCGGAATGGATTTTCTACCATTGAATTCCATGGCCGGTTTGTTCTGTAAACGGACAAAATACTGTTCGGGTTGAAGCCGGAACCTGGGAGGCTTGGCCTCCTCATACCCGGTGGATGCTTCTGGCTGCAATACGATAGCCTCCCTGAATATCAGCACATCAGTCTGACCATCGTACAACATACGCATGTACCCTTTTTTTGTTTTCTGCAAATTCTGGTACTCCAGGTAGATGTATTTTTCATCTCCGATCCATACCGAATCAACGCCGGCATAGCCTGGATGTAGATACATTACCTGGTCACCTTCCTTATATTCAAAATAGCCTGCATAGTAATTGTATCGCAGCAGCAGGTTTTCATAGCGCTTACCTTCCAGCATCAGTGCACCTTTTCTGAATTCTGCATCCTGATAGGGAGTGCCCTCTATTTTGGCGTTGCCGGATCGCTGTACATCCAGGTATTGTAAGTCCGTTCTCATGAAATTATTTAGTTCAGGCAGGGCGGAGAGGTTTGGGGGTTGGGCCGAGGTTGCTAAGAATAGCCCAAAAAAATAACACGCTGTTATGATTTTATACAAATTCATGGTTCTTGGAATTATTTGCTAATATAAAGATAGAAATTGAACATCAGTTAAAACAATTTTGGAAGCCGGAACGGATGTTATATTATAGGATCACTTTTATACTATTTGGGAATGACGAAATATACCTAATACTTCCGCCTGTTGTGTCAGGTTCGGGTAATTCGTGTCAGAAAGAAAACGCATACTTTATTGTCGTGCTTGATAAAAAAGCGTTAAGAGCAAGGCATGGGATGAAAGTTTTGAAGTCTGGTATAACGCAGCTGTAACATTTTCTTGCAAGTACAAATTATTAATTTGTTGTATAACATAAATTATGTGGAAACCTGTGCTTCAATCCGATCAGTTTTTGCGGATCAATATATTATATACAGATATACGAATCTCAATATATTCTAATTTAAAAATTAATAAAATAAAGGGGGGTGATCGAGGTTTTGTTTCGTTTTTCTTGTATAAATCGCCTTTTAACAGGGGGGTATGAAATAAAATAAATTATGAAATGCTCCATTTAAATATTTCATTTTTAATGGACTAAATATCAGATTTAATTCGGATTAGGTAGATTTAAGATTCAGTAGAAATTATCAGGATCGTCGGAAAAGCTGGTATAATCAAGAAATTCCATGAATATTAGTTTTTCTGTTTCCACTTTTTTGACTATGTTTGAATTCAAAGAGTTAAGTATGTATAGTTCTATTTATTAACCTAAACGATTAATCTATGAAAAGATTTTCTGTTTTACTTGCATTCCTGGTGTTTGCAGGTACTGCCTTATTCGGGCAGGGACAGCAGATCACAGGTACTGTGACCTCCTCGGATGATGGTTCGCCACTTCCTGGAGTAACTGTCTTAGTTAAAGGGACTCGTATTGGTACGGTTACCGATTTTAGTGGTAATTATACCATTGCTGTTCCTGAAGGATCTGACATTCTTGTTTTCACATTCGTAGGAATGGAGAATCAGGAAGTTGAAATTGGGACATCCACGATCATCAATGTTGTCATGACAACCGATGCCGTTCGTATGGATGAAGTAATAGTCATTGGTTACGGTACATCTACCAGGGAAGCAAATACTGGTTCAGTATCCGTAGTTGGAGACGAGGATTTACAGGACATTCCCGAATTAAGTTTTGACAAAATGCTTGCCGGTAAGGTAGCGGGTGTTCAGGTAACCGGATCTTCCGGACAACCCGGCGCTGCCACCCAGGTACGAATCAGGGGAACGAGTTCTCTGAACGCAGGTAACGAACCATTGTATGTGGTGGATGGTATTCCTATCATGGAAGGTAATCAAACCTATTTTACCAACACAGGTAATGCACTGGCTATGATCAACCCCAGTGATATTCAGTCAATTTCTGTACTGAAGGATGCTGCTGCGGCCTCCATTTACGGTTCGCGTGCTGCAAACGGTGTGATCATTATCACCACCAAGTCTGGTACCACTGGTAAATCAAAAGTGAATTTCCGCGCATCTTATGGAGTTACTTCACTGGCCAACGATAACGACTATGGTCAGCTGAACTCTGAGCAATTAATTACCTTGATGCGGGATGCTGTAAGGAATGTAGGGGAGAACCCCGATGACCCGACCAACGGCTCTATGTATGTACCATGGGAACTTGCCGACGGTCCACAGACAAACTGGCTTCAGGAAGTAACCCAACTGGGAAGCATTAATGAATACCAGCTTTCTGTAAATGGTGGAAACGAGAAGACAAAACATTTCACCTCTGCGCTCTATTCATCCACGGATGGTGTTTTTAAAGGTGTGGATTATAAGAAGTATCAGGTGCGGTCGAATCTTGATCATGCTGTTTCTGATAAACTCAGGATGGGGGTTAATATGAATGCTTTTCATTCCAAAGCCAATGATATGGCGATGCAAAGCCTCTATTATGTAAACCCGGTATTCGGAGGTATGATCATCAACCCATGGACACCTGCGTATAATGATGATGGGACATTCAATCTGAATATTCCGGAAAATCTGAACACAAGCCCATTGGCAACAGCAGCCCACGATGATCAGTGGGAATATCAGAATCGCCTGCAGGGTAGTGCATTCGTAGAATGGGAACCCATAGTTGGTTTGAAGTTCAAATCCACTAACGCGGTTGAATATACGGACGGAGAAGGCCGTCGTTACTGGTCTCCCGAAGCTGATTTTGCAGGAAATGCAACATTGCAGGTGTCAAGGACCAAGTACAGCCAGATGACATCTTCCAATATTGCTTCATATTCAAAATATTTCAACGATCATAACGTAAGTCTCCTTGGAGGTTTTGAAGCAACTGACAACAGCAACAACTCCTATTACATATATTCTCCGGACGTTGATGCCAATATTCCGTTTCCGAATACATCCACTGCTGAGAAAGATGAAGGTAGTTATGGAGAATCCAGGTACACTATGGCATCGTTCTTTGGTATTGCAGACTACAGCTTTGCCAGCAGATATTTTATTCGTGCCAGTTTGAGAACAGACGGTAGTTCACGTTTCGGTATCAACAACCGCTGGGCTACTTTCTATTCAGTTGGTGTGAGCTGGAACCTTCACAGGGAAGCTTTCATTGAAAATATAAGCGCCATCAATGCGCTGAAAATCAGGGCCAGTTATGGTGTGAACGGCAACGACCGTATCGGAAATTATGAACAATGGGGCGTCTACGGACCAGTTGGTTATAATGCAACATCCGGTATGGCACCTTCACAACCAGCCAATAATGACCTTACCTGGGAGACCAATACCTCCTACAACGTGGGTCTGGACTTTGGATTCCTTAGAAGGATTACCGGTACCGTAGATTTTTATAACAGGGTCACAACAGACATGCTCCTTAATACACCACTTTCACGAACCACAGGGTTTACAAGCCTGCGTCAGAACATTGGTGCACTGAAGAATACAGGTATTGAGGGTTTGGTGAATGTTGCAGTTGTTGAAGGTACTGTAAATTGGAATCTTGGTTTCAACCTTGCAGCCAACCGGAGCGAAATTCTTGACCTTGGTACGGAGGAAGAATTTATTTCAGGTCGTCAGATTTACAGGGTAGGGGAGAAACTATATTCCTATTACCTTAGAGATTACGCCGGAGTTAACCCGGTTAATGGTAGAGCAATCTGGTACGACGAAGATGGTGCATTAACAGAACTTTATGCCGATGCTCGGCGGGTTATTGCAGGATCACCTGAAGCCAAAATGCTCGGAGGTATCAATACAGATGTTTCCTGGAATGGATTTGCATTAAATGTGAATCTTGAATATAAATACGGTTCACAGGTGCTTATAGAGGAACAGAGGTACCTGAATTCAGATGGTTACATGTGGGGAAACAACCAGGCCAATACCAGTCTAGATTACTGGAAAGAGCCCGGTGATATTACACGTAACCCCATTCCGCTGGCAGGTAATACCTCACAATCTAACGGCTATTACAGTTCGCGTTGGATGTTTGCAGGTGATTACCTGAGAGTTAAGAACATTACCCTCTCTTACACATTGCCCACTTCTGTTGTCAGCAGGTTAAATGTTGAACAGCTGAGGATTTATGGTAGTGCCGTGAATGCCTATACATTCCACAATGTTGATTTCTGGGATCCGGAACGAGGGGTGAATGGACAGGGATTTGGTATCTATCCAATGTCGAAGAGTTTCGTAGTTGGACTGGACCTCACTTTTTAAATAAACCATAAAAAAGTATGAAGATGAAAACAAAAAATATCATATTTTTGGGGTTGTTGGCTATTGTGCTGAGTTTTACAGCATGTGAGGACTTCCTTTACCAGGAGCCACGACTCTCCCAAACAAATGAACTGACGCTGTCGACTTTCGACGGACTTCAGAAAGCAACACTTGGGGCTTATACACCGTTATATGCCACTTCATGGTATGGCAGGGACTTTGTTGTCACTGCAGACCTGAAAGGTGGAAATGCGAAGATCAGCCCCCTGAACTCCGGACGGTTTCGTACCGAGTATCTCTGGAGTAATACTCCCACAGCAAGTCATGGTCTGTGGACCAACGCTTACAACCTGATCTCCCGTGCAAACAACGTGATTAACGTTATTGAAGACGGATTTGAGGAAGTTGGTGTTGAACAGGCCGAACTTGATCGCCTTGCTGCTGAATGTAAGTTTTTACGGGCACTGGGTCATTTTGACCTTGTAAGACTGTTTGCACAGCCCTATTCTTACAAAGCAGAAGCAGAAGCTGGTGGGAAAT
>JBBDIE010000125.1:17279-20522 GCA_040880545.1 Bacteroidales bacterium | reverse complement strand
TATCTGATTTCCAAAAAACCTTGCACTTTTTAATAGAATAAATAGCCTAATATACTGATATTAAGTATATTACATGTTTTTCAGCAGACCCTATATAGGAGTTGGACCAGCAGGTTGCAGAAATTGTGGAAAGATTATCTCCTCCAATGGTAATCCGGAACCACCTTCTCCCGAATCGTAAATTCCGGAACGATGCTGATACCGACCTGTCATTATTCCGGCACGTGTTGGCGAACAGGTATTACCCGATGTATATGCCTGTAAAAAAAAGATACCCTCATTGGCCAGCGAGTCCATATTAGGGGTATGCACATAATCCGCATGGTGGGGATTATAGCTGAAATCTGCAAAGCCCTGATCATCTGTCAATATAACTACGATATTCGGGGGAGTCTGAGAATAACCAGGAGTTACCATAAGACCGGCACATAGAATGGCTGCCGGTAATAAGGCCAGGTGAGAATGAGTCTTGTTCATTTTACGTTTTTGAATTGGAAATGGATCAATTCTGAAACTTACTCCAACCAATCTAATTTTTACTTAATAATCAATTAATGCATGATCGCCGCAGGATATGTTTACCGGTAAAATTAATTCGGGATACACCCTGATTGCTTATAATAAAAGAGGCTGTTCATGATTTGAACAGCCTCTTTTATTTGTGATTAAAACCTGGTTCCTTGAATCAATTAACCTATCTGCTCAGCAGGAATTTCCTGGTGGCAATACCAGAATTCCCTGTCAGCCTGATGATGTATACACCGTCATTCAGATCATTTGCATTTACACTGATCCTGTTGGAATGTACGCTTTTGCGGAGATGTTGTTTCCCAAGGATGTCATATACAGCAAGTTCGTTGTAGTCAGCATTGTGCTGCACAATGATCTCATTATGATAAAAAGAGACCGTTAAATCCCGAAGGTTTTGAAGTTGAACCGATGACGGATCACCTCCTGCTCCAAGCTGGAATGCAATGGGGTCGGAGATTTCTCCGGTTAATGCGTCATACAACCACAAATTGCAGTCCAGGTCACCCGTAAGCGTTGTAATTATAAGTGAATCAACTCCTCCGGTTACAGCAGCAGTATCTGCATTTCCTCCTGCAAATGCAACAGACAGTGAAGTAAAATCGCCATTAACATTGGAAGGAACAAGATACACTGTTCCGGCCCGTGTGGTGTTTAAGTAAATGGTATCACCAGTTACTCCCTGTGTTGTGTCCGCCGTGAATGCCTTCTGAAGCGTTATAGGCGTAGTTATTCTTGAGTTTCCGGCTGCATCCATGGTTACAATCTGGATATCCTGTTCCAGGTCAAGCTCCTTTACAGGTTTTGTATAGGTATCGCTGGTGGTCATTACCATCTTATCGATGTTTGCGGTTTCCGCGTCTTCGATAGCAGTGCCGGCAGGAACAAGGTAGAGGGTTCCGTCTTCGGTAAGTGTCAGGGAAATTTCCTCCATATCATCATAGGATTCCTTATACACTTCTGCCACAGGGGCAAATTCATCAGATGCTTCACCGGTATATAAGAAAAGAAATTCACCAAAATTTCCGGAACCGGCCCCACGAATATTTTCGCCATAAGCTTCGGATGGTCCCACATCCGAGTATTCCACAACCACGTCTCCATTCAGTGTGAGCCCGTCATTCAGCTCAATCCAGGTTTGACCTCTTGGTGCTCCTTGTTTATTAACGATTGTATCAAAGGTTTCTGAAGTGACATCTATTAGGCTGGCGCCTTCCAGGTCTCCTCCATCTCCGTCACCAGGGTTGAAACGAACCCACGGGTAAAGCGGTGTCATTGTAGCTTTGTCATAAAACCTGACCCATGCTGCATATCCAGGGTCAGAATTTCCCCACATACGCAACACCATCTTATAATTTCCATTCGATGAGAAATTACAAGTGTACCGATACCATCCACCGGTTTTACCTGTTACTCCCCTGTTATCATGTGAACTGAACATGGCCCCAAAATTCGGACTTTCGATAGCATCTATGTCGCTCTGATCCAATGATACTCCGTCTGCTGTTGCCTGTGGCCTCCTATAATCACCATTGGTAGCTGAACTGTTTATCACTCCCGATCCGGCAACCAATGCACCACCGGGATCGCCGACCGGTCTTAGCAGCGTATCCACCACTCCTACATCATAAGCGGAGTGCAGTACACCGTTCGCGAAAGTATTCTTAGTTGCGATGCCCAAACCTACGCTGAGATTTGCCGCGCTGTCTTCGCCAAAGGCCCAGGGGGTTCCATACCATGGAGTACCCTGGTACTGAGCAACCAATCCACTCATGGCGATCGAAAATGCTGTAAATAGTAATAGTTTTTTCATATCAGTTAATTTTTGATTCACCAATTAATATAGACTAGACGTGCTAATAAAATTCTAATTATCTCTTAATAACTGGAGTTTAAGAGTTCACATGTATCTTGAAAATGAATAAAACACAGAAGAAATTAGCAGTATGGATAATTGGTTATAATACTGTTTTTTAAATACTTAACAAAGTATTCCAAACCCAAACACCCACGTTACAGAATAAAGTTATTTAAAAATATTTCGTAAAAAACAGTTTTACCCTAAAGTGGTTGAAACCAGATTATAGGCACAAAGCCTTCAGTATTATAAATAAATTAATACGCTTTGCCCTGAAATAATATTATCTGTAAGAAAACGCATAATATTTTGTGGAGGCTCATAAGAATACGTTAAGTGCAAGGCAAGCGATAATTTTTTTGGAGTTGGGGAAAAGGCATCTAATTGGTGTTTTCTATCAAGCACGAATTAAGAGAAAATTAAAAATTTATTAATCCGCACTTGTATATTTATCAACAGATTCAATTAACTAAACTACTCAGAATTATGTCTTTAAAAAGAATCTTTCCGATGGCTGTATACTTTTTACTTTCCATTTCAGCATATTCCCAGGTTCGTGAGATAACAGGAACCGTGAGGGATGAAGATAACTTGTCGATGATCGGAGTAACGATCACCGTTGAGGGCACAACCAGGGGTGCTGTGACCGATCTGGACGGAAACTTTGTCATCGAGGCTTCTTCGGAAGATGAATTGCACTTCAGTTACGTGGGATACCAGGATCGAATCGTTCCTGTCAGAAACAGGACAGAGATGAATGTTGTACTGATCGAAAATGTTACTTCACTGGATGAGGTTGTTGTCATTGGCTACGGCCGATTGAAAAAAGCGAGTGTCGTTGGTGCCATCTCCCAGAT
>JBBDIE010000125.1:6541-17179 GCA_040880545.1 Bacteroidales bacterium | reverse complement strand
CGGGGAGCATCCGGAAAGCCAACATTAAATATAAGTGGAAATACAACAGTAAAGACGCTGTCAAGGATTCCCGTATTATTAGGATCGTATGATGCATTAAGACTTCGTAATGAAGCCATTGAGCGGGAGATCAATATTGATGAATCCGTATGGGGATGGTACACGCCTGATGAAGTACTCGAGCACTATCGTACACAGGATATGCCGGAACTTTTCCCCGATGTGGACTGGCAAGATTACATGGTCGAGGATTACGCGCTCAGTCAGCGGATCAATACAAATGTTTCCGGTGGAACTGATTTTGTAAAGTACTTCAGTTCACTCTCCTATATCAGTGAAGGTGATATTCTTGGAACAACGGATTACGGCCAGGGGTATGATCCTGACTTTTCCTATGAAAGATACAATTTCAGGAGCAATCTGGACTTTAATCTCACCAGGACCACCAAATTAAGCATCGACCTGTCGGGCCATTACTCATCCAAAAAGGAACCTGCCGGAGGATCATCCCTGTACTGGAAAGGGGTCTACCAGATGCCTCCTGACCTTTTCCCGGTACGTTATTCCGACGGCTATTTCGGCCAGACCTCAAGGTTTGAGCGATATGCGAATCCGGTAGCTGCGCTGAACACGAACGGGTATAACAAGTCCAACCGGACACAATTATTAACAGATTTCAGAGTGGAACAGAAACTGGATTTCATCACAGAAGGATTATCGGTCAACGGAAGATTCTCCTACGACAATATTTTCAGGTCTTCGGGCATGAACGTCGATGACCAGGGTGTTGTATTCAAATATATCGTACCCGAACTGATGCTGAATGCACAAACAAAAGAGGATTCTCTTGCGGCCATTGAATATGATGTTCCGGACGCATTCGGGACCGAATCACACCAGTTCAACTATGTGGACCGGCCTTATACGGTCAGTCCCGAAAATGCCGGTAGCAATGTATTTCGAAATTTGTTCTACCAGGTCTCTCTAAACTATGAAAGATCATTTGGCATACATGATGTATCCGGCCTGGCTCTGTTTAACAGGGAAGAGAATGCCCAGGGTGCTGAGTTTCCCCATTACCGGGAAGACTGGGTTGGCCGCGTAACATACAACTACGATCAGCGGTATTTTATTGAGGCAAATGCAGCCTATAACGGATCCGAGAAATTCGGAGCTGAATATAGATTTGGCTTTTTCCCTTCAGTTGCGGTGGGCTGGATCGTGTCAAATGAAAATTTTTTCGAAGGCATCACAGATAAGTTCAACAAGCTGAAATTCAGGTACTCCAATGGTATGGTAGGTAGTGATGCAGGAATCAACCGGTGGCTATATATAGGTGGATGGGAAATACCAGGCGGCAATGTACGGTTTGGTTACCCCACGTTGCAGTCCGGTGGCGATGCGTATAATTTTTACAGCGAAGCGATCATTGCGAATCCCGACATCCATTGGGAAGTAGCGCATAAAAGGGACATTGGCATGGAAACTTCTTTCCTGGATTATATGTTGTCTGTTGACGTGGATTTCTTCTGGGAAGACAGGGATGATATTTTTATGAGCGCCGCTCAGAGAACAGTCCCTGTGTGGTTTGGCGCAGAGCCTGTTGCTGGAAACATCGGCATCACAAAAAGCTATGGATGGGAGGTGGAAGTAAGGTTCAAACGACAAACACCATTTGGGCTAAGGTACTTCATGACCGGCAGTTATGGATTCGTAAAAGACGAAGTGGTTTACAAAGAGGATCCTGAACTGGCACCGGATTACCAGAAAGAGGCAGGTTTTCAGATCGGTCAGACGCGTTCACAGCTCACGGCCGGGACCATGCAAAACTGGGATGACATCTATACCAGCACATTGGGAGAAAATCCTGTTTACGGGATTCCGGGTGATTACCACATTGTGGACTACAATGCAGATGGGATTATCAATAGTTTTGACCGGGTTCCGTACGGGTTTCCTTCCAGACCGCAATACAACTATAACATTACCGGTGGAATTGAATACCAGGGCTTCAGCGCAACCGCTCAATTCTATGGCGTACATAATGTAAGCCGGAACATCTCCCTGGGTGCATTCAGCGGGGGAATGGCCCTGGCAAGACCTTTCCATCTGGAAGATTCATGGACACCTGAAACAGCAGAAACTGCCACCTACCCTGTCCTAAGATATCAATCACCTTCACCCATTGGATACTATAACATTAAAAATGCTTCCTACCTGAGATTAAAGACAGTTGAACTGGCCTATAGTTTGAATACTTCGTTTTTAAAACGTCTTGGAATCTCCAGGTTGCGTATTTTCATGAACGGAAATAATCTGTTCATCTGGACAAAAATGCTGGAAGACCGGGAAGGCGGGTCTTATGATGATAGAAATTATCCGATGGTAAAGCGCTATAATTTTGGTGCAAACATTACATTCTAAAATAATGCATACCAATATGAACATAAAAATTATATCAATAGTCCTGGGACTGTTACTCCTGGGGACCTGGTCATGTGAAGAGTACCTCGATAAGGTGGAAGCATCAGACCTGACTGCAGAGGATGTCTTCGGAACCTATACCCATTTCCAGGGATTTCAGGATCAAATGTATGACCTAATAGTTCCCTATAACAATTTTTACAACAATACTTCGTACAATTACGGGGACCATGTCATCGCAAATGCCTCAGGAATGCCTTCATATCAATGGGATGTGGGGAATTACTGGGCCTGGAATTCAATCAGCCGGTCTGTTTTCGTAGATGAGGATGAAGGGATCTGGGCCGGTGGCTGGAGAGGGATCAGGATTGCAAACATCTGTATCGCCAATTTTGACTACCTGAAAGAGGCAACAGATGAGCAAAAGGATCTCATACTTGGTCAGGCCTATTTTCTACGCGCTTATTTTCATTGGGAGATTGTCAGGGCTTTTGGGGGAATGCCTTACATAGACACTGTCCTGCAGCCCAATGATGATATGAAATTTCCCAGACCATCTTATCATGAAGCCAATGCAAAAATAGTTGAGGATCTCGACAGGGCTGCTGAACTATTACCGGCAGACTGGGATGAAACCGCAACAGGTCAGGCAAGAATTAATTCAAACCGTGGCCGCGCCACGAAAGGTGCCGCCCTGGGCTTGAAAGCAAAGGCCCTGCTCTATGCCGCCAGTCCCCTGATGAACAATGAATCAACGGGTAGCGGTTATGTCTATAACCAGGAACTGCTTGAAGCAGCAGCTGAGGCTGCTCATGAATTCCTGAAGCTGGTGGATGCTGGCTATTATCACCTGGAACCCCTGGAATCCTATTCAGATAATTTTTACACACTTGATGGAACCGTGGTATATGGACCCGAAATTATCTGGTCAAGGGTGCATACGCCCAATCAACATGGTTTCAGGGGATATAAGAACCAGGGGATCGGTAGATTGTTTATGGGAGGACGACTGGGAACGGTGCAGAATTGTGAAGCCCCAACCGAGAATCTGATCGAATTGTTCGAAATGAAAGCTACCGGGTTGCCCATTGATGATCCGGGATCAGGCTATAATCCTGCAAATCCATGGCAGGGAAGGGATACGAGGTTTGATGAATTTATCCTTACAGACGGAACAAGATGGGTGAAAACATTACCCGAAACTGATCCACAGGCCTATCTTCAGCTATATAATGGCGGACAGGACCGTGGCTCCCAGGGCTCGCTGTCAGGATACATGGTCAAAAAATTCTGGCCCTATGGAGTGAATGCAATCGATCAGGATTGGGGCCTGTTCTGGTTCCGAACCCCGATATTAAGAGTGGCAGAGATCTACCTGATATATGCCGAAGCAGTGAATGAAGTGTACGGGCCAACAACCGCACCCACCTTTAATGGTGAAACCGGTTTGACAGCAGTTGAAGCCGTTAACATCATCAGGAACAGGGTGGAAATGCCCGATACTGATCCCAAATTCACTGCTGATAAACTTGCCTTCAGGGAGCGGATACGCGTTGAGAGATCCGTGGAATTATGTTTTGAAGGTCAAAGGTGGCACGATCTCAGGAGATGGCACATTGGACACCTCCCCGAAAATAAAAAAATGTATGGCAACAACTTTAATTCGGACCATTTGAATTTTTCAAAAACGTGGCTGATGGACAGGGTTTTCGATGAGAAACATTACTGGCTGCCACTCCCAGTTGACCAGGTGACTTTGTATAAAGAATATAATCAAAATCCAGGATGGTAAAAACTGCTCAAAATTTATCAACTATGAACCTATTAACGCGCATTCAGGTGCACCATATTTTTCGGATCATGCTGATCATCGGAATTATTTTTCTGTCCCCGGACCTGTTGGCACAAAAGGGCAAGAAGACAGAGATATCAGGCACGGTCACAAATGAATCAGGTGAGGTCATCACAGGTGCCATGATATACTCCGAAAGGTCTATTGCAAAAGCAGAGTCATCAGGAAATGGCACTTTTACGATTGAGACAATACTTGCAGATCAACTACTGATCGAAGCCGAAGGCTTCAAATCCATTACCATCAGGGCAGAATCTTTACAGGGTAGTGATAATAAAATTGTGCTAAACAGGCTGCCATATCAACTCAGCGAGAATGACGATGTACTTGTACCATTCGGTACATTGAAAAAACGGCAAATGACTGGTCCTGCCTATACCATCACCGCAGCTGAGCTTCTTGATTTTGATCAACGTGACGGTGTCCTGGACGCGCTAAATACGAGATTTCCCGGATTGTTTGGAAATAACAACAACCGTGGCATAGGACAGAGTGTGGTCATCGTTGATGGGATTCCCCGGCCGGCTGACAACATAAACCTACATGAAGTAGAGGAGATCTCTTACCTCCCCGATGCCGGAACAAGAATGCTTTATGGTGCGATGGCAAACAACGGGGTGATCATGATTAAAACGAAAAGAGGACATCCCTATAAAAAAAGCATTACGGTATCAGCCGAGCAGGGGGTCAGTCTTCCGGTCAGCTACCCGAAATTCCTGAATTCATACGATTATGCCAGGCTTTACAATGAAGCAAGTGCCAATGATGGCCTGGCCCCACTATATGATTCAGCGGCCCTTGATGCCTACCGCACCCATTCCAATCCACTGTTGTATCCCGATGAGCAATACTACAACGATAGATACCTGAGGAATTACCAGCCTTTTTCCAGAGTGATTACCGAACTCTCCGGGGGGAATGAACAGGCTCAGTATTACATGAACCTCGGATGGAATTCGTCCGGCAATATCCTTACAGTTGGTGAAGGTGCCAATGAAAGAAACGACAGGTTTAATATCAGGGGTAACGTTGATTTCAAAGTCACGGACCAGATCAAAATGAATGTGGATATAATAGGGGTTTTTGACCGGGGACACGGTCCGATCGGCAACTTCTGGAGAGATGCTGCAGATTTCCATCCAAACTACTACCCAGTGCTCATCGATACAACTGATGTCTTTATTCCCAATCCAGATGTGCTCACCAGGGTGGTCGACGGGGGTTACCTGCTGGGAGGTACTTCACAATACCAGTCCAATATTTATGGGGATCTTGTTTCCGGCGGATATGTAAACCGGCTCGACAGGATTGGTCAGTTCAATACCGGGTTTGACTTTGATCTGAACGATATTTTATACGGACTTACAGCAAAAGCATACCTGAGTTTCGATATTTATAACTTTTTCAGGACCATTCAGCGTAACGATTATGCAGTCTATGAAACATCCGCTCACAATCAGGATTTGGCAACCATAAGCAAGATCGGTGAAGATAATTTTACAGGTAACCAGGGAATCGGTGGTGTAACCTTTTACAGGAACATCGGTTACTTCGGCACCATGAACTTTGACAGAAGGTTTGGTGACGATCACCTTGTCAATGCCACTGCCGTGGCCTATTCCGACAAGTATATAACCGACGGTGAGATACACCCTGATATTCACCTGCATTTTGGACTCAGGGCAAATTATATGTATCAACGAAAATACATCGTACAATTTAACAGCGCTTTGCCGGGTTCACCGAAGCTGGCACCCGGAAACCGGTTCAGTCTCTCTCATTCACTTGGCGTTGCATGGGTGCTCTCAGAAGAGGATTTTATGACAGGTTCCCGGTTCTTCAATTATCTCAAATTTAAAGCTTCGCATTCCATATTGAATACCGATCAAAGCCTGAACAATTATTACATGTACAGCAATAATTATGAACAGGGTGGAATGTTCACCTATGCTGACGGACAGTACGGAAATAATATCCTGCGCTTGGAGAACATAGGCAATCCGCTCTTATCCTATGCAAAACGCAGGGATTTAAATGTTGGCTTTGAAGCATCAATGATGGATTACAGGCTCCATCTGACTGCCAATTATTTTTATTCCAATTCATTCGATGAAGTTGCCAGTCTGAATAACCTCTACCCGGCCTACCTCGGCGGATTTGATATTTATGAGAATTTTGCCAGTTACATTGACCAGGGAACGGATCTGGGTCTGAATTATTCTGAACAGCTCAGCAACTTAAAACTGAACGTAGGAATCAACGCAGTCTATTCTGTTCCAAAAGTTATAAAGATTGATGAACCAAATTATGAATATGAGTACAGGAAACAGGAAGGTAAGCCCACAGATGCAATATTTGGATGGGTAGCAGAAGGTTTCTTCGAAGATGAAGATGATATTGCAAATTCACCTGTCCATACTTTCGGCGAAGTGCAGCCCGGCGACATCAAGTACCAGGATCTGAACGATGACAACAGGATCGATGAAAATGACCAGAAGGTCATCGGGAACAGAAGTTCACGAGTGCAGTTGGGCCTGAATATCCGACTTGAATACAAGAATTTCGAATTTTTTGCCCAGGGGATCTGCCAGGGAGGTGCCAACAACATCTACAATTCTGAATATTACTGGGTATTTGGGGAACGTAAATATTCTGAGGTTGTACTGGACCGGTGGACTGAAGAAACCGCTGCCACAGCAACCTACCCCAGGCTGTCAACCAGGAACAACTCGAACAACTTCCGCAGTTCAACCTTCTGGCTTGTGAACGATAACTATTTCAACCTCAGGGCTGTGCAGCTGACGTACAAGGTTCCCGAATCCTGGATGACATCCCTCCCCACGAGCCAGATCAGGGTATACGCAAGGGGACAGAATCTGCTTACAGTGTCACCTTCAAAAGAACAGCGTGAACTGAATATTGGCAATTCTCCTCAATTCAGGAATTATTCATTCGGTATCAGACTGACATTTTAAATAAGAACTATACTTATGAATACACCAAGTAAAACGATAACATTGTTGAGCGGCCTGGTTCTTCTGCTAAGCTCCTGTGATGATTTTCTTGAACCAACAAGGGATAACAGGTTGTTTGAAGAGCAGGTGTTTAATAACCCGGTATATGCAGAGGGTTTATTACTGAATGCCTACAGTTCACTTCCCACCTCCTACTCGTTTGAGGATGTTACCACTGACAACGCCGTAACGAACGATAGGGGAAGTAACCTCCTTCGCATGGCAACAGGAGAATGGAAATCTTCATTCAATCCTTTTTCGGAATGGAATAACGCGTACAACCAGATCTACTACATAAACTTGTTCCTGGAAAAACTCCATGAGGTCGAATGGTCCTGGGAAAGGGAGGAAATCAATCAACTTTATCTCAAGCGATTAAAAGGTGAGGCGTATGGACTACGTGCCTGGTATGAATTCCAGCTGCTCCAGTCTCACGCGGGACTTACAGATAACAATGAGTTGCTGGGGTTTCCAATCGTTACAGAAGTTCTCACCGTTGAAGATGACCTGGCACTTCCCAGGGATACATATGAAGCGTGTCTGCAACGGATTATGAATGATTGTGATACCGCAATTGCCAACCTAACCGATGAATATGAGGATACTGATGATCCCATTTACGATGCTGTGTATGGGGACAACTTTAAGAACCGTATCAATGCTACAGTAGTAAGGGCACTGGTTTCACGCGTTGCCCTTCATGCAGCTAGTCCTGCATTTACAGTAAATCTCTCAGAAGCAGAAAAACAACAACGATGGGAAACTTCTGCCATGAATGCAGGAGTATTACTTACAGGGATTGGAGGTCCCACTGGATTGTCCCCAACGGGTCACCTGTTTTATCTCCCTCAAACAAGTCCGCTCGTATTTGATGGAGATATCATCTGGAGAAGTGATTATGTGTTGAACAATACGGTTGAAAGTCAAAATTATCCACCCAGCCTGTTTGGCCAGGGAAGAACCAACCCCTCCCAGAACCTTGTTGATGCTTTCCCTATGGCAAATGGTTATCCAATTACGCATCCTTCCGGTGCCTTCGACGAATCGGCCCCTTATGCAAATCGTGACCCCAGGTTGGATCATTATATTGTTTATAATTTGGGTAAAATCAGAAATATTTCTATCCTTACCTTGATCGGGGTTACCAAGGATGGTAATAATGCCACGACGGAATCTACAAGAACAGGGTACTACCTGAAAAAATTAATGAATCCTAATGCAAATGTTGACCCGACATTTTCAAATGACGCCATTCATTTTTATACCTATTTCCGGTATACCGAGATATTCCTGAACTATGCTGAAGCTGCAAACGAAGCATGGGGACCCGATGGGGATCCGAATGGATATGGGTTCACCGCAAAAGATGTAATTGCCGCTATTCGAAGCCGGGCCGGAATTGACCAATCCGACAATTATCTGAGTGAACTGACGACCAGGGAGGAGTTGCGTGAACTTATCCGGAATGAGCGACGACTGGAACTTAGTTTTGAAGGGTTCAGATTCTGGGATCTCAGGAGATGGGCAGAAGATCTGACCGAATCTTGCAGAGGAGTCTTTGTTACCCTTGACGGTACAACCAATTATGACTACCAGGAAATTGAAAAACGCAATTATGAACCGTACATGATTTACGGTCCCATTCCATATAATGAAACATTGATCTATGATCTCACACAGAACAAAGGTTGGTAATGTTAAAATATTTAATATAAAGCCATTACATATGATATCCATGAAACGACTCATCCCATTATTATCCGTCATTCTCCTTTTGAATGCATGCGAACAAAAGCTGCCGGAATTTGAAGATTATGAATATACAGCGGTGTATTTCCCCCATCAATATCCCATCCGTACACTTTCACTTGGAGAGGAAGAATATGACAATTCACTTGACCAGGAACTGAAATTCCACATTGCCCCAAATATTGGCGGCATGTATACAAATACAGAATCATGGACCGTCGATTTCGAGGTGGTTGACACCCTTGCGCATCATATCGAAAATGTTGGAGGAGATACCATCTTACCACTTCCATCCTCCTATTACTCCCTCACCCCGGTCGACCAGGTGGTAATTCCTCCCGGCTCATTCAAGGGGATGATCGAGGTTCAGTTGACGGAAGCTTTTCTCCAGGACACACTGGCGTATGGCAACCATTATGTGATCCCCCTGCGGATCACTGGTACATCGGCTGATTCCATACTTAGGGGTCTGCCCTCCGGTGGAAATCTAAATCCGGATCCTCGCAGGGCAAGCGATTGGTCGATCCCACCGAAGGACTTCGTTCTTTTCGGGATCAAATATGTCAACCCATACCATGGTACTTACCTGCACCGCGGCATGGACATTATGTATGATGACAACAATGATCCTGTTGATACTGTCATCTATCGCGAAATCTATATAGTGGATGATGAGTTATGGAAACTGAGTACCCGTGGAACGGATGTGATTCATACCGACGGCATTGCCAATTACAGGGGTGGAGTCTACAAGATGGAACTCACCTTCTCCGAATCCGGTGAGATTGTGGTCGACAGCATCCCGGGCTCAACATTCGCGCCCACAGGTACCGGCACTTATGTAAAGGATGGAAGTACATGGGGTGGCAAACCAAGAGATGCCATATACCTCACTTATTCTTTTACGCAGGGTGATACCCTGACACATGTCGTGAATGACACCCTCGTTTACCGGAACCGGGGCATCCGTTTTGAAACCTTAACCCCTGTGTTCTCCTACTAAATGTAATGATAAATCTATTCTGTGATGACCGGGTATTGTTCAATTTCATTCTCCCAGTCTGCCAGATCCATATTCAGTACTCCAGCAACTGAATCATTGTTATTGAGCACATTAAATTTTTCTGCCAGGTCCGTATCAAGATTAAACAGGTACGTGCTGTCATCCTGGACCAGGAGCTTCCATGCTCCTTTCCTTGCCGACTTTTGATCCTTGAACCGGTAAAATACAGTACGCTCAACTTGATTGTCAGGGTCTGACTGGGTTCCAAAAAGCGAAGCTGAAAAATCAATGCCATCCAGATCCTCTTTACCTGCCTGGTTGTCACCGGTAAGTGCCGCAATGGTCGGGAAGATGTCCATGGTCATCAGTAACTCGTTGTTTACACCAGGAGCAATCTTGCCCTCCCAGTAAGCAATTGCAGGCACACGGTGAGCACCTTCCCACAAACTCCCCTTGTGCCCCCTTAGCGGTTCATTGGATCCAATTTCCAGGGCACCGTTATCAGAAACAAAGAATACCAGTGTATTCTGTAACAACTGATACTTCGACAGGGTTTGCATAACCATTCCAACACCCTCATCCAAAGCCTTGATCAT